>CALMRM010000135.1:8715-13310 GCA_937871605.1 uncultured Terriglobus sp. | reverse complement strand
TTTCCCACCACGTCCAGCGGCACCTCTACGGTGCCCACCACCACCATTCCATTGAGCACGCTGGAACCTGCCGGTGCGGCGCTGGATGGCAGCGGCCTTCTGTACGTCGCGGGCACGGATGACGTCTCCGGCATCTCGTCAGTCAGCGTGTATGCGGCGGGTGCCGCGTCCGGGTCAGCGCCGCTGCGCACCTTCCAAACCAATGCGGCGTACTACCCCGACAGCATCGCGGTCAACTCTGCCGGTCAGGCCTATGTGATTGAAGACCAGTTTGACGCGAACGGGGACGTTATCGCAACTCAGATTGAGGTCTTCGCCGCAGGATCGACTTCAGGCACCGCTGCGACTGCCGTCATCACGGGCGCTGCAACGCAGATGATCGACCCTGCAGACATTGCGGTCGACTCCGCCGGCAACATCTATGTCGCCAACTATCAGGATGACAACGTCTCGCAAATCCTGGAGTTCGCCGCAGGCTCCACCGGCAACGCAGCCCCGCTGCAAACGATCACCTTTAACGGCGAAATCACTGGCATCGCAGTGGACACCAGTGCCAACATCTACGCCGCAGAGGTGAGCTCTGCGGGCAACGCCAGCATCGTGGAGTACACCGCAGGCAGCCTTTCACAAACACCCGCGAAGACGATCTCTGGCACAGCCACCGGCTTGAACTCAGCAGACACAGGAGTTGTGCGCGTGGATGCAGCCGGCAATATCTGGCTGCTGCAGCAAACCGCCAGCGCCAGCGCATTCAGCAGTGCTGGGCCTGTCTACTTCACTGCCTGGTCGCCCACAGCCAGCGGAAACGTGGCACCCGCCGTGGCGTTCGCACCGCCTTCGCTGGTTAACCCCAATGGAGCGTTCGCCATTCATTAACGAGGCGGATTCGCCGCACAGTTGCCTTGCGCCATGCAGGGACTACTGTGCGGCCGTTCGGCTAATAGCGCTGCCCGTTTAGGCCAGGCCTGTAACGGCGACCAGCGGATCGCTGCTGCGACCGTCACGCAGCGCCGTCACACGAGCGGTCCGGAATCCGGCGCGTTCCAGATACAGTTGCACCAGCGCGGCATGCCCGTCCGCATCCAACGATCGCCAGATAGCGACCGCCTTGGTCGGGAAGCACCGATTGGAAAAGCTGATGATGCAGGGCGCGCCGGGCCGCAGCACACGGTGTACCTCCGCAAACACGTCCACGGGCCGCTGCAGGTACTGCACACCCACACAGCACAGGGCAGCGTCACAGCTCCCAGATTCAAACGGCAGCGTGGGCGTGCGGTTCAGGTTCTGGACGAAAGACCGTGTCAGCCGCGAATTCGCCCGCAGTTCCTCTTCGTTCATGCCATGGCCAATGACTTCTGCAAACGCCACATCTTCCGGCAGGTGGCTCACCCAGCTCGACATCAGATCGAGCACGACACCGCCAGGTGGCAGCACCGCGCGGTAGTACGCCGTCAGCGCCTCGACGGCGGCCTCATCGATATGCGTGACCAACCGCGCCGGAGCGTAGAACTCCGCATCGTCACCCGGGTCCTGCTTTGCAAAGGAACCCGCTGGCAGTTCCGGTAGGACCTGCTGCCCGTTCGTTGTGGACCGGTGTTGTTCCATGGGTGCTTCCTTTGAAATGTTCTAAGACGTATTGGCTTCAAGCGCTGCTCTATGCAGCCTACGCAGATTTCCAGAACGTCATCACTAAACCGCCTGCAACTACAAGGGCTCCGCCGACATAGACCGGCTTACCCAGCGTCTGGTGGAACTGCAGCTTGGCTACACCCTGAGCGACCAGAAAGAACAGCACGACATAGAGACCGAGCAGCCGCCCAAAGTCCACCCTGGAAGCATTCAGCAAGAGACTGTAGCCGGCGAGCACAGCCGTGCCCAAGGCAAACCAAAGGACACGCCGCGTGCCCTGCGAATGGTACAGGCCTGACTGGAAGCAGGCGTCACCCTGTACTTCAAGCCATGCTGCCACCGCCAACACAAGAAAGCCGCCGATGGGCGACGCGGTCACTGTTTGTAAGGATAAGGGCATATCTTTGGCGATCCAGGTGCGAGAGCTGTGGGATGCATCCTGTCACCAGAAAGCCTCGTGGAGGGACGTTGTTACTGAGTCGCTAGCCGCTCCTGCAGCAGGGCGGCCAGGTACGGCTGGGCGAGATGCAATGCGCCCTCCACAGAGATGCCGTATTTTTCGCGCAGCGCCTCCACTTTGCCGTGCTCAATGAATTGATCGGGCCAGCCAATGCGTACAAGCGGAGTGGAGACCTCCGCCGCAGACAGCGCCTCCAGCACGGAAGACCCGAAGCCGCCAGCCAGCACGTGATCCTCAAACGTGAGCAGCAGCCCGCAGGTGCGGCCATAGTGCTCCACCAGGGCGCGGTCCAGCGGTTTGACGAAGCGCGGATTGATGACCGCGACCGACAGGCCAAGCTGGCGTAACTGCATCGCCATGCTCTGAGCCATGGGCAGGAGCGCTCCCAGCCCGAAGATGGCGACGTCCGAGCCGTCCTCCATCACCTCTGCCTTGCCGAGTTCCAGTGCAACGGGCTGCGCTTTGGGTGTATGGCCTGGGCCGGTGCCGCGGGGATAGCGAATGGCGCTTGGTCCGCTGTGCAGGAGCGCGGTCTGCATCATGTCGGCGAGTTCGTCCTCGTCCTTCGGCACCATGTGAACGAGGTTTGGAATGGCCCTCAGATAGCTGATGTCGAAGAGGCCATGGTGCGTGGGGCCGTCATCACCGCTCAGGCTACCCCGGTCCATGCAGAAGACCACCGGCAGCTCCTGCAGCGCCACATCGTGCACGATAGGATCGAAGGCGCGCTGCAGAAAGGTGGAGTAGATGGCGCAGAATGGGCGATAGCCCTTG
Source organism: uncultured Terriglobus sp. (assembly GCA_937871605.1). Lineage (GTDB taxonomy): Bacteria > Acidobacteriota > Terriglobia > Terriglobales > Acidobacteriaceae > Terriglobus. The sequence continues at coordinate 10,447 of CALMRM010000135.1, read as the reverse complement.
GTGGCCAGCCCGGCCGCAAAAATAACGGCGTGCTCCTCCGCAATGCCCACGTCGAAGTAGCGCGTGGGGTGCGCGGGGCGAAACAGGTCCAGCGCGGTGCCGTTGGGCATGGCCGCAGTGATGGCTACCACCTTGGCATCGTTGTTGGCCAGCTTGACCAGCGTCTCCGCAAACACTTCGGAGTAGGTCTTCTGCCCCGCAAGCGCCGTGTCGCCCGTCTCCGGGTCGTAGGGTCCCAGACCATGAAACTTCTTCTGCTTGTCCAGCGCAGGCTGAAAGCCCTTGCCCTTTTGCGTGATGGCGTGCAGCACCACGGGCTTGTTCTGCGCCTTGAGGAACTGAAAGGTCTTCACCAGCAGCGGCAGGTCGTGCCCATCGATCGGGCCGTAGTAGTCCAGCCCAAACTCCTCGAACAGCATGGCCGGACCCAGCAGACCTTTTACGCTCTCCTCGGCTTTTCGCTGCACGTGCTTGGCTGCCTTGCCGCCGAAGCGCTCGATGAGGCCCGACGCGCGCTCGTGCAGATAGGTGAACTGCGGGTGTGTCACCACCTTGTGAAAGTATGCCGCGATGGCACCGACATTCTTGTCGATGGACCACTCGTTGTCATTCAGCACCACGATCAGGCGCTTGGTTTGCGCGGCAATGTTGTTTAACGCCTCGTACGAGATACCACAGGTGAACGCCGCATCTCCGGCCAGCGCGACGATGTGCTCGTCGCCGCCGCTCAGGTCGCGCGCCACGGCCATGCCCAGCGCAGCGGACAGTGCCGTGCCCGCGTGCCCCGCGCCAAAGCTGTCGTGCTCGCTTTCTGTGCGTAGCATAAAACCATTCAGCCCGCCGGGCTGACGAATGGTGTCAAAGCGCGACTCGCGCCCGGTCAGCAGCTTGTGTACATACGCCTGGTGGCTCACGTCGAAGACGAACGAATCGCGCGGCGTGTCGAAGACATAGTGCATGGCGATGGTCAGCTCCACCACGCCCAGGTTCGGCCCGATGTGCCCCCCTGTCTTGGCCACGCTCTGGATCAGCCGTGCGCGAATTTCGTCCGCCAACTCCTGCAGTTGCGGTACAGACAGCCTCTTGATGTCTGCCGGGGAGCCAATGCTGGAGAGAAATTCACTCATTCGTAATTCATCAGACGCTGCTGACTCCCGTAGCGGAGACCAGTGTGTCCTCACCGCACTTTGACCTGTTCAAAGTGTAGTCCCGGCCCAACGCTGCAGCCTACTCTGCCATGGCCGCGGCGACTGCGGGTGAGGCCGAGCCTTCGCCCAGCGCGCCTTCCCAGCGCGCCACCACGGCGCTCGCCAGGCAATTACCGGCCACGTTGATCGCTGTGCGGCCCATGTCCATCAGCGCGTCGATGCCCAGCAGCACCAGGATCGGTTCGCTTGGCAGCCGCAGCGTGCCCGCCGTGGCCAGCAGCACCACCAGCACCGCGCGCGGCACGCCAGCAACGCCCTTGGAGGCCAGCATCAGCGTGCCCATCATGAACACCTGCTGACCCAGCGGCAGGGGTACCTTGGCCACCTGCGCGACAAACACCATGGCCATCGAAAGGTACAGCGTAGAGCCGTCGAGATTGAACGAGTACCCCGCCGGAATCACAAAGGAAAGGATGCGCCGCGGCACGCCAAACGCCTCCATCTCCTCCATGGCACGCGGCAGCGCCGCTTCGCTGGTGGCCGTGGCGAAGGCGATGGCCGCCGGGCCGGAGATGTGCCGCAGC
>CALMRM010000135.1:0-8705 GCA_937871605.1 uncultured Terriglobus sp. | reverse complement strand
TTAAGAACAACGATGCGGCATAGAACAAGAGGATTATATTGCCCAGGTGTAGCTGGACGTCTGGCCCCATCTTCGCTTCGGTGTCAGCCATGGCCGACGCCACGCCGAACGGCGCAAACACCATCACGATGTTGGTGAAGCGAAACATGACCTCGCTCAGGCCCTCCACCAGTCGCAACACCGGCGCGGCCTTCTCGCGCGGAGCCACTGCCAGCGCCATGCCAAAGATGACCGCGAAGACCGCCACCTGCAGCACCTGGCCTTCTGCAATCGACTTCGCCAAGTTCTCTGGAAAGACGTGCGCCAGAAAGTCCTGCCAGTGCATGGGCGCGGTCGTCGGCACGGCCCCGGCGATTTCTGCTGGCAGTGTCAGTCCCACGCCCGCCTTCGATAGATTCGCCGCAACCAGCCCCACCACCAGCGCGACTGTCGTGAGCACCTCAAAGTACAGCAGACTTTTCCAGCCCATGCGGCCAACACTCTTCAGGTCGCCGTGGCCCGCAATGCCGCTGACCAGCGTCGCCAGAATGAGCGGTGCCACAATCGTCTTCACAAGCCGCAAAAAGATGTCGCTGAGGAAGTGCGACCCGATGGCAAACGCAGGCGCGTCCAGCCCGATCTCCACGCCGGCGATCATTGCGACGATGATCCACGGCGTCAGCTTACGCCGCAGGAAGGCCGCCCAGCCCGCCAGCAGGCAGATGCCCGCGACGCGCAACCCCGCCCCCACTTGCGGAAACAACGTCAAGTGGGACATCGAAGCGCCCATACCAAGGACGGTACCGCTGATCAGCAGAACAGCTGCCCCGATGCAGATGCCCACTTCCATGGAACGAAACGATGCGGGCTTCTGCGCTTGCGATGGCATGGTCACACTGTAACGGCTCCGCGCCTACTGTGCTGTTCGTTGCCGCTCAGCGCGGCGTAGAGTGGGGCTACCATGCGTCCACGGTACCTCGCCCCAGGCTTGCTTCTGCTGTTCTCGACCACCCCTGTGGTGCACCCCCAGTTAGACCCGTTGCACCGCAGCGCACCGGCCAGCAGCCCCCTGACGCAACCCACGCTGTCACCCGGCGTCTTGCGCCTGATGCAACTCGACGTCGACTTCAGCCGCGCCACACTGGCTGGCGGCGGCAAGGCGTTCGCAAGCTGGTTTGCCGACAACGGCCTCGCCCTGAACAATGGCAAGCAGCCCGTGCTGGGCAAAGCTCGCATCGCCGCCGACGCTAACTGGGACCCGGCGCAATACCAGTTGCAGTGGCAGCCAAGCGGCGGCGACATGGGCCCGTCCGGCGACATGGGCTACACCTGGGGCCACTACGACGGCTATTCAAAAGACCGCAACGGCAACGACATCGCCACCGGCGGACGCTACATCACCGTGTGGAAGCGCATGACCGACGGCACCTGGAAGGTCGCACTGGACGCCAGCGCCGATGAACCACCCGCCGCAGGCGATTGCTGCGCCGTGAAAAAGCCGTAGGTGCACTTAAGGATTGAGGTCACGTTCATGAGTGAAGCCTCATGGTTGTCATTCCGACCGGAGCACGTAGTGCGGAGTGGAGGAATCCGCTGTCTTCGTGGGCTACAGTGCTGCTACCGGCAAACAGCAGGTCCCTCCACTCCGCTTCGCTCCGGTCGGGATGACAAATGGTTCCTGATTCGCGCGTGTTTTCTCGATTCGCGCGCGGTGACGCCGGCACGCTGACGGTCAATCAGCGTTTGCTTATCGCGACGCGGTCTGCCGGTTGCCACCGGGAGCCACGCGCCACACCGTGTTGGCACCATCCTCCACCACAATCAGCGCCCCATCTTTTGCTATCGTCACACCCACCGGACGGCCCCATACGCCGCCCTCGGGCGTGGTGAAACCGGTAACAAAATCCTCGTACTCACCCGTCGCCTTGCCGTTCTTTACCGGCAGGTGCACCACCTCGTACCCGGTGCGCGGCTCGCGGTTCCAGGAGCCGTGCTCCGCCGCAAAGATGTCGCCGCGGGCAACACCCGGCATGGCTGAGCTGGTGTTGAAGACCATCTCCAGCGAGCCGTTGTGCGGCTGCATCAGCACGTCCGGCGTGATGACTTTGCCGTTCAGCTCCGGGTGCGTGCCGGGCAGGCGCGGGTCCTGGTGGTTGCCCATGTAGTACCAGGGCCAGCCGTAGAAACCGCCCTCCTTCACACTGGTGATGTAGTCCGGCACCAGATGATTGCCTAACGCATCGCGCTCGTTGACCGAGCACCACAGGTCGCCGTTCACCGGGTTGATCGCCTCGCCCACGCAGTTGCGGATGCCGGAGGCGTACACCCTCACAAAGGTGCCGTTCGGCTTGAACTCCAGCACGTCGGCGCGGTGGAACTCACCCGGGTGCGTATCCGGGTCGTTCACGTTCGAACCAGATCCGACGGAGACGAACATGCGCGACCCGTCCTTTGAAAACACGAGGTCACGCGTGGAGTGGCCGCCGCCCGGCGGGTGCAGTTGCTTGACGATCACCTCGGCTTCACCGGTGGCCTTCAGGTCGCCATCCTTGTACGGGAAGCGCACCACGGAGTTTGTGTTCGCCACATACACATACTTCGGGTTCACGGCCGGGTAAAACGCGATGCCGAACGGCTGCGTCAGGCCCGTGGCGAACACCTCCCGCGTGGCCGCTTTACCGTCGCCCGTCACGCCACGCAGCACGATGACGCTGTTGGCACCGGTATCGGCCAGGAACAGGTCGCCGTTCGGCGCGGTGCGGATCAACCGCGGCGTCTTAAAGTCGCTGTCGGCATACAGCGTGATGCTGTATCCCGGTTTCACCTGCGGCACGGCACCGTTGCGCGGCACCAGTGTGGGGCCGTTGCCCACCGACTCCTTTGGGTTCGGCTCCGGCAGATCGGCCAGGGTGACATGGACACGATTGCCCGGCTTTTCGTCTGCTGCGTTTTCAAATGCAGCAGCACCGGTTTTGACGGCCTGAGCAAAGGTACGCGGCGTGGGCAGCATGGCAAGACAGCAGGATGCGGCGACGAGGCAAAGAGAGCGCATGCTACTTGGATGCAGGGTTCCGCTGTCGCGCGCTATTCCGCGCAGGGAGCCGCTACGGCAGTGCAGCGCTAGTCCGTAATCCCTGCGCCGGGAGATCGCCGGTAAGCACCACGGACGACCTGGCCTGCTGTACCGTCAGCGACTGCAGGGCCTGCTGAAAGCCATGGTCCTGCTGTGGCCCACCGCTCGGCATAAACCCGCGCAAGAGGTTCAGGATGGTGGATAGGTTGGTCGCGGTCTGGCCGGCATCGGCTTCGCTGGGAGCAAGTTCCTCGACCCGCAGGTGGACCGTCCCGCGATAGGTGAGCGAGGCGATGAAGTCCGTGTCTTCCGACAGCGGCAATGTCAGCCCGAACACCTGGATGCGGCCACGGTCGCTGAATGGCAGCCCCACGTGTCCGATGCCCCATGCGAAGGCGAAGTATGGCACCTGCCGGTAGCGTAGCGCCAGCAGCGAGGAGCCGGAGAACGGCGACGCACCCGCCACATAGCGGTCGATGACGGAGTGGATTTGCTCTGGCAGGGGCATGTTGCTGGCGGCCAGCAGGTCGTAGCCCAGCGGACACACCCGCAGTGTGCGGCCATCATTGCCGGGCAGCGTGTACACCTCGTGCCCGGCGTACAGTTCCCTGCCGGTGCTGTTGCCCTGCAGGTACTGCCGCAGCCGCCCCGCATCAAACCGGCCCTCCAGCACGCCGGTGTAGGCCACCGGTCCGTTGGGTCCGGCGGGGTCCGCCATGCGGTGCAGTGATACGGCTACGCGGTCCAGGTCGCGGTCCCACTGGAAGCCGGTCGCGGCTATAAACTTCGCGTACTCCGGCGAGGGCTGCACCGGCTGCCGGTCAAAATGCGATGCAGCCCGTACGGGCTTCAGGTTCAGGTAGAGGATCGCGTCCGACTCTGGCAGGAGGCGCGCCACCTCTGGCGGTGCATGGAAGCGCATAAACAGCAGCGTACCCAGCGCAACCACCACCAGCGCTGCAATCAGAAGCGTGTACGCCCGGCGCCGTGGCTGGGAGGTCATGGCAGAAGCATAGCGGATGCGACCTAGCAGGCCCTGCTGTTTGGGCAAGACGCTCCGCTCCTGCGAAGATAAACAGTGAAGCAGAGAGGCGCTGCCCATTCCACCCGTGACCGAAGAGCCGACCGTACAGCCAGCGCCGTACCGCTATGCGCTGCTGCGCCGGCTGGCACCCAGGGTGCGCGAAGACCTGGGCGCAACCTATACGCGCAACCTGCACAAGTGGCTGTTGATTGCACCGCTGATCGGCGTGCTCTCCGGGCTGCTGATCACGCTGGTCGCAGTCGCCACCCTGCACCAGCTGTGGCCGCGCATGCTTGCGTTTTACCTGCGGCACCACTGGGCCATTATCCCCGGTATCGCCGCCAGCCTGGCAGCGGTGGGCCTGCTGATGCAGCGCTTTACGCCCGACCCCAATGAGCACAGCACCGAAGAGGTCATCAAGTCTTACCACGAGCATGGCGGCGAGATGGAGCTGCGGCCCGTACATGCAAAGCTGCTGGCCTCGGTCATGACCGTAGGACTGGGCGGCAGTTCCGCGCTGGAAGGGCCGAGCATTTACGGCGGCGCGGCCATCGGCACGTGGCTGTGGGCTCGCCTGCAGTGGATCAAGCGGCTGCGGCTTACGGAGCGCGACCGCCGCATCATGCTCATCTGCGGCGCTGCCGCTGGCATGTCCGCCGTCTTTCGCGCACCGCTGACCGGCGTGGTCTTTGCGCTGGAAATGCCCTACAAAGACGATCTGGCGCATGAGGCGTTGCTCCCCTCGCTGCTTGCCTCCGTGGTGTCGTACTTCACGTTAGGCGCGCTGGTCAGCAGCGAGCCGCTGTTCAACTTTGCCACGCAGGGCATGTACACCATGCACGACCTCCTGTGGTGTGCTGTGCTGGGCGCAGTGGTCGCACTCATCGCCATGACCTTTGTCATTACCTTTCGCCATGCGCGGCGATGGGTGGTGCGGCAGGCCGCGCCGCTGTGGATGAAGCTGGGTATTGGCGGCGCGCTCACCGGCCTATGCGGCGTTCTCTTTCTGTGGATCTATCCCGGCTCGCTGGTTCCCATCGGGCCGAACTACGAGGCGGTGGAGTCCATCCTGCGGGAGTCGCACACGTCATTGGAACTGGCTGTATTTGCGCTGTTCAAGCTGGCCGCCACCACCTTTACGTTGGCCGCCGGTGGTGTGGGTGCCATGTTTGTGCCCATGTTCCTGACGGGTGGCGCGGTGGGCATCATCTTTTCGCAGACGGTGGTGCACAGCAGCTTCGTTGGCCTCTACGCTGTGGTGGGCATGGCCTCGTTCATCGCCGCGGCGTACAAGGCACCGCTGGCGGCCGTGGTGTTTGTGGCCGAGGTGACGGGCGGCCACGCCTACCTGATCCCGGCGCTCATCGGCGCGGCGGTGGCCTACGCCATCTCCGGCGACGCCTCCATCTCCGGCGACCAGCGCGTGAGTGCCCTGCCCGAGGAGATACTCACTGAACCGCTGCCTGCGGCCCTTCACACAGAGGCCGTGCCCGTCACGGTCACTACTCCGTAATGGAGAACGTGTAGATTTTGCCCGCGTGACTGATGCCCGGGGTGGACGCGCCGCCCGGGGCCAGCACGCCGTACTCGCCCTTTTGCAGGTCGTGCGGCACGGTAAAGCCGTACAGGTGCTGCGACACCTTGTGCACCGGGATGTCCAGGGCGTCGCGGTCTGTGCCCGTTTCGGAGTGAAATACGTTGCCGGTTTTCACGCGAAACTCGCGGCGGTCGCCCTTGGGCCGGAAGCGCAGGATCACGTACTCCACGCCCTCGACGTTGGCCGGCGTAAGAATAAGGCAGTCGGTGCCCAGCGGTAGGCTGAGCTTCGACTTCGGCCCACTCACCACGCCATTCTCGTCCTTCTTAATGATGTTGTTGGTGGCGAGACTTTTGAGCGCGCCACCGTCCCGGTACCGTACCAGCTCCGCCCCAACTTCTTCCCAGCTGCCCTGCCGGTTTTTGAAGTACACGCCGGGGTCATCGGTGTTGACGGACAGCGGTGCCACCTCCACCGGCGCGGGTGCCGGGTGTTGCTGCAGGCCGCTGCTGTGCGCCAGCATGGCAGAAATCAATGATTGGGAAACGCCCGCGTTCTTGAGCGCGACTAGGTCGTCCGGTCCGGTGCGGTAGTCGCCCGGCTGCACGCGGATGGCCTGGAGGATGAGGTCGTCTCCCAGGTCGGCATGGGTCATTTTGACGATGGCCTCGTTGCTCAGCACCTTGTGTTGCAGCGGCGCTTCCGCGGTGGTGTTGCCCGCCGCCGGAGCGCTTTGCAGCTGCGGCAAGGGCCCGGCAACCGGCTCCTGCGCTTTTAGTGTCACTTGCGTGACAAAAAGCGCGAAACTGCATGCGAAAACATGCAGACGAGAGGACAAAAAGTGCATAACAACGCCTTTAAGTGCACGATTTTGCAATCCTAAACAGCATAGCCGACGGCCTATTGCATGGGATTACGATGCTCTGTGCACACGCGCGGCAAGCGCCGCCACAATTGTGAGACGATGACTCCGTCCCTTTGGAGAAAAGCGCATGAACCGGCGGACCCTGCTGCAAACTTCGGCCCTGGCGATGGCCGGTACCGTAGTGAATGTGAACGCCTTCGCCATGGATCCCCCTTTGAACGACCATGCCGACGTGCCCCGCACCAACTGGTCCAAGAACCTGCGCTACGGCACAGACCGCGTATACGCCCCGGCCAATGCCGCCGAAGTGCGCGAAATCCTGGCGAAGGAGCCGGAACTGAAGCAGCTGGGTTCGCAGCACTGCTTCAACAACATCGCAGACAGCCACCACGCGCAGCTTTCCCTGCGGTCGCTCAAGGGCATTGAGATCGACAGTTCCGCCAAAACCGCCACGGTGGGCGCGGGCGTCCGCTATGGCGAGTTGGCACCCGTGCTGGACCGCGCGGGGTTTGCGCTGCACAACCTGGCATCGTTGCCACACATCTCCGTGGGCGGAACCATTGCCACAGCCACCCACGGCTCTGGGATCCACAACAAGAATCTGGCCACAGCAGTTCGGGCGATCGAACTGATCACAGCAGACGGCCAGACCGTCACCCTTTCACGCGACAAAGACCCGGAGCGCTTTCCCCTGGCCGTCGTTCACCTGGGCGCGCTGGGCGTGCTGACCCGCGTCACGCTAGACCTCCTGCCCCGCTTCGACATGTCGCAGGTCGTCTACCAGAACCTGTCGTTCGACCAGCTGGAGCACAACCTGGACGCCATTATGGGCGCGGGCTACAACGTCAGCCTGTTCACCAACTGGCAGGGCAACAGCGCCAGCGAGGTCTGGATCAAGGACCGCGCCATCGCTGGAGCACCGCAACGGCAGCTGCCGCCCACCTTTTACGGCGCCACCCTGCAGAAAGAAAAGCTGCACCCCATCGTGGGCAACAACGCCGAGGCGTGTACCGAGCAGATGGGTTCGGTGGGCCCCTGGTACCTGCGCATGCCGCACTTCAAAATGGAGTTCACCCCATCCAACGGCGAGGAGTTGCAGACCGAATACTTTGTAGACCGTAAGGATGGTTACCGCGCCATCCGCGCCGTGGAGCAGCTGCGCGACAAGATCACGCCGCACCTCTTCATCACGGAACTGCGCACCATCGCCGCGGACGACCTGCCCATGAGCATGGCCTACCGGCGCGACTCGTTGGCCATCCACTTTACCTGGAAGCCAGAGGAAGTCGTCGTCCGCAAGCTGCTGCCAGAGATCGAGGCAGCGCTGGTGCCCTTTGCGCCGCGTCCGCACTGGGGCAAAATCTTCGAACTGCAGGGAAGCTACATCCAAAAGCAGTACCCCGCAACGCCGCAGTTCCGCCAGTTAGCCGCCACGCTAGACCCGCAGGGCAAGTTCCGGAATGACTACCTGCGCCGCAACATCTTCACAGCCTGATGCAGCCAACCACGGCAACTACCCTGTGCTAAAGTACTTCTTAGCGCAGCGCATCTCTTGGCTGCGTTGTTTGTTGTCCGGGTACTGGCAGGGACGGAGCAGAAACAGCTCAGAATGCGGGCTGGCGTAGCTCAGCCGGTAGAGCATCTGATTTGTAATCAGAGGGTCGGGGGTTCAAATCCCTTCGCCAGCTCCAACTCCTCACCAGTCGGGCAATGGGCGAAGTGCACAGGTGGCCGAGTGGTTAATGGCAGCAGACTGTAAATCTGCCACGCAACGCGTTACGGAGGTTCGAATCCTCCCCTGTGCACCATACGATTTGTGTTGGTAGCAACCGATGAACGGACCGGGGTCGCAGCAGCGGATGATCGTCGCGCTGCTGGTGCTTGCCGGTGCCGCCCTCGGGGTAGGGCTCACAATGGAGCCGGGCAGGTACCGGGCGCTGGCGTGGGTGGTGTTAGGGGTTTTCGCGTTTCGCGTAGTGCTGGGGCGGTGGAAGCACCAGCAGGCGGACCGTGGCAAAGGCTGATGTAGCTCAGTGGCAGAGCACTCCCTTGGTAAGGGAGAGGTCGAGGGTTCAAGCCCCTCCATCAGCTCCAGAGTTTGTATCAGGCGATATGCTCGCTGGCGCATATGGGCTGACGTGCCCACTCGTTGACTGGCTGACTCGCTACACAGGCGGGAGTAACTCAGTGGTAGAGTCACAGCCTTCCAAGCTGTTGGTCGCGGGTT
>CALMRM010000134.1 GCA_937871605.1 uncultured Terriglobus sp. | reverse complement strand
CCGTGGGCCCCAGGCTCGCAAAAAAGAGGGGCTTGTGCAGCAGCAGCGCGAACAGGGCCGCGACGCCAATTAAAGCAGCTTCGCATACCGGAGCAATGGCAAGGTCGCGCCGCCTCATGCAGTGCCATCGTTCTGTTTTGCGGAAAGGTTCAGCTCCGCTTGCTGCTGCGTAGGCTTCGACTCTTCCCGGATTTCCTTTTCGAGAAAGTAGTTGAGCGCGGTTCGCAGGGCAGCGATGGCGGCAAGCTTCTCGATGTCGCTCCACGTGGGCGTGACGGCGGTGTTGAGTACATCCGCTGCCAGCTCAAACTCCAGTGCCACGGCCAGCCAGCGGCCCAGCGTCAGGCGGACCGCGACTTTTGCCTCCGCCGGTGCGTCCGTGGTGAACAGCAGCCGCATCGATTGCCACGTGGCGCGGGCCGCGGCGATGGCGATGATCATTGCCGCTGCGAACTCCACGCCGCGGGCGAGGTACTCGATCAGGAGCTTGGTCATGTCCAGCAGGTGAACATGCATGTCAATCCACCCTTCAGAACAAACCTTCGATGTGGAACGTTCACTTTTCCACATCGAAGGCCGTGCTGTTGCCTGTACTACGCGACGCCCGTCATGCCGCCGGTGATGCCGTAGATCTCGCCGGTTGTATAGCTCGATTCCTGCGAGGCAAGCAATACGTACGCTGATGCGAGTTCGACTGGCTGGCCGGGGCGCTTGAACGGTGTGCTTGCGCCCAGCTTCTTCAGCTTGTCTTCTGAGCCGTCCGCCTCCTGCAGCGGCGTCCAGATGGGGCCGGGTGCAATGGCGTTGATGCGGATGCCGTACTCCTCCATCAGCGGGGTCGACAGGCCCTTGGTGAAGTTGGCGATGGCCGCCTTGGTCATGGCGTAGTCGAAGATGGTGGGCGTCGGGTCGTACCCTTGAATGCTGGTGGTGTTGATGATGGACGCGCCGGGCTTCATGTGCGGCACGGCAGCCTTGGTGATCCAGAACAGCGCGTAGACATTGGTCTTCATCAGGCTGTCGAAGCGCTCGGTGCTGGTGTCCAGGATGCCCTGCGTCTTGCCCATCTTGCCGGCGTTGTTCACCAGGATGTCGAGGCCGCCCAGCTGCTCGATGGCGTCGGCGACGAGTCGCTGGCAGAAGCCTTCATGCGAAATGTCGCCGGGCAGCAGCACGGCCTTGCCACCTGCCTCCTGGATATACTTGGCGACTTCTTCGGCATCGGCCTGCTCGGCGGGCAGGTAGTTGATGGCCACGTCGGCACCCTCGCGCGCAAAGGCGATGGCGGCGGCGCGGCCAATGCCGCTGTCGGCACCGGTCAGCAGCGCCTTGCGGCCCTTCAGGCGGCCCGAGCCCTTGTAGCTCTGCTCGCCGCAGTCGGGCTTTTCACTCATCGCCTGCTGGGTGGCGGGTGCATCCTGTACCTCCGCGCTCTTCGGTGGGCCGGGGAACTGTGAACGCGGGTCCTGCAGTGTAATCAGATCGGTGCTGGGCATGGTGCTCCTCAATCAAAACTTGGCGTGGCGTGATTGCCGCGCAAGGGTTGAGATGCAGAAGAAACAGCGTCCGCAAAGTGCGCGAAGTTTCCGCAGAGTACGCAGTCCAAACATGGCGTACTTTGCGCGACCCTTGCGAACGTTGCGGACGCTCTTTTTCTTTCCTGCCGGGTCAGTCCAGCGCGTAGAAGGCCAGGCCGCTCAGCAGCTTGGGGTAGAAGTCCGTGGACTTCTGCGGCATCACCTCGCCGCTCAGCGAGACCTCTTTCATCTGGTCGAGCGTGACTGGTTTGATCAGGAAAGCGATGTCCGCCTCGCCCCGGCTGACCTGGGCAGCGGCGTCTTCGGCGGAGCGCAGGTAACGCAGGTTTTCCTGGTTGCGAATACTCTCCGGCGAGAGGTCCAGCAGATGCTCCAGCACCAGCCGGTGCAGCTGCACCACGTCCATGGAGCGCTGCCGTGGCGGCACGTGCTGCAGGGCTGCGTCGATGGCGTCGGCCTTGGCGCGGAGCAGGTGGGTGCCGTCCTGCATCACGGCCAGGAAGGCGACGCCGTCGGTGCCGTTGAGTGGGGCGGTACGTTCGACCACGCCCTCGACGTTCTCCGCGTCGGAGCCTGCTGCCGCGGCCTTGGTCTCGATCGTAGAGATGTCAAAGAACTCCGCCGCGCGCTGTAGAAATGCTTCTGGCGAGAAGTCCTTCAAGCCGTAGACGATGCGGTGCGTTGGCAGGATGGTGATGCCCGGTGCGTCTGTGTTGACCAGCGTCATCATCATGGCCGCTTCAGGAAAGGGTGGCGCGGGCAGCTGCGGACCGGTGTGGAGATCGGCGTCGTTGGAGGGCGACTCGTCCGCATCGCCCGCGGCGCGTTCCGTTTTGCCGCTTTGCTGCGTCGTGACCGGCACGCCAAGTTCCGCCGCACGCTCACGCGCGTAGGTCGTGGAGGTTTCATAGCGGTGGTGGCCGTCGGCTATGATGAGCTTCTTGTCCTGCAGCGCGCCCACCAGCAGATTCAGCACGTGCGGGTCGGTCACCTTCCATACGGAATGCACCACGCCGTACTCGTCCGTGACGGTCTCGTCCGGCGCGACGGTCGGTTCGCCGCTCTTGTTGCCAAAGACAAGGTGCTCCACGGTAAACGCCGGGTCGGAGTAGAGCATGTAGATCTGTTCGCAGTAGGTGCGCGTGGCCTTGAACAGTGACAGGCGGTCGCTCTTGGGTTTGCTCAGCGTCTGCTCGTGCCGGTAGACGACCTCTTCCGCGTAGTCGTACAGGTGGCCCAGGCAGATGAGGCCGCGCCGCTCACGCACCTCGCCCGTGCCTGGTACCGTGTAGCGCTGGGCATAGCCGAACAGGGCGGGCTCGCGTTCCTCCACCAGCACTGCCTCGCGCCGCCAATCCTGCAGAGACGCGGCGGCGCGGGTGTAGACGTTCGCCGCGTCGGTGTCCGTCGCCTCGCGTTTGCCCAGGATCACGCGGATGAGGTTGTACGGGCTCCGGTCGTAGTACGCCTGCTGCATGCTGGGCGAAATCTTGTCGTACGGCTGGGTGACTACGTCGCTGAGCTCGACCTTGCCGGTGTTGTAACGAAGCGCGCGGAACGGGTAAATCTGCATGGGTGCGATGGGCTCCTGTAGGTGCTTGGCAAGGTTCATTCTATGGGCCGTGCGTGACAGCGGAGCGAACGCCATGCCGTGCCCAGCGGCATCGTACAAGTCACTGCCGCATCTCATCACCAGAGTTGCCGGTTACATCTGCGTGAGGACGCCGCCGGAACGTGCTCGGAGAGGCGGCACAAACGATGGCAGACGAGGTCTGGAAACCGCGAGTCAACCCGTGGGTCATCGCGGGAACGGTAGCGATTGCCGCGTTTATGGAGGTGCTGGACACCTCCATCGCCAACGTGGCGCTGCCGCACATCTCCGGCTCGCTGGCAGCCAGCCAGGACCAGGGCACGTGGGTGTTGACAAGCTACCTGGTGTCGAACGCCATCGTGCTGCCGCTGGGCGGATGGATGTCCACCATCTTTGGCCGTAAGAACTTCTTTTTGCTCTGCATCACGCTGTTTACCATCAGCAGTTTTCTGTGCGGCATTGCGCCGTCGTTGCCGCTGCTCTTGTTATTTCGTGTGCTGCAGGGCGTGGGTGGCGGCGGGTTGCAGCCCATGGCGCAGGCCATTATGGCCGACAGCTTTGACGCCAAGCGGCGCGGTGTCGCGTTCTCACTGTATGCGCTGGTCACCGTTATGGCGCCATCGATCGGACCCACGCTGGGCGGCTGGATTACCGACAATTACTCCTGGCGCTGGATCTTTTACATCAATATTCCGGTCGGCATTCTGGCTTTCCTGCTGGTTACGCGCGTCGTGGATGACCCGCCCTGGATCAAAAGCGACCGTAAAAACTTCTTCAAGGGCGATTATGTCGGCATCGGCTTTCTGACCATCGCCATGGCCGGGCTGCAGATCGCGCTTGATAAGGGTGAGGAGAACGACTGGTTCGCCTCCAACTTCATCCGCGGCTTCTCCGCGATGTTCGTGATCGGCATCATCGCACTCATTGTTTGGGAACTGAAGGGGACAAAAAACCCCATCATGAACCTGCGGCTGTTCCGCTTTAAGAACTTCAGCATCTGTTGCTTCCTGATGCTGCTGGTAGGTGGCATCTTGAACGCGGGCACGGTGTTGCAGCCGCAATTCCTGCAGCAGTTGCTGGGGTACACCGCCACCAATGCGGGCAAGGCGCTGACGCTGGGCGGAGTGATGCTGCTGGTGGCCGCACCTATCGCCGGCATCCTGTCCGACAAGTTTCCCGCGCGCAACATCGTGGCGCTCGCCTTTGTGGCGTTTGCCGCCGCGTACTACTACGTGTCCACGCACCTGACGCTCGACATCAGCTTCGGCTACAACTCGCTGCTGCGCATCGTGCAAATTCTGCCGATCCCGTTCTGCTTCATCGCCATTACCAATGCGGCGTATGTGGGCCTGCCGCGCGAGGCCAGCAACCAGGTCTCCGGCCTCATCAATTTCGCGCGCAATATCGGCGGCTCCATCCTGATCTCGCTCACCGGAGCAGAGGTGACGAACCGCTCGCTCTACCACCAGGCGCAGCTGCAGAACTACATGACTTACGCAAACGACCAGTTTGCGAGCACGGTGCAGCAGACCGGTCAGTTCCTGGGCAACACCTTCGGCCAGGCGAACGGTGGCTATGCCGCGCAGGCGTCGGTCTACCAGCAACTGAACCAGCAGGCCGCCGTGCTGGGCTACGCCGACGTGTACCGCCTCTTGGCGTGGCTAACGGTGGGCATGTTCTTTCTGGCCTTCCTGCTCAGCAAGCCCAAGGGCGGCGAGAAGGCACCAGAGGGTGCAGCACACTAAATCGGTGCGGCACTAGAACCTGACCGCTGCGTTTGCCATCGCGTACAATCGAGTTCCCCTGGGGTGGCAAACCTGCGCGCTGCTGTCCCATCGAACCACTTGTCACTCGCCGCACACCGGCAGGCTGCTTGCATGCGTTGGATGGTCCCGACACTCTGTTTGCGCGTACCCCGCACAGCGACCCTGCTGCTGACGCTGCTGTGCGCGGGTATGCTGGCTGCGCCGCTGGCGGCCGCGCAGGAAAATCCTTTAGACAAGGCGCACACCCCAGCAAAGCCTGCTGTGCCGCCACCTGCGGCTCCAAAACCTGAGGTCATCACGGGTGCGGACGTGACGCGAAAGGGCGCACTGCATCCTGGCGCGACGTTGCGTGTGGAAACCAATCTTGTCCTGGTACCCATGACCGTCACCGACAGCGAAAACCGCCTGGTCACGGGCCTGGAGCGCGAGAACTTTTACGTCTACGAGAACAATCTGCCGCAGACCATTCGCACCTTTTCGACGGACGATGCACCTGTCACCATCGGCATCATCTTCGACCTGAGCGGCAGCATGAACAGCAAATTTGCCCGCGCCCGCCGGGCGCTCAGCGAGTTTATGCGCACCAGCAACCCGCAGGACGAGTTCTTCGTGGTCGCCTTCAATGACCGACCCAACGTGGTGGTGGACTACACCAACAACGTGGACGACGTGGACGCGCGCATGGTGATGCTGAAGCCGCAAAACCGCACCGCGCTGATTGACGCGGTATACCTGGGCATCAACAAGCTGAAGGCTGCCAAGTACGAGCGCAAGGCGCTGCTCATCATCAGCGATGGCGGCGATAACCGCTCCCGCTACACCGAAGGGGAGCTGCGCAAGGCCGTGCGCGAGAGCGATGTGCAGATCTACAGTATCGGTATTTTCGATCAGACCGCCGCAACGGAGGAAGAGAAGAACGGCCCCGCGCTGCTGACCGACATCTGCGAGACCACCGGGGGCAGACTCTTCCGTGTGAGCGATATTTCGGAACTGGGCGATATTGCGTCGCGCATTTCTGCCGAGTTGCGCAACGAGTACGTGGTGGGCTACAGGCCCACGGACCTGAAGCACGACGGCAACTGGCGTAAATTGAAGGTAAAGCTGAACCCGCCGGCAGGCCTGCCGCAGCTCCTGGTTCACAATCGTCAGGGTTACTATGCACCTTCGGATTAGCCGCGCCGCTGTCTCACTTTCGCTCTTCGCACTCCTTTGCGGCCCCGCTTTACGGTCTCAGACAAGCTCGCAGAAGCCAGTCGCGCCGCCGCTCACGGTGGACCGAGATCCGGTGCCTTCACCAGACGCGGAGCAGGCACCAGCTTCTGCCACACCTGCACAGACCGGCACCACACCCGCGGCGCCTGGCGATCAGGTGCAGCGCGCGGGCGGCACGTATACCCTGCGCACCGCCGTGGGCGAGGTCCGGCTGAACGCCAGCGTGCTCGACAACAACGGCCGCATGGTGCAGACGCTGCCGCGTGACGCCTTCCAGGTGTTTGAGGATGGCGTGCAGCAGAATGTGGTCTCGTTCCGGCATGAGGACCTGCCGGTGTCGCTGGGCATCCTGATTGACAGTTCCGGGTCCATGTATGACAAACGCGCCGCGGTGGGCCGCGCCTCCATCGACCTGATCAAGTTGTCGAACCCGCAGGACGAGGCTTTCCTCGTCGACTTCTCATGGGAAGCGTTCATCGACCAGGACTTTACCCGCGACATCAAAAAGCTGGAAGAAGGGCTGAACTACGTCAAGGCCAGCGGCGGTACGGCCATCTACGACGCCGTGATCGCCTCAGCCGACTACCTGGCGCGCAATGCCAAACAGCCCAAACAGGTGCTGCTGGTGATCACCGATGGTGACGATAACGCCAGCACTTCCACCCTGGAAGAGACGATCCGCCGCGTGCAGGAGCTGGACGGCCCCACCATCTACTGCGTGGGCCTGCTGTTCGGGCCGGACGAGGACCGCCGCGAGAGCCGCCACGCCAAGCGCGTGCTGGAGACGCTGGCCGAGCAGACGGGCGGCGTCGCCTACTTTCCGCGCAGACTGGACGAGGTGGACAGCATCGCGCAGCAGGTGGCCACCGATATTCGCCCGCAATACACGCTGGCCTACACCAGTACCAAGCCCGCGCGGCTGGGCGGCTATCGGGCGATCCACGTCACGGCGCAGGAAAAGGGGTATGGCAAGCTGACGGTGCGCACCCGCAGCGGCTATTTTCCCAAGGGTGCTGGTCCGGCCACCGCGTCTGCGGGCCAGTAGCGCTTTCTCTTCCGTCCTCCTGAGCAGCGCGGCAAGCTTTGACACTCCTGAGCGGAGCGCAGCAGAACTCGTCATCCTGAGCGGAGCGCAGCGGAGTCGAAGGACCTGTTTCCCTCTCCACCTGCACTATTGCTTCGAGCGGAAAGCAGGTCCTTCGCTCCGCTCAGGATGACGAACCTAAACGTATGGTGAGGACGCGGAACTGCCGGGTCTGCGCAAGCCGCTACAATCAGCTAGCCCGTGACGAGTACGTTCATCATCCTGTTCCTGCTGTTTCCGCTTGCCGCCGCCGCGCAGCAGCCGCTTGTTCTGCTGGACCCAGCCCGGGGCGGCGCCGATAGTGGTGCGCGCATTGCGGACCGCGTGCCGGAAAAGCAGGTCACGCTGGATTTGGCGGGCAGGCTGGCGTCGTTGCTGCGCGCGCGCGGCTTTGCCGTGCAGATGACGCGTGAGTCGGACGTGGACATGACGGGCGACGCCCGCGCCGCGCTGGCCAACAACACACACCCACTCGCTTGCATTCTGCTGTACGCAGCACCCAGCGGGAGCGGCGTGCACCTGTACACCAGCGCTCTGCAGCAGAAGGATGCGGCAGGAGCAGCCGTGCGTTGGGACGAGGCGCAGGCCTCCTACGCGGACCGTTCGCGCACGCTGGCCACCGACCTGCGCACCGCCATGGAGCACGGTCGCGTCTCCGCGTCCGTGGGGCAAACGTGGCTGCGTCCGCTGGACAACATGCAGTGCCCTGCGGTGGCCGTGGAACTGCTGCCAGAGAAGAACAACTCCACCGCCGATGACAGTGGTTATCAGAGCCATGTGGCGAATGCCATCGCGAACTCGCTGCTGCAATGGCGCGCCAAGGTTGCGGCGACTATGCCCCCTCCGCCGCCGCCTGCAGCACCGCCGGTTCAGAAAGCCGCGCCGCAACCGGCCGGGCCCGCTGAAGATCAGCCTGCCCATTCCGCACCCGCGGCAGCGCCGGCCCTTGTGCCCGCCAGTCCCGGTACACCAAAGCCGGGC
>CALMRM010000133.1:21287-25357 GCA_937871605.1 uncultured Terriglobus sp. | reverse complement strand
TGTGGCTGCGCCATGCCGTACTGCTGGCTGTGCAGGTACGCGAAGACCACGGCCTGCGCACCATCCTGCGAGACATACTCCACCTGTGACGATTCCCTGCCCTCGGGCCGTTCGAGCCGATACAGCCTGCCCTGCTGCACGGTGGTGCGCACCGTCTTGTAGAACGCGACCATGCGCTTCGACAGCTCCATGTCGCCGGCACTGAACTTGTTCAGGTCGTTGCCGATACCCAGCGCACCCTGCATGGCCACGAGGAAGCGAAACTGCAGCGGCACGGAGCGGCGATTCAGGAAGTTGGGCACATCCGTCACCCATGCGGCCATGGTTTGCGGCGTGTAGGCGTGGGTAAAGCCGTCCTGCAAGCCCAGCCTGTCCAGCGCGTCGGTGTTATCGGACGGCCACACCTCATCGGTATAACGCAGGATGCCCAGGTCGGTCCGCCCTCCGCCGCTCGCACACGATTCGATTTCGAGCGCCGGGTGCTTGGCGCGCAGCTTTGCGAGCACGTCGTACAGGTTCTGAACGTAGGTGACGTAAATTTCCTTCTGTGCGTCCGGATTGCCTTTGGCACCCGGCGCGTCCTGCCAGCCTGGCTCGCTCCAGTTACGGTTGTAGTCCCACTTCAGGAAGGCGATGTCGTTTTTGCTGAGGAGGTCATCCAGAAAGTCGAAGAGGTACTGCTTCACCTCTGGCTTTGCGAGATTCAACACCAGCTGATTGCGTCCTTCGGTACGCTGCCGGTCTGGAAAGTGCATCGCCCAATCGGGATGTTTGCGGTACAGGTCGCTGTCCGGGTTGACCATCTCCGGCTCCACCCACAGGCCAAAGCTCATGCCAAGCGCGTGTACGCGGTCGATCAGCGGCTTTAGTCCGTTGGGGAACTTCTCCTTGTTCACGTACCAGTCGCCCAGCCCGGCGTGGTCGTCCTTGCGCTGCCCAAACCAGCCATCGTCCATCACAAACCGCTCGACGCCAAGGCTTGCCGCTTTTTCTGCCAGCGCGATTTGTCCCGCTTCAGACACGCGAAATTCTGTAGCCTCCCACGAGTTGTAGATGATGGGCCGCGGCTTGGGAACGGGCCCGTGCGGCAGGATGCGCGCCAGTTGGAAGCGGTGCAGGATGCGGGATGCCTCACCGTTCCCACCTGCGGTGTAGCCGGCGTAGAAGTGCGGCGTTTCCAGGCTTTGCCCTGGTCGCAACTCGTAGCCAAAGTCGTAGGGGTTGTACCCAGCCGTAATGCGAAGCAGGTCGAGCGCCGTGCGTTCCACCGTCATGCGCCAACTGCCGCTCCAGCCCAGTTCGCCAAACCACACGGGTCCAGCAGTCTCGGTCGTTTGGCCCTCACGGCCAATGCTGAACCACGGGTTGGCCTGGTGACCGGTGCTGCCACGGCGGCTTTCAAGGACCTGCGCACCCGGCTGCAAGGCGGCCGTGTGCAGCTGCCATTCGCCTCCCCACTGGCCGGTCAGCGAACTGAGTTGATAGTCCCGTCCGGCGGGTAGGTTCCACGTGGCGGAGGCTGCCTGCTCGATCCGCACCGGCTGCCTGCCCAGGTTCTCGACTGTGCTCCAACGAGCCAGCACGCCCTCAGGAAAGCATTCGTAATACAGGTGCACCCGGATGGGCTGCGCGGTGTCCTTCAGCACGATCTCAAGCTGATTCGCCTCTACCCTTGCCGAGTCGTACACCAGGATGAGTGTGCGGTCGCCGTTGGGGGAGTCCACCTTGAGCGCGGGTTCCAGTTGCAGCCCGTCGCCCCAGGCCGGGTACTCCAGCGCAGTGCTGTTGATGGACACATCGTTGGAGGAACGCTCAGGGTGCGACTGCGCCTTCGGCAGCGTAGCGTCCGCGGGCAGCGCCGGGCCCCAGTACAGGCTTTCCAGCATGTTCTTCTCGTCTACGCCGACCGCATAGGTACTCTCACCCGTAGTCAAGAACCATTGCTGCCGGTCGGGCACGGCGCGTACCTGCGCAAAGACGGTGGCAAGGGAAGAGCACACGAGCAGCAGAACACACAGCGGACGGCGCATGGGACTCCTAGGTATCGCAAATGAACATAGCAGGAGTCCGCTACGACGTGCCCCTTCCCACAAGCCTTGCGATATGCTGGCGACCGGCTGGCGCTTGCTGCCAACAGCGAATCGCCCGTCGCCAGCAAGCAGCCTTTTACGTCTGCATTGCCCTGCGGAGCGTAGCCTTGAGCAACTCCGCCTGGCGAAACAGATCATGTTCCGGCGACGCTCCCTGTGCTGCTACGTCCGGGGCCTTGAAATAGAAGCTCAACCACTCCTGCACCCCCGTATGCCGCAGGCCAGGCGTACGTGCGGCCAGGTCCATGAAGAGGCAGAGATCGAGCACCAACGGTGCGGCGAGGATGGAGTCGCGGCACAGGAAGTCGACCTTCAGTTGCATGGGGTAGCCGAGCCAGCCAAAGAGGTCGATGTTGTCCCAACCCTCCTTGTTGTCGCCGCGCGGCGGGTAGTAGTTGATGCGCACCTTGTGGTAGAAGTCCCGGTACAGGTCCGGGTCTTCGTCCGGCCGCAGGATAGCCTCCAGCACGCCCAGCTTCGACTCTTCCTTTGTCTTGAAATTGTCAGGGTCGTCCAGCACCTCACCGTCGCGATTGCCCAGGATATTGGTGGAGTACCAGCCGTGCAGGCCCAGGTTGCGCACCTTTAGCGCGGGTGCCAGTACCGTTTTTAGAAAGGTCTGCCCGGTCTTGAAGTCCTTGCCTGCGATTGGCGCACCCGCTTGTTGCGAGAGATCACGCAGGGCTGGAATGTCGCATGTAAGGTTTGGTGCGCCGTTGATAAACGGAATGCCCTCTTTCAAGCAAGCCCACGCGTACAGCATGGAGGGGGCGATGTCTTCATCATCGTCCACCAGTCCCTTCTCAAACGCGGCGAGCGACTGATGCATCGGCTTCTCCGTCAGAAAGATCTCGGTGGAGCCGGTCCAGATCATCACCTGCCGGTCGGTTCTGGACTTGAACTCGGCAATGTCATTGCGCACCTGGCTGGCCAGATCGCACTTATTCCGGCCCGTCTTCGTATGCGTTGGCTCCAGGCGCTTGACGTAGCGCTTGTCGAAGGCAGCAGGTAGCGGCTCGATGCTTTCCAGGAAGGGCCGGATCGCATCCAGCTGGTCGCGGTCCAGCACATGCGCCGTGCGCGCAGCCTCATAGAGGTTGCCGCCGAAGATGTCCCACCCTGTAAAGACGAGGTCCTCCAGAGCGGCAAGCGGCACGGCCTCACGGATGCGCGGCGCAGATCCGTCCGCCTGTTCTAGCGTGCCCATTTGAGCCATGGAGCCGACCGGCTTAGCTATGCCGCGTCGAATCGCTTCGACCCCCGCGATAAACGTCGTGGCCACCGACCCCATGCCCGGCATCATGATGCCGAGCTTCCCGGTAGCGGATGCCATTCCGGCCGCGCCGCTGCTGCTTTCCTGCTGTGTTGCGTGCTGCTCCATTCCTTCTCCCTGCATCGGTTTCTGGGCGCGCGTTGCGCCAACAGTTCTCACCATACCGAGGAAATGGACCCGACCGAGTGCGCCAAATCTCCCTCTCGAAGCCGTGCCGAAAGCCGTCACCGCTAACGTCTCGGACGTTAGCGATACCGCGGCCCCTGAAAATAAATCGGGAGTCGGCGTAGCATGAACACCATGCAAAAAGTTGTCCCCGTGGATGTCGTGGGTGTGGGCCTGAACGCGACGGATACCCTGATCGCGCTGGACCGCTTCCCGTCCATCGGCCAGAAAGTGGAGTTCCAGACGGTGCAGGTGCTGCCTGGCGGCCAGACCGCAAGCATGGTGGTGGCCTGCCAGACCTGGGGCCTGAACACCCGTTACGTGGGTAAGCTGGGTGATGACAGCGCCGCCGCCGTGCATCGCGCCGCCTTTGACCGCGCGGGCGTGGAAACCCACATCCTAACCGCGGAGCACACGGCCAGCGAACAAAGCATCATCCTGGTGGACGGCTCTGGCTAGCGCACCGTGCTGCTGAAGCGTGACGGACGGCTGAGCCTGACGGCGGACGACCTGCGCCGCGAGTGGATCGAGCAGGCGCGGGC
>CALMRM010000133.1:8678-21277 GCA_937871605.1 uncultured Terriglobus sp. | reverse complement strand
CGTCATTGCCGACCTGGACGAAATCTACGACGGCGTCGAGGACCTGCTGCCGCTTGTCGATCACCTGATCGTCTCGCGCGACTTTCCCGCCCGGCTGACTGGGACCCACGACCTGGAAAAGGCGCTGCAGACTATGCGCTCCAGCTACGGCAGCCAAATCACCGCGGCCACGCTGGGGCCAGACGGTGTGCTGGCGTGGGATGGCGAAGCGTTCCACTACCTGCCCGCGTACAGCGTGCCGGTGGTTGACACAACCGGAGCAGGAGACACCTTCCACGCGGCCTATGTGTACGGGCTGCTGCAGGACTGGTTGCTGGACCGCCGCTTGGACTTTGCCTGCGCCGCCGCTGCGCTGAACTGCACCGGTACCGGAGCGCGTGGCGGCATCCGGCCCGTCGCGGAGATCGAGGCACTGATGCACAAGGGCCTTCGCTACCCTGCAGTCTACCCCGCGCTGGATGGTGCGGTCTTCGCCTAGATCCGTACTGTGCACAGTACGGATCTATCAACGTTTCTCGTTAGTCCGGCACGGCATACTTCGCGCCCTCTGCGTGCACTTCCTTTGCGCCCATCGCGTTCTGCTCTTGACGAAGCCCGCTAAGGAACTTCTAGCAGCCTATGACGATCCATACCGCGACAACCAACCCGGGCAAACTGCGCGACTTCCGCCTTGCCGCCGCCGAAACAGCGGGCGCAGGTGTGGTGCTGGAGCCGCTACCAGGCTTGGCAGAGCCGCTCGCACCCGACGAAACGGGCGACACCTTCGAGGCAAACGCGCGGCTCAAAGCGGAATACTATTCCCGGCACGCGCCGGGTCTGTGGGTGCTGGCAGATGACTCCGGCCTGGAGATAGACGCGCTGGCTGGCAAGCCGGGCGTACGCTCTGCCCGGTACGCCCGCGACGTGGGCTACGGCTCCAACCAGGCCGAAGCATTGGACAGCGACAACAACGAGGCGCTGCTGCTGGCCATGCTGGAGCAGACCGACCGGCGTGCACGCTATCGGTGCGCCCTGGCGCTGGCCATGGATGGCCGCGTGGAACAGGTCAGCTTCGGCAAATTGGAAGGCGAACTGCTGGATGAGCCCGGGCCGCCGGGTGGCTTCGGCTATGACCCTTTGTTCTTTGTGCCGGAACTAGGCTGTGCCATGTCACAGGCAAGTCCGGAAGAACGCCTCCGCGTAAGTCATCGTGGTCGTGCCCTGCGCGCGTTGCTACGGCAGTGGCGTGCCTGCTGACAGGCTTCTCTCGTCGGGCTCCGTCATCCTGAGCGCAGCGAAGGATCCCACGGCAGCAACGAATGGCAACACGGCCAAGGGCTTCTCCAATAACGATCTTCGACAGCACATCAACCAGCAGAGCATCTTACACCGCGCCGCCAATCGCACACCCGCAACGCTAATCGAACGTCCGGAACCCTTTCGATTGACGTGTGTTTTCTCCGAGTCCGATACTTACTTTGCCTCGTTCCGCGCATCTCAGGGCGGCTACGTAGGGGCGGACCGTAAGGAGCACGAGACAGCATGGGCGCAGTCGCAGGCGTTGCACCACCCGACAACTCGACCCGCCGCCGGGGCGTGCAGCCGCTGCGCGCGGGCCAGGGCCATGAATTTCTGCTGCGCAAGCTGCACTCGCTCTCCGGCATTGTGCCCATCGGCGCGTTCCTGGTGGAGCACATCATCTCGAACTTTGAGCTGGTGCACGGCCCGCTGGCGTATGCGCAGCAGGTCAAGTTCCTGAACGGCCTGCCGCTGGTCCGCGTGCTGGAGTGGGCGTTCATCTTCATTCCGCTGCTGTACCACGCGGGTTTTGGCGTCTTCATTACCTTCCGTGGCCGCGCCAACGTCAACGTGTATCCCTGGGCGGGCAACTGGATGTACGTGTGGCAGCGCATCAGCGGCCTGATCGCCTTTGCCTACATCATCCAGCACGTGTGGCGGCAGCGCTTTGCGGGCGTCAGCCTGCCGGAGCACCCGGGCTTCGCCTACAGCAAGGTGCAGATGGAACTGGCGCACCCGTGGATGCTGGCCATCTACGTCATCGCCATGGTCGCCACCTGCTTCCACTTCGCCTACGGCATCTGGCTGTTCGCGGCCAAGTGGGGCATCACTCCCGGCGACAACGCCCGCAAGAAGTCGGCGTGGGTCTGCGGCGCGGTCGGCTCGGCCCTGTGCGCGATGGGTCTGGTCTCGATCTTCTGGGTGGCGTATGCCAAGCAGTACCCGATACAGGACGTGATGCCTGCGCAGCCGAATGGCGTGGTTATGCCGACGGTACCGACTGTGAATGGCGCGGCGGACTATCCGACTACTAATAGTGCCGGTCAGCAGGTTGCTCCAAACGGAGTACCGCAGCAGTAGCAGCATGCAGCCGGGAGACGTAACGAACTGATCGCCAAGCCCACTATGCTCGTGAAACTCTTCGCACTTTCGGTTCTCTGCTTTGCTTACAGCACGCTGTCTGCACAAACGGATGAGTTCACATTGGACACAGGAAAAGACGCGCTACGTTGGTGTGTGGACAAGGGTGCTTTAGGTAGAACGTTGTGCGTTACTTATGTCAAAGGATTCAGAGAAGGTGTTGATCTTCAGCAGACATCAGATGACGCCGTCAAACATGTACCGAGATCGGTGTGCGTTCCAGAGACTGATTCAAATACGAAGGTATTAAATCTCTTTATCGCTTACTTAGAAGAAACACCCAAGATGCAGCAAACTCGCACAGATTTTCTCTTGCACTTCTTTCTAAGCAAGCACTATCCGTGCAACAGGTGACTTCATGGTCAGCTTTAGAAGGCTAACCATCAAAGTGTTCTAGCTATTTTCGGAGTACCAGCAATGGCAGCAGCAACACCCAGAATCATCGTCGTAGGCGGAGGCCTTGCCGGTCTGTCCGCCGTTATCAAGATCGCCGAGGCGGGCGGCAAGGTGGACCTGTTTTCCATCGTGCCGGTCAAGCGATCGCACTCGGTCTGCGCGCAAGGCGGCATCAACGCGGCCAAGAACCTAAAGGGTGAGGGCGACAACGTCGACAAGCACTTTGACGACACCGTCTTTGGCGGCGACTTCCTTGCGAACCAGACGCCCGTCAAGCAGATGACCGCGCAGGGCCCGGCCATCATCGACCTGCTGGACCGCATGGGTGTGCCGTTCAATCGCACACCGGAGGGCCTGCTCGACTTCCGGCGCTTTGGCGGCACGCTTTACCATCGCACCGCCTTCGCAGGTGCCACCACCGGCCAGCAGCTGCTGTACGCGCTGGACGAGCAGGTGCGTCGCTTCGAGAGCGAGAACAAGGTCACCAAGTACGAGGGCTGGGAGTTTCTCTCGGCCGTGCTTGACGGCGGCGGTGTGGCGCGCGGCATCTGCGCCATGGACCTGCGCTCCATGGAGGTCCGCACCTTCCCGGCGGACGCGATCATCATCTGCACCGGCGGCAACGGTGCCATCTTCGGCAAGAGCACCAACTCCGTGGTCTGCACCGGCTCCGCGCAAAGCGCGCTGTACCAGCAGGGCGCGTACTACGCGAACGGCGAGTTCATCCAGGTGCACCCCACCGCCATTCCCGGCGAGGACAAGCTGCGCCTGATGTCGGAGTCGGCCCGCGGCGAGGGTGGCCGCGTGTGGGTGCCCAAGAAGCAGGGCGACACGCGCCCCGGCCAGAACATCCCCGAGGATGAGCGCTTCTACTTCCTCGAGGAGTGGTATCCCAAATACGGCAACCTGGTGCCGCGTGACATTGCCACGCGCGCCATCCACAAGATCGTCTACGAGCACGACCTGGGCATCGACGGCCAGCCGCAGGTATACCTGGATGTCTCGCACATCGACCGCGCCACGCTGGAGCGCAAGATCGAGGGCATCCTCGAGATCTACGAGAAGTTCGTCGGCGACGACCCGCACGAAGTGCCCATGAAGATCTTCCCCGGCGTGCACTACACCATGGGCGGCATGTGGGTCGACATTCACCAGCAGACCAATATACCCGGCGTCTTCGCGGCGGGCGAGGCGGACTACAGCATCCACGGTGCCAACCGGCTGGGCGCGAACTCCCTGCTCAGCTGCATCTACGGCGGCTTCGTCGCAGGGCCGTGCGCCATAGAGTACGCCAAGAACCTGAAGGTAGCGGACGGCGACGGCGGTCACGCAGCGGAAAAACAGCGCCAGCTGGAGAGCAACAGCGTGCTGCTGAACAACACGGGCAAGGAAAACCCGTTCAAAATCTGGCGCGAGCTGGGTGACGTGATGACGCGCCACGCCACCATCATCCGCTACAACAGCGGTCTGCAGGAGGCGGACGCCAAGATCGTGGAACTGCTGCAGCGCTACCGCAGCATCAACCTGTCGGATAAGTCGCAGTGGGCCAACACCAGTTTTGCCTTCGCGCGGCAGTTATACAACATGCTGCAGCTGGCGCGCGTCATCGTGCACGGCGCGGAAAAGCGCGACGAAAGCCGCGGCGCGCACTACAAGCCCGACTTCACCGAGCGCAACGACGAGCAGTTCCTGAAGACCACCATGGCAAGCTACGACAAGGCAGCCGACGCACCGGTCATCGGCTACGAAGAGGTAGACACGCAGTGGATCAAGCCGCGTCCGCGGCGGTACGACGCGGCGGCTTAAGTGTTCTTATGAAATCCTTCCTCTTGCTTTGCATAGTGCTATACGCGTGCTGTTCAGTGCTCTCACAAGAGCAGAAGAGTTTTGGTCATTCTGGGAATGACCTGTTGAGGGAGTGTAAGTCGGTTGATGGGCAGTCGGATGCTAACAGTGCATGGCAAGCGGGACTTTGCGTCGGCTTCATACATGGCATTGCCTCGGGCGAAGATGCACTCCAATCCGAGCTGAAGTTGTACAAGGCAAGCACCCCAAGTAGTACAAGATTCTGCGTACCTGCAGATGTAGAGATTGGGCAGCTTGTCAAAGTAGTTCAAAAGCAATTAGAAGATCGACCCGCAGTCTTGCACTATCCAGCTGGGATTCTTGTGAGACTGGCTTTGCATAGTGCATACGCTTGTGACAAGTGAGGCAGAAGTCGCTATGGGTTTAGTTGGAATTTCAAGTCCGCTGGGCATCACAAGTAAGTCACTCGAGAGTCTGCTCGCAGGTGTCGCGACTGTTGGTGTGGCATCAAAGTTGGGTGTAAATACAACACGATTGCAGGAGTTCCTGGACGGGAAGGCTTCAGTTGGCGTGACGCAGGCTCTTGGTATCAACCTTTCCGGCAATGCAACCTATCTAGCTCAGGTAAACGGAACCGCTGGAGCGATAGGACTGGTCATAGGATTTCTGCTTGGGCAAGCGAAGGCAAGTAAAGCAAGCTAGCAAGCCATAGCACCATTTGTGATTGAGAGGTAAGTATGTCGACCAAGACAAAGAACGGCCATAGCGGCGTAAAGGCAGAGCACTACAAGGGCACGACGTACAAGGTGTCCATCAAGCGGCAGGCCACGCCGGATGCGCCCTCGCGCACGGAGGTGTTTGAGCTGCCCTACCGCAAGGGGCTGAACATCACCAGCGTGCTGGGCGACATTGCCATGGAACCGGTGAACGCGAGCGGCGCGGAGACCACCGCCATCAGCTACGACGCCAACTGCCTGGAGGAGATCTGCGGCTCGTGCGCCATGCTGATCAACGGCAAGGCGCGCATGGCGTGCAGCGCGCTGGTGGACAAGCTGCTGGCGGAGGCGGGCGGCGATACCATCACGCTGGCCCCCCTGTCGAAGTTTCCTGTGGTGCGTGACCTGGCGGTGGATCGCAGCGTCTTGTTCGAGAACCTGAAGGCCGTCAAGGCGTGGGTGCCCATCGACGGCAGCTACGACCTGGGGCCGGGGCCGAAGCAGTTCCCGCAGATCCAGGAAGCGCGCTACCCGCTATCGAACTGCATCAGCTGCACCATCTGCATGGAGGTATGCCCGCAGTTCAACGACCAGACCAACTTCGTGGGCGCGGCGACCATCGCGCAGGCGCGGCTGTTCAACATGGACCCCAGCGGTGCCGTGCTGAAGGAAGAGCGGCTGCGCGCGCTGGCTGGTGATGGCGGCGTGCAGGAGTGCGGCTACGCGCAGAACTGCGTGCAGGCCTGCCCCAAGCAGCTGCCGCTGACCGAAGCCATCAGCGACATCAGCCGCGACGTCATTGTGCAGAAGGTGAAGGACTTCTTTGTCCGTTAGCTGAGACAGACCTTGAACGGCAGACTGCGCTAGCGTAGTCTGCCGCTATGCGTGAGCTTGTATTTGAGGTGCGTGAGGATGTGGACGGCGGCTACAACGCCCGCGCGGTCGGAGAAGGCATCTTCACGCAAGGCGACACATGGGATGAACTGAAAGAAATGGTCGTAGACGCAACCAAAGGGTATTTCGGCGATGCACCAGCGCCCGATGTGTTGCATTTGCACCTGATGACGGATCGTGACGAAGTGCTGCGCGTCGCGTGAAAGTACCGCGTGATGTTAACGGGCGAGACTTCGCCAACCACCTCATCCGGCGTTGGGGCTTTCGCGAGGAGCGGCAAACAGGCAGCCACATCATCCTTGTCTCTGGCGAACCTGCTTTTCACATCTCCATCCCGGCCCACAAGCCGCTCAAGACGGGGACGTTCGCCAGTCTGTTAGGCTACATCGCGGAATGCAAACAGATACCGGTACAAGACCTGCTCCGCAAGCTCTGACTAGCGGTCGCGCAACGCCGTCGCGACCGCGCTTGCCAGCGAGGCCACGGTCGCGTCGCGTGCTTCGATGGTCGGCCTTTGGCCGTGGTCGCGTAGTGTAGCCGAGGTGACCGGGCCGATGGAGGCCAGCACCATCTCTGGCGGCAAGGGCTGGCCGGTAGCCTGTAGCAACGCAAAGAAGTTGTCCACAGATGACGAGCTCGTGAAGGTTACAGCGTCAACGGTGGGCAGTTCGCGGCGCAGCCGGTCCACTGAGTCCGATGGCAGGACCGTGCGGTACGCGGGTGCAAGCGTTACCTCGGCTCCTGCTTCGGCTAATACATCCAGCAGCACATCGCGCCCGGACTCCGCGCGCACCAGCAACATCTGCGCACCGTTCGCATGTGGCAGTAGAGCCTTGGCTAGCGACTCAGCCACCGCGGTCGGCGCCTGCAGCTTGACGGGGAAACCTGCGTCACGCAGAGCTTTGCTGGTGGCAGCGCCAATGCTGGCGATGCCGCACGTCAGCGGCACACGCTCGTCCTCCAGCCGCTCCGCAAAGACGGCGACGGCATTGGCTGAGGTGAAGAGCAGCCAGTCATACTCGTCCAAACGAGTGATCTCACGATCCAGCGTGGTGTAGTCGTCTGAGGGCGGTGCCAGCGCAATCGTAGCTACGGACACCACCCGCAGGCCGTGCGCGACCAAAGCGTCTCCCAGTGCTGACGCCTGATGCGGTGCACGCGTGACCAAGACGCGCGGCGCTGCCCCTGCACCACGCCGACCTGCGGGCAATACGAGGGGCATGGCTACTCCCTGACTTCTGCTACGGCAAAGTCGCCAGCCAGCAACTCACGCGCGCCCTGCGCCACCAGGTCCGTTGCGGCGCGCTCACCAAGCTGCCGTGCGCTCTCCCCAGGCCGGGCATGGATCGTGACCGTCGCCATCGACTCACCATCCGGTGACACGACGGAGGCATGCAGTTTGAACCGCTCCCGTTCACGCGTGCACAGGGCACCCACGGGCAGCGAACAGCCGCCACCCAACGCATGCAGCAGCGCACGCTCCGCCTCTACGCTGTAGCGGGCCGTCGGGTCGTCCAGGGCTTGCACAGCAGCAATCACCTCGGCTGCATGCGCGCGCGTTTCAATGGCGAGCGCACCCTGCCCCGGTGCCGGACAGAGAACCTCCGGATCGAAGCGCTGGCGAATCCAGTCCGCCTCACCCGGTAGATCATCGGCGTATGGCTGTTGCGGTGACGCACCGGGATCAGGATGGGTGATGCACTCCACGTGCGCGGCTGCGCCGAACTCCGGGTGATCCGGATGTAGCTCCACCGGGCGCAGCAGGCTTGCACCCAGGCGGTCCAGCCCGGCGCAGGCCAGTACCAGCGCGTCGCAGTGCCCTTGCGCCAATTTGCGGATGCGCGTGTCGATATTGCCGCGAATGGCGACAAACTGGAATTGCGGATTGTGCGCGCGCAAGTGTGCAATGCGCCGGGGTGACGTGGTTCCGATGCGAGCATGCACCGGCAGGGTGTGCAGTTGCAGCCAGTCCGGGCACAGCAGCGCATCGCGCGGGTCTGCGCGCGGGGGAATGGCGGGCAGGGCGAAGCGTTCATCCACCTCAGTGGGCAGATCCTTCAGGGAATGCACGGCGAGATCGATGGTGCCGGCCAGCAGCGCCTCTTCAATCTCCTTGATGAAGATGCCTTTAGCATCCAGGGCGGGAGGGATGCGCCCATCCGGCCCTGTCACCTCCGCAGCAAAGGCGGGGTCCTGCATACGGTCGCCCGTGGTGCGGATAATCTGCACCTCGACGGTGTGCCCCAAGCTGCGCAGGCGTGAAGCGATGTAATCCGATTGCCATAAGGCCAGGCGCGAACCGCGGGAGCCGATGCGGAGGTGCATGGTGGGAGAATAGCCCATGCCGTCGGCGGACGCACCTGCAAAAGGGTAGCCCGGGCCCGTATAAGACCCGGCACGGGCTCAGGTGGGCCGTTTGAGCTACTGGTGCCGGTGCGCTTTGCCGCTCGTCTTCGGGTCCTGTGGGGGCTGGTTCACAGTGCCGGGTTCCCTGCCCTGCTTGCCTTTGCCCTCCGGCGTGGTGTGTACGCTGCCCTCTTCATGAAGGTGCGCCGCGTGCGAATGGGCGTGCGCCTTGTCCTCACCGGGTACGGCGTCCACATGCCCGGCCTTCACAGCCTCGCTCAGTTCCTTGCCGTGCATGGTGTTCGCTGCTGGAATTTTGCTCACTGCGTGTCTCCTATCAGCGCCTTGCGCGCCTCTGCTACCTTCTCGTCGGATGCCGCACCCTCGGTGTTCACCGGCTCGTCACCAAAGTCCTGCGCGCCATATTCGTAGTCCGTGCCGCCGCTGGTGTTCTGCGTGCCTTCCGGTTGTTTGCGGCGCTCCTCCTCGCTCAACTGCCAGCCCTGCTCGTGGGCGTACTCACCCGCCAGGCCACGCGTGTGCTCGCCAAAGCCCCTTGGCTCGGGCTGCGGAGATGCGTCGTTCGTGTGTGCTGTGTCTGCCATTGCTGTTGCCTCACCGCATGGGATGCACGGCGTGGCTCCCGCGGCAGCATGCGCCAGTATGGGTCATGTGTCCACAACGATTGAACTTATGTTCACGCGCGGTGATTGCCAACAGGGTGTGGACGGATGTAGTGTGTCACAGGCTGCCGGAAAGCAAACGCTTTCCGCCGCTGTTGGGAGCAGGACAGAAGCATGCGCAACGCAACCGTACACGCACCGAAAGAAGCAACCAGTAGAACTGCCAAACTGGCAGCGGAACTAAGACCCTCCATCCTCCGCCTGAGTCGTCATTTACGGCGAGAGGCAC
Organism: uncultured Terriglobus sp.; assembly: GCA_937871605.1. Taxonomy (GTDB): domain Bacteria; phylum Acidobacteriota; class Terriglobia; order Terriglobales; family Acidobacteriaceae; genus Terriglobus. The sequence continues at coordinate 11,789 of CALMRM010000133.1, read as the reverse complement.
AGCGCGGCGGCAGTTCGTCCCTGGACGCACAGCTGCTGGGCACGCTCCGGGAAGAGCCCGGCCTGGGTGTCTCCGAGTTGGCTGATATGGAACAAATGAGTCGCCCCGCCATGAGCGCCCACGTGAAACGGCTGATGCATCTGGGCTATGTGCAGCGTGAAGGCACCAAGGCAGACGGCGACCGGCGTCGCATCGGCCTGTCGATCACGCGCAGCGGCAGCAGCTACCTGCGCACCGTGAGCGAGCGCCGGGCAGACTGGCTGGCCGACCGCCTTGGTGAGTTGCGTGCAGAGGACCGCACCGCACTGGACCGTGCCGCTAAGTCGCTTCGGCTCATTCTCGCCGTAGATGGCGATGTCGCCTAAAATTGCTCACGCTTCGGCACGGCGCCCGAAAGGTGCCACACCGTGGCGAGGCTGCTTCAGGTGCGGGGCCGGTATACGTCATCCCGTAATCAGTCTTGGTTAGGATGGCAACATGTCTGCCTTCCGCCTGTTTGCCGGCGTCGTCGCCGTATTTGCCACCGTCTCTCCACACGCTCAATCGCCTCAGGACGCCGTGCTGCGCGGCCTCTCAACGGTTACGGTGCTGTCGAAGACCGCCGAAGGCAGAGCGGCCCTGAGCGCCAATCTCACGGTCACCGCCGGCATCCAGACCGGAGCCATCGCCCAGCCAACACTGCTGCCAGACGCTGAGCAGCGTGGCCAGGCTTTGCGCGATGCCGACGTGACCCAGGCCACAGCCTCGCAGTTGGCAGATGCGCTAGGCACAGCGCTGGGCAGCGCCTATGTGGCGCGTGCGCACGCCCTGGACCGCACCCACTACACCGTGATCGCAGACAGCGTGACCCGCGCACTCGCCTTCGCGCAGTTCACCAGCGGGTCACACTCCAACGCGGGCAAATACCTGTTTGCCAACGGTACGGTGGACGGAACGGAAGCTGTGACGGCGCAGCAGATGAGCATCGTGACAGGCCAGGGCGGCAGCACCGACCCCTTCGGCCGCGCCTATCATCTGCCCGGCGGCAGCTCGAATGGCAACCGCTTTGGCGATGCACGCCTCTTCCAGACCGCGCCGGAGTTGCGCCGCTTCACGGGTCGTGACTCGTTCAACATGCTGGTGGATAACACCCAGTATCTGCGCGGTCCCGTGATGGACCTGACGGATAGCCCGTCGTACCCTAGCGGCCACACCACGTACGGCTACACCGTGTCGCTGATCCTCGGCATCCTTGTGCCGGAACGGTACCCACAAATGATCGTCCGCGGCGCGGAGTACGGCAACAGCCGCATCCTGCTTGGCGCGCACTATGCCATGGACGTGCTGGGCGGCCGCACGCTGGCCCTGTACGACGTGGCGCACCTGCTTGCGCAGGACAAGGCATACGGCAAGGAAGCGGAGACCTTCCAGGCCACGCTGCAGCAGGCCAAGGCAGACCTGACAAAGGTGCTGGAAAGCGCCTGCGGCAAGACCGTCGCACAGTGCGCCACGGAGGACACCAGCCGCTTTAGCGACCCGACAGCCGTTGAGGCGTTCTATGCCGTGACGCAAACGTATGGCCTGCCCGTGGTCTTCGCCAGCACAGCAACGCACACCGAGGACGTAGCATCGCTCGCACCGGAGGCAGGATACCTGCTCACTTCGGCCTACCCTTCTCTCACGCTGAAGCAGGCGGACGACATCCTCACCGACACGGAGGGCCCGGGTGGCGGCTTCCTGGACGACGGCTCTGCATTTGGCCTGTACTCGCGCCTGAACCTCTACGAAGCGGCCCTGCGCGCCTCTCGCCTCCAGCCAAAATAACGAAGACTCAACTCCCACGAAGGGCCGGTATGCCGCGTCACCCCTGCGCGTAGTTGCATCTGCGGACGCAACAGCGCATCCTAACTGGAGAAACCTGCTTGCGTACCTGGATCCAACTCGTGTTGGTGCTGGCACTGACGCTGTACGGCGTTGCCGTGCCTGCAGGCGCCATGGCGTGCTGCACTGCGGCGTCGGTACGCTCTGTGTCACCCATGCACGACATGGTCATGGCGTCTACCGGCATGCCTACTGATCCCATGCATGTGCATACTGGTACGAACGCAACAGATCTGCGGCCTGCATGTGGACACCCCACCTGCGTCGCAGCGGCTGAGCCGTTCCCGCACATGCAACTTGCGGCACCGCAATTCCCGGCGTCGCAAGTGGCTCCAACAGCAGGTACAACGCCCGTCTCGCTGGCAGAACTGGCCAAGACGGAAAAGCAGCCATCCTTCAGCGTCCGCAGTGCAGTTTTTGGCGGCGCTCCACTCGCGTTACGCATTTGAATCCTCGCTAGCCCTGCAGTCTGCGGTGCGCTTCAGGCCACCGCACGCACGGAGCACTTCACGCGAAGGATCTTTGCACCATGAGCAATCGACGCAGCTTTCTGCAGCGCGCCTTTGGGCTGGGCGCCGGCCTGATGGCCACCCCTGCCCTGCTGGCAAACACCGCCGTTAACCACCCGGCACCCCATGCACCGGCCTCGCACGTCCCCGTCATCACCACTGATGTTGGCGACATGCCCTTCACCATGGACGGCACCACCAAGGTCTTCCACCTCGTCGCGCAGGTGGTGCGTCAGCAGATCGCGCCCAACAAAACGCTCGACCTGTGGGGCTTCAACGGGTCCGCGCCCGGACCGACCTTCCAGGTGAACGAGGGCGACCACGTTCGCGTGGTCTTTGAAAATCAGCTGCCGGAGCCGTGCTCCATCCACTGGCACGGCTTTGAAGACCAGATCCGCTATGACGGTATGCCCGGCATCAGCCAGGCACCCACACGCCCCGGCGAAAGGTTCGTGTACGAGTTCGATATCCACCAAACGGGCACGTACTTCTACCACTCGCACATGGCCATGCAGGAGATGGCGGGCATGCTGGGTGCCTTCATCATGCATCCGCGCACGCCGTACCAGCCGCACTGCGACAAGGACTTCGCGCTGCAATTTCAGGAGTACGCCGTGCTGCCCAACAACACGGTGCCCAACACCATGGAGATGAGTGAGTACAACTGGCTCGTGATCAACGGCAAGGCTGGGCCCATGGCCACACCGCTCCTCATCCGGCAGGGCGACCGCGTGCGCCTGCG
>CALMRM010000133.1:603-8668 GCA_937871605.1 uncultured Terriglobus sp. | reverse complement strand
CGCCTCCGGCTCATCAACCTGGGCCAGGACCACCACCCCATCCACATCCACGGCCACACCTTCCACACCACGGGGACGGAAGGCGGCCGTATCCCGCAGACTGCCTGGTGGCCCGGCAACACGGTACTGGTGGGCGTAGCGCAGGCACGTGACGTGGAGTTTGTGGCCAACAACCCTGGCGACTGGATGCTGCACTGCCACCTGCCCCACCACATGATGAACCAGATGCACAGCGAAGTGGGCGGCACACCCACCACCAACGGCCCACTGACACAGCCCATGTCCATGGCCGCCATGAGGAACATGATGCGCGGTATGCAGCAGGGCAAGCCCGCGCAAAGCGGAGAGCAGATGCGCGACATGATGAGCATGGACATGGGCAGCGGTGCCATGAGCGAGCAGGACCGCAGCGTTGCACCCAACGCCGCCAACGTCGCGGGCTTTCCGCAGGATGCCTATATGGAAGGCCCCATGATGAACATGGAGCACACTCCCGAGGTGAAAGACCTACCCGAAAACTACGGCCTGCGGCCCAATTGGAGCAGCAACATGCAGGGCATGATGGCCTTTCTGCGCGTGTTGACACCGGAGATGTACGACACCGTGGTGGGCAAGATGCAGGATGCGAACCGTCCGAACGACCCGTACGCCTCATTGCTGAGTGGACGGAGGAAGGCATGATCCGGGCACTCGTGACACCCCTCGCCCACCGTCATCCTGAGCGGAGCGAAGGATCCCTGGACAGTGTGAACTACCAATGCAGCCCGGGACTTTTTCGTGGAAAACCCGTCGCAACTGTGCAGCCAACAAGCACCCTCGGGATCCATCGCTACGCTCAGGATGACCGCCAATTGTGGAAAGTCATAGCTGCGTTAGCACTTCTTTCGGCATCGCCACTGCTGCACGCGCAGCAGATGCCAGGCATGGACATGCCCGGCATGCAAATGAATCACGCCGCACAGTCGAAGAGCCAGTCGCCGGCGAAGCAAGTGGCACCGCAGCGCAACGTGCAGCACCTGCAGGAGGCGGAGAACCCCGCGCTGCACACCGGCGCCGACCTGCCCGCGCCCGAACTGCTGCACGATGCCATGCAGCGTCACCCGCTGACACTGCAGCAGTTCCAGGACTGGGCAGAGGTCGGCAATCCCACGCTGAAGCAGGCTGCAGCCGCGCAGGAACGCAGCCGGCAGCAGGCACGCCAGGCAGCGCTGCCGCCCAATCCCACCGTGGGCTACAGCGGCGACCACATTCGCGGTGGGCAGTACCATGGCGGTGAAGAAGGCGCGTTCGTGCAGCAGACCGTCGTACTCGGCGGCAAGCTGGGCCTGCGTCGCGAGGTCTACCGGCAGGAGGCCGCAGCCAACGGCATCGGCATTGAGGAGCAGCGCATCCGCCTGCGCGCTGACGTGCAAACCGCCTTCTATCACGCACTCGCGGCGCAGCGCATGGCCGCCGTGCAACAGCAACTCATGCAGCTTGCTGCGGAGTCTGTGCAGGCCACCCACCAACTCGCCAACCTGGGCCAGGCCGATGCGCCCGACATCCTGCAGTCCGAAGTGGAACGTGAGCAGGCCGTAATCGACTACCAGGATGCGCAGCGCAACTACCTGCAACGCTTCGCCATGCTGGCTACCGCGGCTAATCAGCCGGGTCTGCCGGTCAGTCCATTAGAGGGTGACCTGGAGCAGGTACCCGATCTCGACGCCGATGCGACCGTTGCACAGGTGCTGACTGACAGTCCATCGCTCCGCCGCGCAGAGGCTGGGGTGGCCGTAGCGAATGCCCAGCTAAAGCAGCAAAAACGCGAGCCAGTGCCCGACCTGCAGGTGCAGGCGGGTGAGTGGTACAGCGGCGAGCGGCTGGACGGTGTCAACAAGGCCGCGGGATGGATGAGCTTTGCGCAGGCCGGTGTGGAACTGCCGCTGTGGAACCGCAACCAGGGCGGCAAGGCAGCTGCGGCCGCAGACGTCAGCCGCGCACAGGCAGAGGTCACGCGCACGCAACTCTCGCTGCGGCAGCAGGCGGAGCCGCTGGCACAGGCCTACCTGTCCGCACGCTTTCAGGCCGAGCGCTACCGCACGCAGCTGCTGCCTCGCGCTGAACGCGCCTACGAACTCTACAGCATGAAGTATCAGCAGATGGCCGCAGCCTACCCGCAGGTGCTGCTGTCGCAGCGCACGCTGTTTAATCTGCAGATCCGCTACTTGCAGGCGCTGGAAGCGGAGTGGACCAGCGCCGTTCGCTTGCAAAACTACACCCTTGGCGGCGGCCTGGACCGCATGGGCAGTGCAGACGAACGCTCAGGCACCACAGGCTTCGCGGCTGACTCTAATGTGCAAGGCGCAGCCAAGCCCATGCGGGTGGAGGGTGGCGAATGAGCACTGCAACGGCTGAGGAAACGAAGGTCAAGGACCCGGTCTGCGGCATGTCCGTGCTGCCATCCAAGGCGGCAGGCTCGGCTGAGTACAACGGCGAAACCTACCACTTCTGCGGCAAGGGCTGTCTCGCGAAGTTCCAGGCCGACCCGGCGAAGTACCTGCAGCCGCAGCCCGCGCCATCCGCACCCACAGCGGAAGAAAAACAACGCGAGTACATCTGCCCCATGGACCCGGAGGTACATCAGATGGGTCCGGGCGCGTGCCCGAAGTGCGGTATGGCTCTGGAACCGGCAGAGGTCTCGCTCCCCACGCGCACGGCGTACACCTGCCCCATGCACCCGGAGGTGGTGCGGGACAAACCCGGCTCCTGCCCGAAATGTGGCATGGCGCTGGAGCCGCGCGAAGTGGTCGCGGAAGAGAGCAATCCCGAACTGGACAGCATGACCCGGCGCTTCTGGATCGCCGCCGCGCTCACCGTCCCGCTGCTCGCAGTCATGGTGCTGGAACCGCTGCCATCGGCGGCACACATCCTTCACTCGCCCGCACTGCCATGGGCGGAGTGGGCGTTCGCGTCGCCCGTCGTCCTGTGGTGCGGATGGCCGTTCTTCGTGCGCGCATGGCAGTCGGTAAAGAACCGCAGCGGCAACATGTTTACGCTCATTGGCCTGGGCACGGGCCTTGCTTACGGCTATAGCGCCTTGGCCACACTAGCTCCGCGCCTGCTGCCCGCGACAGCCCTTGGCATGGATGGCCACCCTGCGCTGTACTTCGAACCAGCTGCCGTCATCGTCACGCTGGTGCTGCTAGGACAGGTGCTGGAGCTGCGTGCACGCAGCCGTACCGGCGCCGCCCTGCGCGCGCTGCTGCAACTGGCACCGCGCACCGCGCTGAAGCTGACCGACTGCGGCCACGAGCGCGAGATTGCGCTGGACAAGGTCAAGCCCGGCGATCGCCTGCGCGTCCGTCCCGGCGAGAAGGTGCCGGTCGATGGGGTCGTGCTCGACGGCCACAGCGCTGTGGACGAGTCCATGGTCAGCGGCGAACCGCTGCCCGTTGAGAAAGCCACCGGCGCAAAGGTTATTGGCGGCACGCTGAACGGCACCGGCAGCTTCATAATGCACACAGAGCACGTCGGCAGCGAAACGCTGCTGGCGCAGATCGTGCAGATGGTCTCGCAGGCGCAGCGCACCCGCGCGCCCATCCAACGCGTGGCCGACCGCGTGGCGGCGTATTTTGTGCCTGCCGTGCTGCTGGCTGCCGTGCTCACCTTTGCCGCGTGGATGCTCTTCGGCCCACAGCCGCGCCTGTCGCATGCGCTGGTCAGCGCAGTCAGCGTCCTCATCGTCGCCTGCCCCTGCGCTCTAGGCCTGGCCACGCCCATGGCCATCATGGTGGGCACCGGGCGTGGCGCGGGCGCGGGCATCCTCATCCGCAGTGCAGAGGCCCTGGAGCGCTTCAGCGAAGCCGACGTCTTGCTCATCGACAAGACCGGCACGCTCACGGAAGGCAAGCCGCGCGTCAGCGCCATACTGCCGCAGGGAGGTGTTACCGAAGACGAACTGCTGCGCCTCGCCGCGAGCCTGGAGCGAGGCAGCGAACACCCGCTTGCCGGTGCCATCGTACGCGCTGCACAAGACCGCTCCCTTACCCTAAACGACGCAAAGCACTTCACGAGCGAGCCGGGCATGGGCATTTCTGGAGAGGTGGAAGAACAGGCGGTTCTTGTCGGCACCGCAGCGTTCTTGCAGAGTAGAACTTGCGATCCAACACCGCTGGAGGCAGCGGGCGAGGCGCACCGAACACAGGGCGAAACTGTCACGCTGGTCGCCATCGGTACCAGGGCAGCCGGGGTGCTCTGCATCGCAGACACGGTCCGTCCTGAAGCTGCTGAGACCATCCGCGCACTGAAGCAGGCAGGTGTGGAAGTCATCATGCTCACCGGCGATAATGAGCGCACGGCAAACGCTGTCGCAGGACCGCTGGGCATCGCACACGTTGCGGGTGTGCTGCCCGCGGGTAAGGCAGACGTGGTGCAGCGCTACAAGCAGCAGGGGCGCACGGTCGCTATGGCGGGCGACGGCGTCAACGATGCACCCGCGCTTGCCGCAGCAGATGTGGGCATCGCCATGGGCACGGGTAGCGATGTCGCCCTGCAGTCTGCAGGCATGACGCTGCTAGGCGGCGATCTACGTGCCGTGCTGCGGGCCCGCCGCCTCAGCGCGGCCACTGTGCGCAACATTCGGCAAAATCTGCTCTTCGCCTTTCTTTACAACGCGCTCGGCGTACCACTCGCGGCAGGCGTCCTGTACCCGCACTTCGGCCTCTTGCTCAGCCCCATGATCGCCGCCGCAGCCATGAGCCTCAGTTCCGTCTCGGTCATTGGCAACGCGCTGCGGCTGCGCTCCGTTCGGCTGTAACACCGCACGGGCTGCACGGGCGGTTGCGGGGTATTTACTCTGGAGGAGTGACAACGGGTTTGCAGGCAGCAGCGGTGCAAGCGGGCGCGACCTCCCGGGTAACGCGCGCCCAGTTCTCGCCGGAGTTTCGCTTGCTCCTGCTATGCCTGCGCTGGCCACTGTCGCCGCCACACCTCGAGGCGATTGCAGAACAGAGTGAACAACCCCTCGACTGGGGGCATTTCGTCGCCCTCCTGCGCCGCCACCGTGTTGCCGGGTTGGCTGCGCGCGCACTGCGGCAGGCAGGCGTTACCGTGCCAACACAGGCTGCAGCCGGTTTGCGCGCCCTCGCCTCTGCAACGGCCATGCAGGCTATGGCGCTCTCAGTAGAGTCGCTGCGGCTGCAGCGGTTGCTCCTGGCCAGTGGCGTGGATGCCGTCTTCCTGAAAGGTGCCCCGCTGGCGAAGCTCGCCTATGGCGACGTCGCGGTGCGGCACAGCAAAGACGTGGATCTGCTGGTGCCGCGCGTCGCCGTAGCGCGGGCGTGTACGGTGCTGCAGAGGAACGGATACCGTGCATCGTTCGCCGTGGACAACCTGCCACGCGAACGGCAGCCGCTCTGGTTTCGCTACAGCAAGGCCATGGACTGGACGCACGCGGAGACCGGCGCGCAGCTGGAACTGCACTGGCGTATGACCGACCTGCCGTTGCTGGATGACGTGTTCACCACCGGGCAGCGCGAGACCGTCGCCATCGCCGGTGGACTAACGCTGCAGACGCTTGCACCGGACGCGCTGCTGGCCTACCTATGCGTGCATGGTGCCATGCATGGCTGGATGCGCCTGAAGTGGCTGGCAGACGTGTGCGCTCTGCTGCCACACGAGGCTGCGGCGTGCGAAGAGACATATAGCAGGCTGATGCGCCTGCATGCAGGGCGCGCCGCCGGGCAGGCGCTGCTACTATGTCACGACCTCTTTGACCTGCCGCTGCCGCCCGCACTGCTGCGCGAACTGGAACAGAGCCGAGTCCTACGGTACCTGCGACGCTCTGCCCTCCGGCTGCTGCGACGCGGCGGCGAGGTGGCAGAAGTGGAAGACCTGCCGTTTGGCACCACCTCCGTGTACCTGTCACGACTGCTGCTGAGCGGCGGCACACGCCACCTAATGCAGGAGCTGCAGACCTGGAGCTTTCGACCGGACGAACTGCTGCAAAGCCGCCTGCCGCGACCGCTCTTCTTCCTCTATCCGCTGGTTCGCGTGGGTGGCTGGCTGCGGGAGCGGCTCCGTCACGGTGGCCGTTCACCCCAGCCGCGTGCTTAGTTTGGCTTTTGGGTGCCGCGAATGAAGTTCGCCACGTCGTCGTGGAACTGCTTCAGGATGTCCTCACGCACATAGATCATGTGCCCCGCCTCGTAGTAGTGATAGCTGATGTTGCCTTGCAGCGCGTTGGCCATGGGCAAATGGTGCATCTCGTAGATGCCCTCGAAGTACGGTGTCGCCAGGTCATAGTAGCCGCCTGCCAGCATCACCTTCATCTTCGGGTTCAGTTTCATACGGTAGGCCAGGTCTGGCATGACGTTCGCGCCGGTCTCCACCGTGCCCGGCGCGCCGCCCGGTCCACCGCCACCCCGGCCCGGCGGACGGTGCGTCATGTTCCAGGAAAACTCGCCGCCCGCGCCCGCGTTCAGCAGATAGGTGTCTTGCGTGGCATACTTCATGTCGTTGTGCAAGTAGCTGTTGATGGCCGTGTTCCAGGCCGACGTGATGGCGTCGCTCTGCGGGTCGTAGCTGCTGCCCTGGCTGAGCGGATCGATGTCGGGTCCGGCATACCGCGTGTCCAGCCGGCCCACGGTGACGCCTTCGTCTGCGCGCAGCTCTTTGGAGAACTCGCCGCCATTTACGCGGAGGTCGGCCTTCAACAGATAGGCGACCGGCAGGCCGGTGTAGCCGTGCAGCTTCTCGGCCACCGCGCGCTTCTGCGTCTCCGGCAGTTCGCTGCCCTGCAGCAGGGCCGCCATGTACTCGCTCAGCGCGTACTTCTGCACTTCGTCCAGGAACGGCTTGAGGGTGGGCGGCTGGTTGGGCAGCTTGTGATGAAACCACGCCGTCGCCGCCATCGTGGGCAGCGCCAGCGCGTAGGCCTGGTCCACACCGGGGTTGGCATTGGGGCCATCCACGCTGTTGTCGAAGCTCAGGATTTGCGAGAGCAGCACAATGCCGTTCAGGTCCACGGAGCGCAGGTCCGCAGCCAGCACCGCGCTGCGCGGCGTGCCGTAGCTTTCGCCAAACAGGTACTTGGGCGAGTTCCAGCGGTTGTACTTCGACAGGAAGCGCCGGATAAATCGCTCAAACGCATGCCCGTCCGCGTCCACGCCGTAGAACGCCTCAGACTTGCCCTTGCCGAAGGTGCGGCTCAGTCCCGTGCCCGGCGCGTCGATGAACACCACGTCGCTCACGTCCAGCAGCGTGTCCTGGTTGTCGACGATCTGGTATGGCCCGGCGGTCTGATGCTGCGTGTCCGGCGTCACAATGCGCTTGGGGCCAAACGTGCCCATGTGCAGCCACATGGTCGGCGATCCCGGCCCGCCGTTGTAGATGAAGGTGATGGGCCGCGAGGTCTCCGGCGCATCCTTCTTGAAATAGGCCGCGTAGAACATGCGCGCGGTAGGCGGTGCCTCGTCCGTGGGCTTGATGCCGCTGTCCGGCAGGGGCTTGCCGTCGAAGCCCAGCGTGGCGTCCTGCGGGTCGGTCCCCGCGACCGTGATGGTGCCCGCCACCGCGCGGTACGCGATGGTCTGCCCACCCGCGCGCACGGTGCCTTCCGTCTCGGAGTCCTTTACTGTACCCGGCAAAGCGGGCGGTCCGGCTGGGTTTTTGCTGAGCGTGGTCTCGCTGGGCCGCTGTGACTGCGGCTCCTGCGCGTGGACACCCAAAGCAAGCGAACTGGCGCACAAAAGTGCAGCAAAAGAGAGCCGAACAGCAGAAGCCATTAGCAAATTCCTTCGATGAACAGCGGATGAGTCACTATAACGCAAACCGCCTCGCATCTGCAGGTGCGCAAGGCATGCAACAGCCCAAGTACGACTATGAGGCACGGGATAACACTCCTGAGCGGACCACTCTTCTTTTGTCATCCCGACCGGAGCGGAGCGGAGTGGAGGGACCTGCTGTTTGCTCGGATCTGCAGCGATGCCGGGGAGGAAAGCAGGTCCCTCCACTGCGCACTGCGTGCTCCGGTCGGGATGACAGACGTAAGGGCGATTTACTTTCCCTCGCGGAAATTTGCCCGGCG
>CALMRM010000133.1:0-593 GCA_937871605.1 uncultured Terriglobus sp. | reverse complement strand
CCGCAACGTACAGCGGCACGCGGACGCACGCGCCCGGCCCGGAAGGCTCGCTGCCCATCACGGCGGAGATGCTGCTCTTCCAACCCAGCGGCAACCTCTTCGGCCTCACGCAGAACGCGGGCATGGGCTGGGAACCAAACCGCCTGCTCGATCCCGAGTACCTCATCCTGAGCACCCATGGCGGCGTGCGCGCGGCCGACGGCACGCCCATCGCGCTCGGCTTCCATAGCGGCCATTGGGAAGTCGGCCTCCTGGTGAACGAGGCGGCACGTGAACTGCGCGCGCACCGTGCCACGCCGTTTGCCGGAGCCGTCACCGACCCCTGCGACGGCCGCACCCAGGGCACGGCGGGCATGCTCGATTCGCTGCCCTATCGCAACGATGCCGCCATAGTCCTGCGCCGCCTGATGCGTTCGCTGCCCACACGCAGCGGAGTCCTCGGCATTGCCACCTGCGACAAGGGCCTGCCCGCCATGATGATGGCGCTGGCCAGCGGCGGCGCGCTGCCCGGCGTGCTGGTGCCCGGCGGCGTCACCCTATTGCCCGACGACGCACCCGAGCGTCCCAGCGAAGACGCAGGCAAGGTGCAGACC
>CALMRM010000132.1 GCA_937871605.1 uncultured Terriglobus sp. | reverse complement strand
CCGCATATCGATGTTGCCCGCGCGCGCATAGGGCAGCATGGGACCGAACCATACCTGTATGGCCGCGATAAATAGTGCCGTGCCCTGCGCCTTGATCTGCGTCAAGCCGAAGACGAAGATGTGCGATGGAATGAGTACGGCACCGCTGGTGCCAACCATGCTCACCAGGACTCCCAGGGCCATGCCTACCATGACCACCAGCGGCCAGTGAGTCACTGTCATCGTGCAAACCGCACGACAACCGCCGTGCCGATCGGCACGGGCGTACCTGCGGCTGGCACCTGCTCGCGCGCCATGCCGCTGCCAACCGGTTGCACCCGCAGTCCGGCCTCAGCAGCTTTGCGAATGACTGCTCGCAGCCCACCATCGAGCACGGGCACCGCGACCTTCCTGCCTGGGTCCACGACCACAGAGCCATCCGCCTGCACCCTGTCCCCAAGAGCGGGCCCGTGCAGCGGTTGCACGGTCGCGTTCTCATCCGCCACCCAGTTAGAGCCACCATGCTCGCGAAATGCCGCCAGCAGTTTGTCCGGCAGCGCGGCAAACACACCCTTCCTGTCTGAGGACGCAGGTGGAGCAGCAGCAATCGCCGGTGTCGGGGCACTATCGCTCTTTTGGCGTAGGGGGTCGTCTGCTGGCAAATCGTTCACAGACGCGTAAAGGGCATTTAGATCGCCCGTCTCTTCACTCGGAGCATCTTCTGCTGCAAACATGGTGTCTGTTGCAGTTGCATCCTTGCTGACGGCATGCAAGGGCCTGTCGTGCGGCACGCCAAGGTACTCCAGCACCTGCTGCGCCACCTCTTGGAAGACGGGCGCGCTGGTTTGCGCGCCGTAGCGTGAACCCACCGTTGGTGTATCGATGACCACCGCAACTGAGATCGCCGGGTTATTCACTGGCGCGATACCGGCAAAACTGGCCACCAGCTTGGTATGCGAATACGTATGCGTTACCGGATCTACCTTGTTGGCTGTACCGGTCTTGCCACCGGCACTGTAGCCGTTCAGCGCGGCCAATTTGCCCGTGCCCTCCACAACTACGCCTTCCATAATGTTGCGCATCTTGGCCGCGGTCACTTCAGAGATGACGCGATGTGTGCCATCCGGCAGATGATCACCCAGGTGGTCGCCGGGCTTGAAGGCCGCGGGCTGCAGCTTCGCGTCCCCCTTCATCACTTCCGTCTCACTCAGCACCACGCGCGGTGGAATGTACGTGCCCCCGTTCGCGATGGTCGACACCATGGTGACCAGCTGCACCGGCGTTACGCCCACCTCCTGGCCAATCGCGATAGACAGAATGCTGGGTGCATCCCACTTGCGCGGCGTACGCAGCAGGCCACGTGTTTCGCTGGGCAGCTCGATACCCGAGCGGTCACCAAAGCCAAAGGCGCGAATGTAGTCGTAAAACCGCTGGTTGCCCAGCTTCATGGCCATCTTTGCCGCGCCCACATCGCTTGAGTGCTCCAGCGCGTACTTCACCGTCACGCGGCCAAAGTGGTCGGACTTGTCGTCATGCAGCGTGCGCCCGAACAGCGTCATGGCACCGCCCTGGCAATCCACGATGTCGGTCGGCTCTACACCCGCACCATCAATGGCGGAGGCATACGTCAGTAGCTTGAAGGTGCTGCCCGGCTCATACACGTCGCTGACCGCCAGGTTTTTCAGGATACTCGGGTCCTGGTGCTTCAGGTCGTTCGGGTTGTAGCGCGGTGCAATGGCCAGCGCAAGAATCTGGCCGGTGTGCGGGTCCTGTACGACAACCGTGCCGTGCGCCGCCTTCATCTTTTCCATTTGCGCATCTAGCGCGCGTTCGGCAATGTGCTGGATGTTGGTGTCGATGGTAAGCACCAGATTTTCACCCGGTAACGGTTCGCGCTCTTCACTGCCCAGGGCATGGCGCTTGGCATCCACCGCCGTCAGCACACGGCCCGGCGTGCCATGCAGGTCGTCCTCAAACTCGCGCTCCATGCCGCCCAGCCCGTTATCGTCCAGCCCCACATAACCCAACACCTGCGCTGCCAAAGTGGTGTTCGGGTAAAAGCGCTTGAACTCCTTTTGCAGGTACACGCCCTTGAGATTTAATTCGCGGACGCGCTGCGCCTGCTCCGGCGTGAGCTTGCGCGCCATCCACGCAAAGTTGCGAGAGGCATTGAGCCGTGCAAGTATGCTGGCCTGCGCGGTAAAGGTGTCCGTGGGGTCTGTGTGCACGATGCCGGAGATGAGTTCGGCCGCGTTGGCACGGTTGTCACCCAATTCACTAGGCACGGCATACACCGACTCTGCCAGCACGGTGACGGCTAGTTCGCGTAGAGTGCGGTCGTACAGGACTCCGCGACGAGGTGCCACTTCAAACGTGCGCTGCTGCTGCTTTGCAGCACGGTCAACCCACTCGTGGTGGCGGATCACCTGCAGCCACAGCAGGCGACCACTTATAAGTGTGGCCCAGCCGATAAAGAACAGCGTCACATAGGCGAACCGGATTCGCCGAATGGGGGCTGTAAGTGGCTGTCGTACCGTAGGCATAATGGCGGGCTTACCTCGTAAATTGGCTCTGGAGGCGCAACGGCTTTTCAGGCGCGCCGCTATGGATGAAGCACAGACGCAGGTAACTTTGCCTCTGCCAGCACCGGCTCTTCACTGGTGAACGAACCGTCCGGGCGCACCACCTGTCCTGGCTGGGGCGCATCCAGCCCTAGCTGGCGGGCAATGTGGTCGATGCGGTCAGGATCGGAGAGCTGAGCTTCGTTCAAGCGCAACTGCCGGTTGTCTTCACGCAGGTGCTCTACACGCAGCTTTTGTGCTTCGATGGCATAGCCAGTTTCTATGGAAGAGAAGTGTTGCCAGACATAGGTCATGACCATGAGAAACAGCACGCTCATGGCAATGGTGAAGGACCGCATCTCCTTGCGGCGCTCCGGGTTGTCCGCCTTCACCAGACGGCTGTTATCCAGGTGCTTGGAAAAGAACACCTCAGGGGTAGGCCCGCGTCGCGCGCGGCGCTGCCCGTCGAACACAGAACGATTATGTTCACGGAAGGATGCGACGCGCTCCCGTTGCGCCCGAGTACCCGTTGCCGCTAACTGTTCCATGCCCAAGCCTCCGCTCAACTGCCTATCCACTTATTCGCTGGACTTACGTCCAAAACTGCCTTTAATCACCACTGCCCTATAACTCTGTGGTGCAAGTTTTCCTAAGTTCCCACAGACTTATCCACAACTCGACTAAGTACCTTCCTTCATCTATGCAACTTCGCCCAGCGCCTTACAGGAGTCTGCCGCTGTAGCGAACCTGTAGCAGCCGACCGTACAGCAGCCCTCAACTTGGCACTGCGCGCACGCGGATTACGTTGCACTTCCTCGTCATTCGCCGTTACAGGTTTCCTGGTCAGCACGTCCCACACCCCAGCATGTGCACCATCGCGCAATGCATCTTTCACCAGGCGGTCTTCCAGTGAGTGAAAGCTGATGACCGCCAGCCTGCCCCCTGCTTTCAAGAGAGATGGCGCGCTTTGCAGCAGCGACCGGATCTCTCCCAATTCATCGTTGACCCGAATTCGAAGTGCCTGAAAGGTGCGTGTCGCTGGATGAATCGTGTCTGACTTCATCGCGGGGGCAGCGGCCGAAATCACCCGGGCAAGTTCCCCCGTAGTGGCAATCGGCCGCGCCCTCACAATGGCTCTGGCGATTCTCCGCGACCTCCTTTCGTCTCCGAGTTCGTAAATCAGATTGGCGAGATCTTCTTCGTCCGCCTGATTTACCACCTGACCGGCGGTTGCTCCGCTGCGCGTATCCATGCGCATGTCCAACGGTGCATCCAGCCGAAAACTAAAACCCCGGTGCGCGCTGTCGAGCTGTAGGCTGCTTACGCCAAAATCAGCGACTAAGCCGTCCAGCGATGCAGACTCCAGCACAGTTGCCATGTCGGAAAACGCCTGCGGCACCAATCGCACCTGTGGCGCTTCTGTGCCCAGTTCTTCCCGCAGACTCTCGAGCGAACGCCGCGCCATGGCGCCTGCATGGCCTGCAAGCCCCAGCGTGGCGTCCACATACGTGCCGCCACGGCGCACCTGTACAAGGTCGAGTACGTGTTCTAAAAGAACCGGCACATGTCGCGGACCGCTCATCGTTCCGTCTCCATGCGCGCCCACTCGGGGCGTTACTTACAATCCCATTTCTGCCAGGGCATTCAGGTCAGCCTCTGTCAGCGGCTCAGCCTCCAGCTTTGCCTTAAAGTCATCGTGGTTTACCACTTCCAGGTACGTTTGCGATCCCAGCACCACCACGTCTGCCGTAACCTTCGCGCTCTCCCGCAGCAGCTGTGGCAACGTCAACCTGCCCTGCCCATCCAGTTCCGCCATCTGGCCGTAGTAGTTGGTTACGTCCAGAAACTTCTTCTTCGCCGGATTCAGGTTCGGGATCCCGGCCAATTTGTCTTCGATCAGCTCCCACTCCCGTAGTGGGTAGATCTCTGCCCGCCGCCCATCCTTGCTGGTGATGTAGAACTGTGGCCCGTAGGATTCGTCGATCCGGCGCTTGAACTCCGCCGGCAGCTTGAGCCGCCCCTTTTCATCAACCCGTGCTGGATGATTGCCTCGAAACATGACGCTAGGTGGGTCTCAACACCGCATATCGCCTCAAATCGTCTTCAACATGAGGCCGAGCGACCGCTTCACTCCTTTTTTGTCCACTTTGAACCACTACGAGGACCATCATGACCTTTCCGCCCTTGTGCGTAAAGCGGAAAATTTGTACTTTTTGTGCATTTCTTGCAAACCTGTGGAAAACGTCCCGTAGGCGGAATCTGACTAGGCAACCCGCAATGGAACTGTTCGCTCTTAGGCGCCTCGCAGGTTAAGCACCAACAGGAAGGGCCATCCTAAGCCGCGAACCGCACACGCGTCTGCTTACGGCGCAGCAGCCACAGCAGGTAGGCCACAATCAACAGATTCGTCAGCAGGATGCAGACGTGCCATGAACTGGGCCTGCGCAGCACCTCATACAGCTCCCACGGCACAAACGACAGGCTGAGCCATAGCGTGACGTATTCAGCCCAGGTGCGGCGTCGCAGCAGGCCATACGCCTCTGTGATGCAGAGCATGCTGTACAGAGAGGTGCCCATGCTGATCAAGCGCAACTTGTGGTGCGTGATCTGGCCAACCTGGTCCATCAGGAGATCAACCACATGGCTTTCCGGGTCAAAGTGCAGTTCACGAACGATGCGGCCAACCGTGTTCGAGAGATCGTGATGGATAAAGTGGAGTGCTCCCAGGCTGACGCCAAGAAAGAAGACCGCCTTGCACAGCTTGAAGAGGCCAATCAGGAACAAGCCCGAATCGCGTGGCTGGATGTGCTCCTGCGGGCACTCCGGTGCCGGACCATTCTCCGGATGAAGCACTGCTGCAGAGGTTACCGCCACACTTGTAGTGTTGAAGTGGGTTGACCAACTTGTCAACGTGTCGCACGGCCCCACTCTCCCGCTTCGAAATTGCATCGCATGGGTATGCTCCCGCAGGGTATACGGCGAGGGCTTATGGACGTGCTGGAGGCTGAATGAGATTTGTTGCACACGCAGTGCTGGGCATGGCACTCCTGACCGGCGGCATGGCTGCCTCTGCGCAGAAAGATCCGGATGTGGGCGACGTGCAGATGTCGCACAAGCAGACGCTGCTTGAGAACTTGACGAAGTCACCCATTCACCGCCGCCTTCTGGGTGCAATCCAGGCAGCTGGTCTGGCGGAAAGCCTGGGCGCAAACGGCCGCGTGACGCTGTTTGCCCCCACGGACGACGCCTTCGCCAAGTTGCCAGCCGGCACGCTTACCAACCTGGAGAAACCTGAGAACATCGAGCAGCTCAAGCGGCTGGTGCTGTACCACGTCGTGTCTGGCAGACTAACCGCAAAGAAGCTGACCAAGATGACCCGAAAAGGCCAGGCGGCAACACTTACAACGCTCGCCGGTCTTCCGCTCACGGTCAAGCGGTCAGGCAGCGTCCTTACCCTGATCGACACAAAGGGCAACCTGGCCGTCATTCTTACAGCCGACGTACACGCCAAGGATGACACCATGCACGTGACTGACGCAGTGCTGATGCCGAACTGACGCCGTCGTGAACTAGGCCGTGGCGTACAACGAAGCGGGAAGCCGGAGCCGTGAGGGCGGCATCCGGCTTCCCGGCCTGTTCGCCCATTCGGGCCGCACAGCCTGCAGCATCGGCCAAAGCGCCCGATGCAATCTCGTGAAATAGCTACATCTCTACCCACTGCCGCAGAAGGTTGTGGTACACCCCGGTCAGCCGTACCGCTGCGTCACTGCCCGCTTCCAGCAGCTGGAT
Organism: uncultured Terriglobus sp.; assembly: GCA_937871605.1. Classification (GTDB taxonomy): domain Bacteria; phylum Acidobacteriota; class Terriglobia; order Terriglobales; family Acidobacteriaceae; genus Terriglobus. The sequence goes on along the minus strand of CALMRM010000132.1, from coordinate 562 downwards.
GGACCGGTCCAGTTCCAGTAGCAGCGCACGGCGCTCGTCGCTTCGCACCATGCTTTGCAGCCAGAAGAAGCTGGACACGCGCGCGCCGCGTGTGACCAGCGTCACGTGGTGCAGGCTAGTGCTGGGATACAGCACCATGCTGCCTGCGGGCAGCTTTACGCTGTGCTCGCCATACGTGTCCTGCACCACCAACTCGCCACCGTCATACTCGTCTGGCTGGCTGAAGAACAGCGTGCAACTCAGGTCGGTGCGCATGCGCTGCCCTGTCGCAGTGTGCGTGCGGATCGCGTTATCCACGTGTGTGCCAAACGTCTGGCCACCCGCGTACCGATTGAACAACGGTGGAAACACCTTCAACGGCAGCGCTGCCGAGCGGAAGAGCTGATTGCGCCCCAGCGCCTGCAGAATGACGTCACCCACCTCGTGCGCAGTGGCGTGCGTCTCCGGTATCTGCGAGTTCTGCTTGGTGAGCGCGGACTGGTGGCCCGCAGTGACGCGGCCATCGATCCACTCCGCGGCGTCCAGCTTGCCGCGCAGCTGCCGCACCTGGTCGGGCGTGAAG
>CALMRM010000131.1:11362-16225 GCA_937871605.1 uncultured Terriglobus sp. | reverse complement strand
GGTGGAAGTCGTAGGTTCGAATCCTGCTGTGCCCACCATCAAATCAACAACTTACGCGATCTGAGGCTTGGCTATACGTCATGCGTACGTCATAGAGCCTCTCGCAACCCCCCACACCCCTGGAATCCTGGCGCTACAGGCGCGGTGGTCCACCCCTCAGTGCGCGAGCTACTTTACAGGTAGGTAAAGGGTGCATATCGCGCTTACCGTCATGTATAAAGAACAATGTTTCCCGCCGTAGCGGCCCTATTGTCTAGTTCCTTGATCGGAGGGTTGGTTGGAGCTTTCACGGTTCACCATCTAACCCGTGCACGCGAGCGAGAGGTTTGGCGGCGTGACGCCACCATCAAAGAGTGGCGGGAACTGCTGTCAGCCTTTACCCAGACAACAGGCATGACGATCCTGAGACACGCCGCAAGCGCAAAGACTCAGCAAACCGTATCTTCAACGATCTGCGAGCGCTGCTCACTCGCGCATACGTCAATCAACACGTCTCCAGCAAAGCAGCGTGGGATACCGTGCCGAAGTTTGAGAACGTAGACAAGCCAAAGAATGAATACTTGACCACGGATGAGGCACAGCGCTTTATCGCGGCGTGCCCTGATGACTTCAGAAACCTTGTACAGGCTGCGCTAATCACGGGCTGTCGCTATGGCGAACTGTGGGGCTTGCGTGCCGATGCGTTTGATCCGCGCACAAACACGGTGTCACTGGTACAGCCAAAGACTGGCAAGATGAAACGCATCTTTCTGACAGACGCGGAGAGCGCATTCTTTGTGGCACTCGCAAACGGCAAGGCTCATGATGAGCTCATACTGCTGCGCTCAGACGGCAAGGCATGGGACAAGTCGAATCAGCAGCACAGAATGCGCTCTGTCCTACGTGCTGCCCAGATCAATCGTCCTGTCCGGTTCCACGATCTGCGGCACACCTTTGCTTCCCTGCTTATTCAGAACGGAACAAAGATCGAAGTCATTGCGAATCAGCTTGGGCATAGCGGCACAGCCATGGCGATCAAGCACTATGCTCACCTGTCGCCTGACTACATTGGCAATTCTGTACGGGCGAACAAACCGAGCCTCAGCTACAGCAGTGCTGCTTAACGAGTAACTCGGACCGAGCAGACCGCATCTTCGGGTGCGTTTTCATTGCAGGTCGAGCAATCCTGCCCATTACAGCGCATCTTTTTACGATCTGAGCACCGGGCATGGCTCACGCCTCAGCACCGAAGATAGCCAGGAAGATGTCCAAACACCGTATTACAAAATTTGTTGACCATCTTCCGCATCTTCGAAGAAAGCCTAGTCTTCGAAGATGGTCAAGAGAAACCCAGTAAAGAGAGAAGATAGTCAAGAAACTACTAATACACATCTTCGTGCCACTCTTCGAAGATGGTCACTGATGCTCAGCTTGCTTTCCGAAGGGGAAGCTCCCAAACCCAGCCGCTCGTCATGCTGAGCTTCCGAGCCAAGATACCGAGCTCATCCTTTGCCCTACGGCATGTCTCAGGCGAGATGCCATGCAACTCCTTTGCATGTTCCATCAGTTCCTTGGACGGGGTTGGTCCATGAGCAAGTGACTCTAGTAAGAAACGCTGCGCTTTGGTCATCTGACTTGTCTCATCCGACTTCCCTTCCTCTTCCACGCCAGCAAGAATGGAGCGGGATGATCCTTCCAACGCTTCGCCCCAAACTACGCGAGTCGCAACGATATTGCTGTGCAAAAGAATCGGTTCGATGATGTAGCTGAAGCCGCCAGTATCGACAGAGTTGTTCGACTTGGCCCGTGTGAAGACGCGACGATCTGACTCCTCTTCTTTCGCTGCTACCAGAACCATGCGGGCAAGCGCGGCAAAAGCCTGCGATCCGATAACCCGCTCTGCACTGTTGCGGCCTGCCGTTCCCTTTGCAAAGTGAGTGATGCCCAGCACGGCGCAGTCCATCTCTGAAGCAAAGTCCACGATAGCCTGCAAACTCCGTCGAACATCGTTTGCCTTGTGCATGTCGCCTGTTACTGCCGTAACGATTGGATCGATGATGAGTAGCTTGACGCCGCCGATCTGCGTTACAGCTTCCCGCAAGCTTTCCATGTCGCGCGACGGATCGAACGCATCAGGTTCGCCGTTCTCATCCACCGTGCCTTGTATCACGCCGTATCGTGCGGGGTTTGCGCTAACGGCCATCAGGCGCGGTTTGATTGTATCTGCCGGATCGTCCTCACTACTCCATATCAGGACGTTGCCAGGATGCTGGCATGCCGAACCATCAGGCCACTGCGTACCGTTGGTTACCGTCGCGGCCATGTGGAACGCTAGTGTGCTTTTGCCTGTGCCGCCCGCACCTGCAAGCAAGGTGAGCTTGCCCTTTGGCAGATAGCCTTCCCACAGCCATGTGATCGCCTGTTCGACGATCTGCGTCCCTTGCAGTAGCAATACAGAGCGCTTGCCGCTCGGTTTGGGTTGCGCCTCTTCTTTGGCCGTCTTTGCTGAGTCGAGCAGAGCTTGCAGAGGAATATCCGGCCCGTCCGGCAGCAGCGGACGCGGCTTCTTTAGCCCGGAACGGATGCCGCTCTCGATGGTCGCTTTAGTTTGATCGTGCCCATGCTTCGCTACATGACCATTCGCAGCGCTTGCGGAGTAGAGTTCCTGTGCAACGTGCTGAGGATCGATGCTGCCGTTCCCGGCAAGTGTCCCCATGACAAAGCAGGACTCGTTTAGAGCAGCGTTGCGCCGTCCTCCAGGTCCGAGTGCCGCCAGCTTTTCGACCTCGGCTTGCAGGGCGCGCTCAGCATAGGCACGGTCACGATCTGTAGGGCTGGGCAGGGCTGCATCAGGCACGGCAGGTGCGGGCGCTACGCTTGCAGTAGGGCTATGAACGTCAGAGGGCATCTGAGGCGCACCTTGCGAGTCTGGCGCGTCCCCTTTGGCACGTAGATACTTCGCTAGAGCTTCTGGTAGCTGAGGCATCGCATCCCATGCGCCGTGATCGTGTCTGTATGAGCGGCCATCCGGTAGGGCTGCGCCAGGGCCTATGACGTAGCCACCGCGCCCGCGCACGTCGATGCCCGCTGGGAGAGAGCCTGTCGTGTTGCCGAACGGTGCATCAGTGCGGAAGTAGAAGTGCAGGCCACCGCTGGGCGTTGTCACCACGAATGCGCTCGACAAGTCGATGTCCTCACGCTGACAGAGCTCAGCAAACGCATCGCGTCCGTTTGGCCCGCTTGCTCGCACGTCACAGTCAAAGACGACCATGCCATGCTTGCCGACAGGGATGGCTGGCAGATCGCTATCGTTCCATCCCATAGCTACCTGCCAGCCAGGACGATACGGCACCTCCTTCCAAGGTGCTCTCGGTTTCTTATCCGTGGCACATGGAAAAACAGTCATCCCTGCCGCTGCAAGCGCAGTAGCTGCGTCTTTGTTGCTCATAATGTTTGCTCGCTTTACTGAATGGCTTGCTTGCCCTGCGTAGGTTGCGGGTAGTCGCTGCAATGTACTGAGGCAAAGCGTTGCATCTCGTCATAATCGAACCCGCCACGCTTGCCCATCTCTGCCATAATGACCGCTACATCATGATCCGACTTTGGCTCGCACCAGAACGGATCGGACGTGCGGAATGGAGGAAACAGTAAATGCATACCCGGTGCGAGTTGGACTACCAGAACATGCAGTTTCGGCAGGTCCCGCCTGTGCTCCGCCGCAATGCCATAGTCGAACTCGTTTATGTATTCGATACGCAGGTACGCTTTACGCTTTGGGTGATCCCTGAACCACCGGCAATCCCCCATGTATGGAACGGCTTTGTTCGACGCAGCAGAGTCCATACGTGAGAAACCAAACGCAAACGTAGGCGGAATCAGTTGTGAGATGCTCAGCATTGTTCAGCCCTCGCTAGACCTTGATCGTTCGGCAGTGCGGATATGAATGCCTTTAGACTGTCCACATCAACAAGGCGGCTTTTGCCCAGCTTGACGGAGCGGATACGCTGCTCAGCAAGCAACACATACGTCGCAGAGCGCGAGATGGACAGCATCTTGGCTGCTTCGGGAACCTTGACCAGTAGCTTGTCCATAGTCACCTCAGTCCGAACGAGAGCTTGCTCGGCTTGCTTGCTTGCTCGGATGGTGGCACGAGTGATCCTGCATGGCTCGACTGACTGACCGCGCCTCCACCGCTCGCTCTACTCACCGAGACAAGATGCTTGAAGTTCTTATGCTTGGCATCCTCCGTGAGTAGCAGCTTGCGAATGCCGTCTACTGTGACTTCGGCATCTATGGCTTGATCACCTTGCATGATGCGCAGCTTGCCATCTTGCATCACGACCTTGTAGCCAACTCGCGCGAACTCCGTAAGAAACAATTCGGGCGTAGGGCTCACGGCTTCGGCAAGTGTGAGCATGGGACGGGTAACCTCAATTTCATGCAAGCTGGCTTGTGCGGTTTGCGTTGCGGTGTTCGCCGTTGCAAGCTGCGCTTCGAGCTCTGTGATCCGGGCTTTGCGGTTTGCATTCTTGGCTGTGAGTTCGGCTACCGTTTGCCGAAGCGTAGCGAGTTCATCGATCTGGGTGGATGGATCGCTCACGCCTCACCATCCTTCTCCAGGTGCGTCTTGTCGAGCGCGGGGTCTGCAAACACGTCACAGAATCGTCGGGTACTTAGACACTGGCCAGCGTTCGCAATGCTTCCATTGATCACGCTTACCATGCGAACCTCATCCTTCGAAAGCAGGTCAGGTCTAGACGCAGCCAGGATCATCAGGCGCTGTGCAGGATCGGCGTCCCAGAGCCCCTCAAAGCGCCGTGGCACCTCAGAGATGCTCGGCACGGGAGGTGTTCCGTACGTGGGCTCTTCCACCTCCTGAACGGC
>CALMRM010000131.1:0-11352 GCA_937871605.1 uncultured Terriglobus sp. | reverse complement strand
GCCTTCCAAAGCGCCTGCTCAACAAAGGCACTCAGCGACATCTGGCTCTCGCGTGCCGCTAACTTCGCTACGTACGCCACCTTTGGTGTAAGTAGCAGTCCGTGATTTTTCTTTTGCTCTCTCATTCTGTAACTCTCCTGCTCTAGTTCTATAACTAGAGGTCAGAATTACTATGTGGCGTGTAAGGACCAGAAGCAAGCTTTTTCTAACATGAAAATAATTAGTTACAGATGACTAAATCGATCTTGTAATAACATCCTATCGTCCGCTCCTCAGCCAAGTGACACGAACATCGTGAGCATACTCACGCGCGAGCAAGCCATAACGGCAAGCATCCGCTCCATGATCTATCCCGTGAGTATCTACATCCTCTGCGCGGCGTTCGTCTCGCGCTAAGTACGGGACAGTCTGCCAGAAATAGCTACATGCGCGCGAGATGTATAGACCCGCTTTGTCAGGCTTACCAGCGTCCGACAGAAACCGCCGCATCATCTGCCATCCGCCGATACGATCCGCTTTGCCTGCGCGCTCAAAATGGACGCCAGCATGTTGGAACTCATCAGCTATGGAACCTGCGCTTGCACCTGTCTTTGCGAAGCAAGCATCATCCGCGACTCCGGCAGCTTCCATGTCCCACTTGCGGCAAAGCTCTTTGATCGCGCTTGCAACCTGTGCGACATTCCAGCCCATTCCCGCCGCTAGGTTGTTAGGCTTGTTTGTAGCGAGCTCATCCACCAAAACGAACGATCCGCGTGGCCACCATCGCCCTTCCCACTCCGCTCCCGGTGACTTCGCCACGATATAAGTGACAGACGGTGCGGCAGAACCAAAGTCATGGCTCAGATAGACGTGCCATCCCTCGTCTGCGGGCGGCAGTGCCGTCCATCTCGGTACTGCATTGCGATCCTCTGACAAGCTTTCGGCAAAGAAAGCGCCGCGCATGACACTCCAATCACCATCACGCCATGCGCGTAGGAGCTCAGGATCATCTGGGCAGGATGACTCCAGTTGATCCAGGTACTGCTCTCTGTCGATTTGATCGTTACCGTCGAACGTGCTGGGAGCGTAGACCCACTCACGTTTGCTCTTCACTTCCAGAAACGGTGTCCAGGGTGCGCTTTGAAAGACGTAACGCTTTGCAATCCACTGATGACCCGCGCCGCCCGGATTCGCCGCAACGATCATGCGGATCGGTACGGACTTCGATCCTCTGAGATTGCTGCGCAGCATGTCTAGCAGGGACGGCTCTGCAAACTGCCCAGCCTCATCCACTAGCAGCAGCGTGAACGAGCGGCCCTGATATTTGGTGTAGTCCGACGCCGTTTCAAGCTGGCCCAATTCCATGTATGCGCCATTTGGAAAGCGCCAAACATGCTCGGCTGCGTTGTACTTCGCATCCTTCCCATAGACCTTACCGAAGAGCTCGCGTGTGACAAGCTCAAAGTCAGACAGCCCCTTGTATGTCTTTCTTAGGTACAGAACGCGCGCTTTGATCCCGTATTGCTCAGCGTGGCGCAACGCCAGATACGCAATGCCGTATGACTTGCCGCCACCACGACCGCCGCCAAGGAACACGTCAAAGCTCTCAGGGATGGTGAGCAGCCGTTCCTGAAACGGGTTCATCTGGAGCTCTTCAGTCATCGCTGCCATCTGACAGTCTCGCTTTCTTTGGTTTGGCCGTAGCTTCTATCGTCTTGTACTGCTCAGCAGTCATTGCACCGGGCAGGTTGAACACTACTTGCACGCGGTTCGATTGCTCGCTTTGATCGCCCTCCCTGTAACCATGGCGCGCTTTGAGCAGGAACATCGCCGCAACGGCATTGCCTTTTTGTGTAGCAGCAACGAATAACGAGTTGTGCAGCACCATGCGCTCGCTTTCCCGCCCATTGCTGAATGCCTCAGCGATCTCTCCGTCCTCGTCCATCCATCGATTGAACGTCTCGGATGACACGCCGAAGTATGCTGCAATGCCCCGGACGTTGTGGCCGGTAGCGGCCAAGGCCCGCGTCTCTGCTGCGCACCACTGTGGCGGATTCTTCTTCTCGAACATGCTGCGACTCCAAGTAAATCGAGGACGGAGGTTACCAGCCTCCGCCCTCAGTGATCCCCGCAAGGATGAAACGGGGAAGCTTACTTGCTGATAAGGAATGCCAGCGGCACAGACTTGCGTTGCGACACAGCGCGGGTCCAATGGGCAGCGTTGGCCACGTCGGCGATGCTGGGCGACTCACCGGCTACGGCGTTTGCGGTGCCTGCGGCATCGTTCCAGGCATAGCCAAGCGGGTGTACAGCCACGTTCATGCGACTGTGCAGCACGCTCTGTCCGCCACCATTACCAGCAGCCGCGACACGGGCGAGCTCAGTACCGAACCCGGTACGCGGCTCTGCCGTGCCATAGCCGACAGCACCCGGCCCCATCAGGATCGTGGTGTAGATGCCGTTCGCAGGCGTGAGACTGTCATCCAGGATGACGCCCATGCCCTTGTACGTGGCGATCTCCACGTCATTCTCAGACGGCTTGAAGAATGTGATCTCGTTATTCTTCAGCGCCCATCCATAGATATGGCTGTGCATGGCGATCATCTTCACATCGCTGAGACGATCCCCCATGGTGAGCGCCGTATCGATGACAGAGTTGCCGTTGAACAACGATGCGGGAAGGTCTGTGCCTTCCTGAACGCCGCTCAGCCCCGAGATGTCCACCACCATGTCTGAGTTATTGTTCGCCACGTTGGAAGCGAGCACGCCCATCAGCGTAGCGATGAGACGCTTCTCCATCTGCCGGTCCCAATACGCTGAGACACGATCCTGTATGCGAGCAAGGGCGCTGCTGCCAGATAGTTCCGACGCAAGCGACATCTCCGACCAGGATGCGTGTAGAAACGATTTGCGCACGACCTGTTTGTTCGCCGTGATCTTCTGTGGAGTGCTGAGGATAGCCGGATCATCGTTGGTGATGTCCGCCTCTACATCAGGCAGATCGGACCAGAATGGTACAGTGAAGCTCTCGGCACCGGCCTGTAGCTGCGCTTCGATTGCAGCGTTTTGGGCGACCACGCCGCTCTGTACAAGAGCCGTGGACACAAGGGAGTTCTCCACCTGATAGGCGGTGAACTCAGCGGGAACGATGACATCAGAAAGCCGTGTGACGGCCATGGCATTGCCTCAGATCAAGATGGTGTTCTATCGATCCGGGGCTTGCCGACTGGCTAGACCCGCCTAGCGACTGCCAGGGGTGAAACCTTGCTGTGGAGCGCGACTGCGCCTGAGAGAAAATAACGCACCTGCCCATGGGTTGCAAGCAAAATGCGCCTGCGGACAGCAGTGGACGGCTATGGTTCCAAGTGCAGCGCTTTAGCTACCACTTTAGCCGTGATATCCGACCCAACCTCGGTAGCGAAATCAAACAGCCACTTGCCCGTCTTTGCCAGCGCCTCTACAGCGCGGGGTCCGTCATGCCTTTGTGCATGGCCTTCCGCTTCGGCGACTATGCTCAGCTTTGCAAAATCGTCACTACTCTTTGCTGTCTTCACAAGCGTGGTCCTCAGCGATTCAAGTTCGGCAGAAAGCTGAGTCAAATCGACGTTGCGGGATAGGTCTGCCCACTGCTGTTGGTTGTTGATGGTGCCTACGGCGTTCGGCCCTAGTGCGCCAGCTTGACCATAGTTTGTGAAATGCTGAATGACTGGGCTTTGCTCAGCAGGCTTGTCTTTAAGCTCTTGCATACCTGCATTGGTGATTGCGATGCCCTTCATAGCTGCCAGCTTGTGTTGACCAGACATCCGCTCGCGTTTTATGTGTCCATCTATAAAACCTTGCCGGTGAAGACCATCAAGAATGGTCAGCAATTCCTCATCGCTCGGCTCGACAACTAATTGCTGCTTCAGTTCAAGGTGCGACATCTCTTGAGGAAAAACGTCTTCCAATGCCACCAGAACGACCCGTGCCAAAGTCTTGTAAGCCATCTGGGGCGTCGAATCTTGTTTGCTCAAGTTGATCTCCTTGACCTTCCTTACAGCGTCCTTAACAATCTGCGTTCGCCAAAGCATTTCGTCACCAAAGCGCGATACCCAGTCTTCAGGTGCCTCCACTACTGTGAACCCATGGGACCTAAGCGCCTCAAACTCCGCGCTCATCGGACGCGATAACGGCGAAGTCTCGTACAAAAATCGTGCCTGTTTCAGGAATGACTCTGCTTGGACCATGTACGGCGTACAAATGCCAACGCCTCCAAAGTACTGCCCAGGGAGGACAGACTTGATTGACACCGCCACGAGTCTGGGTTCCGGTTGATGGAGCATACGCTAAGTTTAGTCGCGGCTTTCCGATTGCTACGCCATTTGAAAGATGCAAGAGAAATGCGCGATATGCAGCCCTAGGGTGAGTTCCATGTTGCCTCTGCGCGATATGCAGCCCTAGCTGCGCTGCAAAATAGCTCGCGCACTACAGAGCCTAGGAAATCGGCGCGGCTTTTACGATGGCGTCTTGAATTTCGCGGAACGATAAAGTGAATGCGCCCATATCACCATCTGTCTCAAACGCTTTGGATGCAACCGCCCACTTGCGGTGGAGGTCAAGTGCCTCCATCTCTTTGCGAATGAACAGTCTGTCGGCAAGGGTGACTCGTACGGCAGTGTTCGCCAGATACCACCTATGTTCATCGACCATCACGAGAGGGTTGCCCTTCTGACTGATGGCTATGTCGAAGAGTTCTTGCCTAGACGATTTTGCTCATCCGAGATGGTGAGAGCTTCTTTGTGGATTGCTCTCGGCGCTGCACTTTGACCGGACGCTTATCCGCTAGATTGTGCAGCCATTGCTCGACTTGCTTGCGGGTGAGCTTAGCGACCTCTACGGTGCCCAGCATGGGCAGGATGTGATGCTCTATGTTCGCCCGCGCCGTCTCCTTGCCGCGCTCGCTCCCGTCCCAGCGCGTGAGCCAGTCATGAGCCGCGTCCGTGACTCTGTACTTGCCCAGGTGAACGCCGCTGGCATCCGAGCGGGTGACAGAGCTAAACCATGCCTGAGACGCTTCTAGGGCTTGCTGGAAGCTCAGGACGTGCGTTCCGTTGGCTTGTACTGCGTCATCCGCATTGCCGAGCGCCTGGAAACGCCTGCCATGCTCGCGGGTGTAGTAGCGGGCGATCCATGTACCGCCGATGTCCTGTCGCCTGTAGCCGAGATGCTGCCCTTCGGCTATCAGGTGCCAGTACGGATCGCGGCGTTCTGCGAGCTTGGCACGGACAGTGCGATTGACGATGCGAGGATTGTTCGACGTGCGAGCCATGGGCGTCTCCGTACGTCATACCGTACGTCATAAGCTGTGACGTACGCAAGAAAATAACGGTGGACAAATCATCAACGGACGTTGCGCCAAATGTCACAAAAGCCGCATGAATACAGCCTAGACCGCGTTTCCGTGTGTGTCCGTGTACGTGTGGCGAAACCTGCTTATATCGCCTTCACACGGTGGAAGTCGTAGGTTCGAATCCTGCTGTGCCCACCATAAAATTAACAACTTAGGTCAAGCAGTATGGCCCCGCGAACCTCTTCTGGGTCCATTTGGGGTCACATACGTACAGGTAAATCAGATTAGTCCTGCAACGGCGGCCTGTGCTTGCCGCTTGTCTCCTGTGATTGCTTGAGCATACGTTCCAAGCGTCATCACCGGTGAAGAGTGGCCGTGTAGCTCTTGCAGAACTTCAACGCTGCTCACTCCCGACTGCACCAGTGTTGCGAAGCTGCGCCGGAAAGTATGCCACCCGCTTTGTTTGTTGGTTCCTGCGCGCTTGGCGGCAGGCTGAATGTGCCGCAACAAAAGTGAGTTGGGCCAGTAAGGTTTGATACCTAAGGTGGACAGACTGGCTAAAACCGAGTCTGTCTCAGCCGCAAACGGTGTTTGTGATCGCCGCGCGACCATTGCCGCTAACGTGCCGGGATCCAGTGGAATCTTTCTTCTGGAACCCGTTGTTTTTGGGCTGCCAGCGACTTGGTCGACCAAGGATCGAACGACACGCACGGTAGCAGTCGCGAAATCAATGTGCTCTCACTTCAGCCCAAAGATTTCACCATGACGCATCCCGGTGGTCGCCGCGAGACGAATGATGGTACGGCTTGACTCGGCTCGGACAAGAGGCAAGAGAGTTCAGCGGCAGTGAAAACCTCTGGTTCCTCTACACGCTTCGAACTCTGCCTCACTAAGCGCATCGGATTCGAGGTCGCCCAAGAGTAGCGCATGGCGTGCTGAAAGAGAGCGCCCATGATGCGGGTTTTAGCCTTCATTGGCTGGTGCAAGAGTCATCTTGCACCAGCCAACCTTCAACCACGATCCAGTTCACGAAAACTATCGACAAGCTCCTGGTGTAACTCGCCATTAAAGCGAGCGAGCCCAGGCTCTGCCTGAGACATGGAGCGGAGCAACGCTTCGTGGTACGCCATGGCGAAAACGGAAACGATGTCAGGCGGGTGAAGAGTCCCGTCAACCAGCCGGTCGGCCAGCGGTGCAAGGCCGCTTGCCCGCGCCCGTGCATCGCTGCTGATAAAGCCCATCCATCGAGAGGGTTCTTCGCCACCACTCAACCAACATTCAAGGCGTTCAACTACGCTTTGCAGCGACACCGTGCGGATGTCTGCACCGAAAAGGCCAGAAGAGTGCTTCGGCACTGGTCTTGAGTGTGTCCATCCAAGCGTGCCACTGCGTCAGATAGACTTCGCGCTGCCGAAAGAGTTTCTGCGCGTGATCGGTTGGCTCAGTTGAAGAAGCAAGTTGTGCAGCTTGCAGCCGTATGTCAGCATTGGCTGCCAGCCAAGCGCCTGCAGTCCGCAGGAATTGCCAATCAGAAGCGGTGCCGTGCCATGCTTCGCCGAACAGAGACGCACCAAGCCCTTCGGCAGCCTTGATTGTGGACTCCTCGGCCTGCAGTTGATGCAGCTGTTCCAGGCGGCTTACGCGTTCTGCCAGATGCTCAGGCACTCTGGTGAACAGTGCCCGCGTCGCCCCTTCTGCGGAGAGAACACGTTCAGCCAAGCCAAGCATTTCGCTGAGTGGAACATTTGCCTCGGGTAGTTTCGCATCCAGGTTTGCCAAGACAGAGGGAAGCTGCACGTAGCTCTCGTGAAACGAGTGATACACGCACTGCAGATTTTGCCGATCTGCGAACTTCCCGTGAGGATAGCGGCCTCTGCGGTGGAGGTCGTTAGTGCACATCACAACGGCATACCGGTTGGTGGTGGCATGGGGGCCGGTTAGCATTCTCAAGGAGAGATCGCACGAAAGAGTCGGCACCTTTCCCATACGGCAGTTGATGCACAAGGCCGCAGCCGCTGTGCAGGCGCTCAAGCCTTTAGTGATGATGAGTCCGCTGTCAATGGCCCAGTGCCTGCCGCAGGGCAAACTCACTTTCGACTTGCTCGTGATGGATGAAGCCAGTCAGATTCAACCGGTAGATGCGTTAGGAGCAATCGCTCGATGCCGCCAGGTTGTTGTCGTGGGTGACGAGCGGCAGCTGCCACCAACACGCTGCTTCTCAAAGCTGACTTCAGACGTAGACGACGATGTGGTGAAGAAGAAGGTTCGCAGGTTGGTGACATCGAAAGTGTCCTTGGATTGTTCAGCGCACAAGGCCTGCCGCAGCGCATGTTGCGCTGGCACTATCGCAGCGGCCAGCAATGACTCATTGCCGTCTCGAACAGTCAGTTTTAATGAGGACAACCTGCCGGCTTTCCCTAAACCGGCAGAGGACTAGCTGGAATCCGAGCTCGATCTGACGGAGTACCTGGTCGAGAACAAGGCCGCGACGTTCATGATGCGGGTCGATGGCGACAGCATGAAAGACGCGGGCATCCTGGACGGCGATCTCCTCGTGGTAGATCGCGCGGCGAAGCCGGTCAACGGCTCCGTTGTCGTGGTGGCCGTCAATGGCGAGTACACGGTGAAGCGGCTGCGGCGTGGGCCGGACTGCGTGTGGCTGGACCCAGCCAATCCGAAATACCAGCCGCTCTGTGTGTCGATCGGTGAGGAACTGCATGTGTTTGGCGTTGTGAAGCACGCCATCCACACCCTGCGGTAAGCCGGTGAGCAAAGTCTTCGGCCTGATCGACTGCAACAACTTCTACGTGAGCTGTGAACGTGTCTTCCGGCCAGACCTGAAAGGCAAGCCCGTCATCGTTCTTTCGAACAACGATGGTTGCGCTGTCGCGCGCAGCGCGGATTATGTGGAATCTGCGGTCCCGTCAATTTCGATCGACTCTTCAAGAGAATCTGGAAGGTTCTAGCAAAGAGATGCGCGTTCGTATGGCCGTACTGTCGGCGAGTCCCGGCTTGAGTCCCCTTGTCTTTCTACCGGAGCAGGTCTAATCTCCCTATGTATGTCTACCAAAGGCGCGCCTGAACGACATGAGTTGCTACAGGGAACCCTGGACCTCCTGATTCTGCAAACACTTCTCTTGGGGCCGATACATGGTCACGCGATAGCCAAGACGATTGAACGCACCTCCGATGAGGTGCTTTTGGTTGAGCAAGGGTCGCTGTACCCTGCGTTGCATCGCCTTCTTAAGCGGGGGTTCATAGTTTCAGAGGAGGGCATCTCCGAGAACAAGAGAAAGGCAAAGTTCTATCGCCTCACCCCGAAGGGCCGCCGGCAACTTGTTGCAGAGACTTCGAAATGGGAAACCCTGTCGAAGGCAATTGGGCGGGTCTTGCAACCTGATAGGTGATTGGAGAATTTATGGCCCGGCGCGAGCACCTGGATAGTTTGGATCAAGATATCAACGATCACATAGAGGCGGAAGTTGAGGAGAACCTCGCGCGCGGGATGAAGCCAGAGGAGGCTCGACGCTGTGCTCTCATTCGATTCGGAAACAGAGTGGCGATTAAGGAGGATGCGTATGGCGTTTGGCATCTCGCCTGGTTGCAACAAGCTAGACAAGACGCGCGTTACGCCGTGAGAACGCTTTTACGTAACCGTAGATTTGCAGCTACTGTCATCCTGACGCTGGCTCTCGCGATTGGCATGAATACAGCGGTTTTCAGCGTTATAGAGGCCGTCCTTCTTCGCCCTTTGCCATACCCGCAGACTCGTGTGGCTCGCCTCCTTTTCACGTGATTATCAGCCTGAACACGACAACTTCGTGAGCAGGGTGGACTATACAACTTGGAAAGAGAGGACGAAAACACTCGATGAGACGGCAGCTTACGGCAACCAGGACCTCGCCCTGATTGCGAATGGAGAATCATCTCAAGAACGAGTTCTGTCTTACACAGGGAACTTCTGGGAACTCACAGGCGCCTCCACGCAACTTGGTCGCTTGGCTAAAGCCAGCGAATTTCATGCGATGGATCTCTCGGACGCCCTGTTCGAACGCACTTTTCACAACGATCCGCACGTAATCGGCATGACAGTCACGCTGGACGGATTTCCTATGACGATTGTTGGCGTACTGAAGCCTAGCTACAATTTTGTGCTGCCTCAACAGACCTTTCACGGCGACGAGGTGCGCCCGATAGACGCTTACATACCAATTCCCCAAAGTGTCATGACTCTGCCAATAGGCGGAACGAAAGAGTGGCAAGATCTGCTCCAGAGGCTTGGACCAGCGCCCTACTACCTGTCTGTAATCGGTAGACTACGTGACAATGCACCAATTGAAACGGCCCGCACGGTAATGGATGCGCTGTACGCAAGGATTGTCAGCGACCACTCTTCTTACTTGCAAGACTATGACAATCTCCAAGGCTGGCGGCTTTCTCTCCTCCAGGACAAGCTGGCAGGAAGCGCGAAGCGCGCGTTAGCCATACTCCTGGCATCCGTCTTATTCGTCCTACTGATCGCTAGCTCGAACATCGCCAATCTTCTCCTCGCGCGTGCCTCAACCAGAAAGCGGGAGATCGCCATTCGGGCCTCGATGGGCGCAGGTCGGCTGCGAGTCGTTCGGCAGTTCCTTGTGGAAAGTCTTATCCTGTCGTTGCGCGGAGGCGCATCGGGGCTCATTTTGGCACACGCAGCTATTCTCACGATGATTGATTGTGGCCGGAGGCTATTCCTAGGCTTACTGAGGCGCGCCTCGATGCACCGGTTCTTCTCGCAACCCTTGCGATCTCGTGTTTCACTGGCGTTGTCTTCGGTCTTGCTCCAGCGATCTTGCTGTGGGGCGGAAATCTTTATGAGGCATTGAAGGAATCCTCGCAAACAGCGTCGGCGAATGCATCTCGCACTCGGATTCACAGAGTGCTGATCTCTATTGAGCTGTCCTTGGCTATCTTGCTGCTGACCGGCGCCGGACTCATGCTGAAGAACTTTTGGAATATGAATACCAATGCTCGCGGCTTCAGACCGGAAAGCATTCTCACGATGCGGGTCATCTTGGCTGGGCAAGGATATTCCAGCTGGGTATCACAAGACGCATACATTCAAAGCGCTATAGCGAAGCTCAAAGCTTACCCTGGAGTCGAGGATGCCGGCATAGACAGCACCATGCTTCATACCGATGTGAAGACTGAGGGCCTGAGCTCTTCTACGCGGATTGTGACTCCGACTTTCCTTCGAGCGATCTCGATCGGATACCTGCATGCGATGGGAGTTCCACTGGTCACCGGGCACTGGCCGACACAAGGACTAATGCTTGAATCAGTGCTAGTCATTGAGAGCTTTGCGAAATCAATTTCGCGTAACGGCGATGCGCTGGGACGCCAAGTGAGCGGAGGTTTTCTAAGCGGGCGTATTGCAGGCGTTGTCAGTGACTTCAAATATTTTTAAATGGATTTCGAGATCAGCTTTCGGTGAGCGCCATAGCTCACCTCGCCACCTTTATGCATCTGCCCCAGAACGATTCCGCGGTGCATCTTAATCCGGATAGAAACTGCACAATCCGCGTCTCCTGGTATAGGGGAGCGACACGGCCAATGAAGGAAGTGAGTTCTTCTGTTGGGACTAGGGTATGCGCGGCGAACTGGTCAGCCGCAGGTTCCGCCGTTGGCTCTCCTATTTGAGAGCCGTCCTCATCGCCACTTCCAAAGCTGTCGAATGAGTAAGCGTCTTTAGCAGCGACGTGGCCAAGTTCATGGAGGAAGGTGAACCAGAAGTTGTCGTTGCGATCAAAACGCGCCGTCATAGCAATGACGGGTGTACCGTCCATCCAGAATGTCGCTCCGTCAAGAGTTGATCCAGTGAGCGGCTCGACAATGAGGAAGCGAATGCCGAATCCCGCCAAGACAGTTGTGAGCTTGGTGACCTCTTCTGGATGTGCGGCAAGGATTCGGAGTTTCTTGACAAGTTGGGGTAGCCA
This sequence comes from uncultured Terriglobus sp., assembly GCA_937871605.1. Lineage (GTDB taxonomy): Bacteria > Acidobacteriota > Terriglobia > Terriglobales > Acidobacteriaceae > Terriglobus. Next base: position 69 of record CALMRM010000131.1, on the reverse strand, counting down.
ACTCTCGTCATAGGGCTCGACTAGAAGGGTGGCTGCAAGTTGCCGGGCGCGGAGAGCCCAGTCATTTTC
>CALMRM010000130.1:3963-7373 GCA_937871605.1 uncultured Terriglobus sp. | reverse complement strand
AGGTTGCGCAAATCTTCAAAAAGATGTGCTTTGCGACGCGTCCAGGCACGGTGTTCGAACATCCTACTCGTTTCTGTATTCACACGGGAACAAGTCTGATGAATGACGTGCGCGCACCAGCTGGTCCATGCGTAAAAGCATCGGCTGAAGTACACGGGAGCTTAACTCTCTTGCACCGACTCCTCAGAAAGCTGCAGCGACCTCGCGGCTTGTATCCTACTGGCGGCGACTTGATGCAAGGGACTACGTTGCCGGTACTGGTGTCTTTGAACACCTACCTGCCAGGGCTGCACCTGTACCTGGCCCATGCACCCAGTGCGTCGATGTAGCGTGCGTGGCTTCCGCTGTTCCTCCGCCGCGTGGCCCAAGCCGACCGCAAGTGCTTCTACGCGCCGGCCTCAATGTCAGCTCCGGCATCGTCGATGGCCAGGCGCAGCTCTGCCGGCGTCTTGCCCGTCTGGTGGAAGTGCCGGATCACCGTGCCGGTGTCCAGGTCGCGCGACACAAGGGACGGATCGGGGCAGACGAACGACGCATATGCAGACCGGAATCGCATCGCACCGGCGTCGCGCGTCCGGTCAGCAATACCGTCGCGCGCCAGCAGATGGTTCAGCGCCAGCTGGTCATCGCGTTCAATCGCACTCTCGGCAGCATACCGTCGCAGCAGGGCGAGAGCATTCGTAGTGGGCCGCCACAGCATGAAACCACAGCAGATGACAAAGCCAAAGTCGCGGTTCACGTCCATCGGGATGCTGTTGTCCTGCTGTGCGATCACGTCGGCGGTCGGGTGTGCATCCAGCAGCGGCTGCACCTCACCCACAGCAATCGCATCCAGATCCAGCACCAGAACCGGGTGGCCGCTTTCGACCAGGGCCTGCAGCAGCAGGACGCGTAAGTACCAAAGCACGCCGCGCGTGTGCAGATGCAGTCGGCCGTCCTCGCTCCAGGCGAAAAACTCCCGCGCGTCTAACACGGCGACGCCGGGCACATCGGCCAGGGCCTCCAGTGCGGCGTCGTCCATGGCAATCACGACAATCACCCCTTGGACGTACCGTTGCGTCTGCTCCCGCCACATCTGCCAAAGCTCGAGGTAGCGGCTGCTGATAGGCACCAGCGTCAGCAGTGCGCCTGCGGGCAGCGGGAGCGCGTCCACCCGTTGCCGCATGCGCTGCCGCAGCGTTCCGTCATTGCTGGCCATCTGCACGGCAAGCAAGCGCCGGGCAGCATCGGCGGTGTAGCGGTTCTCTGCACGTGCCAGTGACGTCTCCAGCAACTCCCGTGCTGTGTCCGGCTCCTGAATGCTGACAGCCATCATCGCGAGCTCGATGAGCACATCGGCGTCTGCGTCCTTGTTTCGCCGGATCGTGTGTTGCAGCATGCGCCGGCACGCCGGTCCGTGCGCCCGATGCGCCATCAACAAGGCGTACCGCAGCCGCCCTACCGAGTAGGTGTCCAGCGAGGCAACGGGAACCTTGCTGAGCAGCCACGCGGTCGCCAGCCACCAGTGCAGCCGCATCAGAATGCGGCTGGGTAACGCGGATGGGTGCGTGCGGTCGTTCATGGCTCGTTACACCGCCCCGGCCCGACGCCGAATGCGGCCCGCCAGCAACACGCGTAGATCATCCATTTGAAACGCAAAGTAGCCGGCTATCGCCAACGCGGCGGTGTACCCCAGCGCAACGGCGACCGATGCGGGCAGCGACCAGTGAGCATCCCAGAGGGCGGGAAAAATGCCAATGGCAAAGGCCACCACGATGAAGACGTTGAAGCGCTGCAGCAGGCCATTGTCGATGCTGTGGTCCTCCGGAAAGAGCTTCCGGTTTAAACGGACCACATACGCCGTCTGGATAATTTCCCAGGTAAGCCAGGTGACAATGAAGCCGGCAACACCCCACGTCTTCATGATAGGCACAGATGCGGTCAGCATCACGGCATAGCCGATCAGGATGCGCGTGGACAGCTTTTCATGCTCATTGCTGGACGACTGGAACTGCGTCTTGTGCTCCTTGAGGCCCAGCACAGCCGATACGATGGCCATTTCGATGCAGAGCACCGGCTGATACGGCATGCGGCCGTGCAGCCATACCTGGAACAGAAACGGACACATCAGCAGGCTGCCAATGCTGACCACCGGAATGAGAAACAGCACCACGCGCTCCGACAGATCGTAGAGCCGGCGCAGTTCGGTCCAGTCAGCCTTGCCCACCAGCAGGGTGATGTCCTGCCCAATAACACCACTGTCCATGGTGCTGGCCACGGAAAGGATCTGCCGCGACATCTGGAACACCACCCGCACCAGCGCAAACACCGCCACCATGCCCGGCCCGAGCACCCGCTGAATGACGATCACTGGCCCCTGCCACGTAAGAAATCCCGCCATGGCAATCAGCCCAAAGTGTCCGCTGGGCTTGATCATGCGACCCACTTCGGCCCACGAACCATCCGCCAGCGACGGCACCAGCGCAGGTTCTGTCCGGCGCAGATCAAGGAGCGCGTACACGGTAAAGACCACCAGTGCCATGAGCTGCACGGCAGCCAACACCACAAAGGAGCTGCGCAGGGCAATGGCGACCGCCATACCCACAATGCTGACAAACCGCTGCGCACTGCTGATGTAGTTGCCCCGGTGCAGTCGCCCCACGGCCATGTAGCTGTTGGTCAGGAGGCCGAAAAACATGCTGATGCCAATCTGCAGAATCAGCAGGTACAGCGTTATCGCGGCGGCAGAGGCATTCACATGCCGCAGTTTAAGCAGCGATGCCACGGGCAACACAAACACCGCCAGGCCACCCACCGCAAAGATCGTCAAAAACAGCAGCAGGAGGCGGAACGCACTGGCCTGGACGGCCTTTGCGCCGGGGGTGTCACCCCGTGTGTACAGGATCGTCATCTGGTTATTGGCGTAGGTCTGCACGCCATAGTTCAGCGTGCCCAGGTAGTTCACGCTGGCACTCAGCGCAATCCACTCTCCATACATCTCCACGCCCGCACCATAAAACTTAAAAAAGAAGGGCGGCACCAGCAGCTGCGTCAGCACGGTGAGCCCCTGGCTCAAAAAGGCCGTCAACAGCAGCTGTAGAATTCGTTTTAGTCGCATAACGTCGTTGGTAGCAGCTTCAGTGTATCCAGTCGTTACCGAAAACACCGGTGCAGAACACACGTGATACGTCTGAGTGCTCCAGAAAGCATGCAGCAGGCTACTGGTTCAGCCTCCAGCTGCCTTCAAGCATATTCAGGATCTCCGGCATTCTTTGCAGGTCTTTAGGCCTGCAAAGGCGGTACACGGGGCACTGCCGGCACAGGGCAGCTGCCATGCGAAAGTAGCTGTCCTGTCGCCCCATGGCTTCCACAAGCTCTTTCCGATACATGGTGCCGTATACCAGCAGCATGGCTTTCGCTGTGTCCAGACG
>CALMRM010000130.1:407-3953 GCA_937871605.1 uncultured Terriglobus sp. | reverse complement strand
GGTCAGACCCAGCAGGTAGACCGCACCGATCTCTTGATTGTCGGTTTCTTGCGCGTTGGGAACCATATAGAACTTGTCATGACCCTGACGGACGCGCTCACCTCCAGGTTCCTCGTGGAGAAAGTGCAGCGTATCCGCCCAAAGCTTCAGCATCCTGCCATCCGGGACAACACGCACGACACCATCTGAGCCGGTATGCAGATTGCATATGTCATCGCTCAAAACCGGATAACCCCGCCTGCTGAGCACGGCAGCCAAGGTTGACTTGCCAGCTCCAGACTCACCGCAAAAAAGCATGGCCTTGCCCGCTACACTTACAGCGCTGCCATGCAGCACGGTGTGACCGCGTTGCTGCAATACTGCGGCAAAGCAGGTACCGGTCAAGTAAATGGGCAGGTCCTCAGCGGAACTCCCTTCGCCTGGGGTGTACAGCACCTCGGTACCATGCTGCATCAGAAAGTGACCAACACCATCGATGGTCCACAGCAGGGTTTCTGGCGACGGCTCACTGGGCAGATGGGAGACCCTGCGGATCGTCACATCGGGCGTGACAGTACTGTCCCCGGGCAAGGCTGAGCGTAATTGCACGTCGGACATCACGTGAAGCCCAGAGATGATGTAGTGAAAGATGGTGCTCATAAAAGGCGTTACGGCAGCACTCGCCCCGCTGCAGCACCATCGTGACCAGGCCCGAAGTGTTGCAGAAAGCGGAGCAGCGCAAGCGCGCCGCCGACAGTGTAATTGTAGAGGGTATCTTCTTTTTGCCGGTTGGAGCTGCTGGGAGCAAACACCTCCAGCATGTGACGCAGCCGGGGCACGTCCAAATAGTCCGCGGTGGCACGTGACTGCTCCGCTGCTTCCAGGACCTGCCTCCACTCCGGCATGCCTTCGCCAAAGTTCTGCAAAAAATCTGAAGCCTGCACGCCAAAGCCAGTCTCCTGTAGTAATTCTTCCGGCAGGATGCCGCGCATAGCCTCTCGATAAAGCGCACGACGTTTGCCGCCCGGGCAAAACACTTCATCCGGAAAGGAGAGGCATAGCTCCACCAACTTCCGGTCTGCCGTTGGGTCGCTACGATGCAGTTGGAACAGGCGCCGTTCCGCTGCGTACTGACCGCCGAAATCAACCATCTGCATGATGGAAAAGCGCCGTGCGGCACCGTTGCTACGGTCACCGTCTACGGGCAGCCCAAGTACGGATGCCTGCGGCACAGCAATGTCGATGGCTTGAAGAAAGTCAGGCTTCAGCAGGCAATAGGCGGCAAACTCCTCCTGTGAAGAGCCGAAAAGCCGTCGCAATTGCGTGCGGGTCTGGTGCGTGGGAAGCCACGCTCGCATCAGCAAACTCCGCCAGCTTGCGCCAGCCTGGTGCCATTGCCTGGCAGTCTCCAACAGGTCACGCCACCGGCCCCGGCGTCGCATGTCAAACAATGCAAACGCACCGTCATAACTTCCGGCCAGATTGCCGTTCTGTCCGTTCAGGATGTGAGAAATGCTCTTCTCCTGCGCCATACGACGCGCGGCATACATCCACGGCAGGTTGCGGATAAACAACGGCGGTGCTGCAAAGATTTCGGTCATGCAGTCCAGAGACTCCAGCCAGGGTGCGGCTGCGGTAGGAACGGCACAGTGCTCAATGTTGCTATGCTTTGCGGCAAGCGTACTTGCCAGCGGCCACTCGTCAGCAATGCCATACTTCACGATGTCCGAAGCATCATTAGGGTGCGAAGGCACAGCAGTGTAGGCCACTAGCGGTCTGTTCTGCCGGGCCAGGACGTGTGCCGCCAATGCCGTTACAGCCGAGCTGTCATACCCCGCACTAAGTTCCGTTGCCACCAGACCGTCCGGCGGGATGCGCACCTTGACAGCTCGACACATGGCTGTCCGCAACGCTTCCGCGTAGTCTGACGTGCGGGGTAAGCGCAGTTGCGGCTGTTGCTCAGGGAACCAGCACCGCACCGTACGTGCCGCCCTGCCCTCCTGGGCAAGTAGAAAGGAACCTGCGGCTGGAAACAGCACACCTTCAAAGCCGGTTTGCCCAACAGGTGGCAACAGTGTGGCCAGGGCTGCGAGCCGCTTCCAGTTCGGCTGTACGGCAGTACCGGGGAAAGCAAACAAGCCAACTGGTTCTGTAGCAAAGAGCAAGTCACTACCGCGGCAGAGATAGTGAATCGAGCCACGCCCCATGACATCCCGCGCGAGAATCAAACGGCTTTGTGCTGGGTCATAAACGACCGCAGTAAACTCGCCGTCGAGGTGCAGCACGAAGTCGCTTCCCCAGCGTTGGTAGGCTGCAAACGCCAGTTCTGCGGGTTCTAGGTCTAGAGGATCTGCCAGCCCAAGAGAATGGGCCAGTGATTCGGCCTCAAATAACCTACCCTCAAACGCGATTAGCACACCCTGCGAAGAGTGCACGGTGGCAGGTGCTGTCACTGCGAAGCTACAGCGCAGGTCACCGTGGATCTGGTGCCCGGAAATGTCGTTGGGAACAGCCATGCGGGTGAGACCGGCATGGATACCAGCCAGCACTTCGGGGGTACGCGCAGCAGGTCCAAAGACACCTGCCAAGGGCACGAGCAATCCTTCTCTTCCCAGAAAAGCAAAGGCACAATCCTACCTGGACGGTGCCTCAGTACAACGCCTGCTCACACTTGGAAAGTCTGTGTTGGCAGGTGAGAGATGTGCAGTTACTTACGAGAAGTGCGGATTTAGACCGTTTGCAGCAGGAAAGCTCTGATCGATCAACATGCTGTTGTTGCCGACCTGCGCATCCCGCAGATTCGTGACTGACAGCTCAGGCTTGACCCAAACCCGCTTTGCAGTGTTCGTGTTTGACATAGCTCCTCCAGTTAGCCGCAGTCCTAATGGCACGCGGGTAGTTTGTCAACTATACATGAATGCTGTGGTGAACAAGAGCTAACTACGCTAGCTAGTAGTGACGCGACTACGTCACTACCAGCCAACTGCCCATTTCAGACAAATACGGAGATGGCGTATCCAAGGGAACGTCAGAGCAAGGTACTGCTCTCACCCCAACAAGAAATGACTGGCTTAGACTCTCCGGTTGCGGAACGACTTACCAGTTTCTAATCCCTACCGAACGACCAGCGTCAGCGACACAGTATGCGTTACACCTGCTGCGGTTGCACTGACCACGATGTTGTACGTACCTGACGGCGTGACGAGGGTGCCCGTCCCTGTGCCTGTGGCCCCAGTGCCACTGTCGGCGATCTTGCGGTCTGCACCGCAACCGGTTATCCCCGCGAACACGCAGCCCGACAGCACTACTACACAGAGCAGTCGACCCAGCCCAGAGCGGCGCGCCGTGCACAGCGGTAGCAAACCCAGCAGTGGCAGGAGCCACACTGCGGCAATCCGCCGCGCGGAGGTGCCGGTCAGCAGCGTGACCGTAACGGTCTGCACGGCGGACAGGTCGCCATACTGTGAGGTGACGGTGCACTTGGTGTTTGCGGGCGCGCCGGTGCAGGTGTAGGTCACCGTCGCGTTGCCCGCGTCCGGCAGTTCGGTGGAGGAAACCGTCCGCGCC
>CALMRM010000130.1:0-397 GCA_937871605.1 uncultured Terriglobus sp. | reverse complement strand
TGGCCGCAGCAATAGTGAGAAGGCAGCGCTGCCACCGGTTGCGGTGGCCACGTTGGTGTCGCCATTCGGCAGCAGCTGAAAGTCAACCCCTGTGCCGGAGAGTTGCGACACCTGCGGCGGAGCATTGCTGGTGATGGTCACGGTGCCCGTGCGCGCACCCGCCGCGGTGGGCAGAAAAGCGATCTGCAGGGTGCATGCGGCCCCCACCGGTAGCGAGGCACCACTCGCACAGGTGCTGCCACCGCCGGACAGGATGCCGAAATCTCCGGTGACGGTGACTGCGGTGACCGCCACAGCGGAGCCGCCGTTGTTCGAGAGGGTCAGGGTTTGTGCCGCACCCACCACGCCCACCCCTGTGCGCGCGAAGGTCAGGTTGGAGGGCAGCAACGACACGCCT
>CALMRM010000129.1 GCA_937871605.1 uncultured Terriglobus sp. | reverse complement strand
GCTGTCTGCTCTGCTCCCTGTGCAACCGGCGGTGCTGCGGCATACGCTGCGGCAGCGATCTGGTTTTGAGCGAAACGCTCCAGCAGCAGCAGTACGCCGAGCACGATTAACAGGAACGGCCATGAGTTTTCCCAGTATGCAAGTCTTAGACCTTGCAGCAACGTGAGCAATCCGACAACGAACAGGATGCTGGCACCACGCGTACCCTGTAATACATTCCACCGAATCATCGGAGACCCTGGCGGGTAGAGCTGCCGGATCTGACTCTGACGCCGCCAGAACAGAAACAGCGACAGCCCTATCAGAAGGATGCCACCGCTGGCCTCTCCTTCCAGGAAGTCGAAGGCACGGATAGAACTAAGCAGGGCGAGCAAGCCCAGGCCGATGAGCCACAGTGCACCTGCCGGCAGTCCGCCGTTGCTGACAGGCGGCATAGGTGGGATAGGAGGCACACCGTACGGCGCGGCGCTGTACCCGGATGGCCCGTACGGCATCTCTGGCGCAGGCGGAACCGCGTTGTATGCGCTTGAGTCGGGCACGGGGCGACCGGTCGGCATCTCTGCCCCAGATGGACCTGCTGCTTGCGCACGGTACACCGTACCCGCCGGGTCTACTTGAAACCTAGATGGAGGTACCTGGTATCCCGGCTGCGTGTAGGGTCCCGGCTGCGTGTACGGTCCGGGCGGGGTATACGACCCAGGCTGCGGTCCTGTGCCCGCTGGCGGTGGCGCGCCATGCCCCCAAAAGGAACTCAGAGTGGGGTTGGCACGAAAGCCGAATCGCTCGCCAATCGTGTTCAGGCCGAAGGGGTCAGGCAGCGGCAGACCATCCCGGCGCGCCACGGCCGTTTGGTACGCCTCAAATGCCATGTAGAACACCCATCCCGCAATGAACAAGCCGAAGATGCCGTTCACGTTCTTCGATAGCGAACAGAAGACCGAGAAGACAGCAATGTGTGCCAGTCCCTTTGCGAACTGGCCATTGTACATGGCGCCCACGCCCGGTATAAAGCCAAGCAGCGCCGCAAGGCCGGGGTTGGGAGCACCTGGCATCGCGCCGCCCGGGTAGATGTTTTGGTTTCCCGGCGGGTATGCGCCACCATAGGGTGGTACGTCCTGCCCAGTCGCCTGCCTGCTGCTCGCCGCGCTGTCGTTGCTGGCGTATGGCATGTCAGGCCCGGTGCCAACCGCGGGATCATACCTTTGCTCGTCGCCTCGGTTTTCGGTCATCATGCCTGCTCTCCTCTGTTACCGCTCTGGGAAATGCTGGTGCCCTGCGCTTCTGCTGTCCGTTGCACACTGTGCGACCGCCACGTCTTCTGCCTGCGTTCCCCAGCAGGAAGACTGCTGTGCGGTGCTCCTGCAGGTGCCTCGCGCTGCGGCTCGCCCTTAGGCGGGCTGCTCACGAGGCCATGACGCGGCGTGGTGTCGTCACTATCCCGCTGCAGCTCATGCACACGCGACTCCAGTTCATACACCACGCGTAGATTGTCGTAATACTGCACTACACGACTGTTCGCAGCCCAGTATTTTTTCTTGAGATTGACCGGTCGCAGATCACCCGGGCGCAGTGCGGTCAGTCGTACCCCCGCCAGGTTGAGCGTCAGCGCGATGGAGAAGAAGGCCATGGCTGCCGTCATCGCAAACCGCGGCTGGCTGACTGTGTAGACCCATCGCTGCACACGCGTGCGCGGCTGCTGCATACCGGCAGGTACGCGAAACGGCAGCACTCTGGCACGGCTATCCCCAAACAGCGAGGCAGCGTGCGCCGCCTGCGCCATAAACTCGGTAGAGTTCGCGACATCTCCTGAGGTCTTGGCCAGGATGCGAGTCACCAGGTCCGCAGGCGGCACCGGCGGCGCTTCCTTCAGCACGTCAAGCCACGCACCACCCTGCCGCAGTTCTGCAGCAAGGCGCGTGCAGTGCGGGCACTCTGTAAGGTGCCGTTCAAAGTGCGCCTGTTCGTCAGGCAGCAACAGGCCGTCCGCAGCGTCCAAAAGCATGCTCTCGACTTGGGCACACGTCAGGCGGCTCATACGCCTGGCCTGTGTGGATCCAACGCTGTCCGTTTCATTCGTCACCTACATTACCCGCCCTTCTGAGCGTCCCAACATGCGGGCCAGTTCTCCCCGGCCGCGGCTAATCCGGCTCTTCACAGTGCCCTCAGGAATCCGCAGCACTTGGGCAATCTCTTTGTAATCCATATCCTGCAGGTCGCGCAGAATGACGGCTTCTCGCAGTTCTGGAGATAACTGCTTTAACGCATGCTGCACGCGCACCCGCAACTCCATCTGCGCGACCCGCTGCAGCTGCCCGGGTCGCGTATCCGCCAGCCGGTCCACCAGGGTAATGCCGTCGCTGTCCTCGTGGACGGGCGCATCGAGCGAATCGGTGGAGCGATCCTGGCGCGTCCTGCGAAAGTGATCGACAAGCAAGTTTCGCGTCAGCGTGGTCAGCCACAGGGTGAACGCTCCCTTCATCGGGTCGAAACCGTGCAGGTTGCGGTACACCTTCAGGAAGACCTCTTGCGTCAGATCCTCCGCATCGGTCGGTGATCCCGTGAACCGGTAGCACATGCCGTACACACGGCGGTGCTGCGCCACCACCAGCTGCTGCCATGCGGCCGAGTCGCCGTGCATGCAGGCTGCTACCAGCCGATGCAGCGCGTCCACCTCTGCCGTATGGACAGGACTTGCTAGGGCAGCCGTGGGAGCGCTGGCCGGGTCTGCCTCAAACCGCACTGTCTCACCGCTTGGGCGTGGCACCATCACCTCTTGAAAGGGTGGCAGCAGTGTACCGCGAGCATCACGCTGCACGGGCAGCGCGTCGTTTGTGGCCTGCTCGCAGCGTTGCGCGGCTGTGCTTTCTACCCAGCGTGGTGTCTGAACTGCAAAGGATGCCATCGGAATGGTGAGCGTACCCATGGAGTGCTGTACGCGACAGACACTCGAACAGTTCCCTTGCGTCTTGTTGCGGCGCAGGCAGTACGCCCAACTGCGTGACGAACGGCTTACAATCGCGGCATGCGATCTGCTGCGTTGCTCTTGCTTGCCGCCGCCACTGCGCTGCAGCCCCTGGCCCAAGCCCAATCCAACAAGTGGCTCGCAACGTGGGGCACAGCCGTGGTAGCCCTGCCTGCCTCAGCGAATACCGCTGCGACGTCCCTTGGGAAACAGCAGGTCACCCTGCGGCAAGTCGTTCATCTCAGCCAGGGCGGCAAGCGCATCCGGGTCACCTTGAGCAATGAGTTCGGGACAACGCCGCTGCGCATCGACTCGGTGCACCTCGCCTTTCAGTCTGCCGGTAGCCGCATCCTCCCCAATACCGATCGCACCCTTCTATTTGGAGGGGAGGCCGCAACCACGATTGCTCCGGGCCAGACCGCTACAACGGACGCAGTCGTCGAGACCGTGCCGATTTTTTCGGATGTGGAAATCTCGATGGTCCTGCCAGCGCAGGAGCTGCCCACGATTACGTTTCACGCGTCCGCTTACACCACCACATATATCGCACCGGGGGACCACGGCACCGCCGAACAGTTCCTACCGCCAACCGCCCCATCGCCGGGCCTAGGCGTGCCAGACGTGCGCGCCGCTGCCACCGGGCCGCTCGGCAACAAGGCCATACTGCAGAGCGCCAACAACTCAACCGGCAGCGGCTTTGGCAGTGAAGCAAGTGGGGCTGTTGCGCAGGCCACCTCGTGGTACTTCCTCAAGCGCATCGAGGTAGACAGCACGCGTAAGTCCAACGCAGTCGTCACCCTCGGCGACTCCATCACCGATGGCGCGGGGTCCACAACAGAGACAAACCGCCGCTGGCCTGACATCCTTGCGCCGCTGCTGGCAGCCAACAAAAAGACTGCGGCTCTCTCGGTCGTAAACGAGGGCATCGGCGGCAATCGCATCCTGCATGAGGGTGCCGGACCAAGCGCGCTCGACCGCTTCGACCGTGAGGTGCTCGGTCAGCCGGGCGTGCGGTATGTCGTTATGCTGGAGGGAATTAACGACATCGGAAATATGAACCGTTCTCCGTCGGACGCAATCACGGAGCAGCAACTCATAGATGCGTTCACGACCCTGGCACATCGCGCCCATGCACAGGGCGTCCGGTTTATTGTCGCCACGATTCTTCCCTACGAGGGGGCCAAGTACTTCAGTGCCGAAGGCGAGCGCATCCGCCAAAACGTCAACAGCTTCCTTCGTACAAGTCAGGAGTTCGACGGCGTTGTGGACTTCGACAAAGTCACGCGAGACCCCGAACACCCCACGCAGTTGCTGGCCAAGTACGACCACGGGGATCACCTGCACCCTTCAGACCAGGGCTATGCCGCCATGGGTGCAGCCGTCAACCTGAAGCTCTTCCGGAAGAAGTAATGGTGTAAATCGCCCTACTGCTTGGGCACGCGTATCGTCTGGTGCAACGTCCTGAAACAGGGGACAACCTGGTCTACACGGCTCTCGAGGGAATCTCTTACACTGCCGTTGAAGACGGCGCTGCCGCTTTGGGCTAAATAAATCTGTGCGCCTCGGATGTCGCACTCAGGCTCCCGTGTCACCTGCAACATAAGGGGTGTCCTGTTGTTCAGCAACGACGTCCGGATGGGCAGCGCAAAGCCGGGATACTGATCGATCAACCGCGCAAACTGATGCGACCCGTCCTTCAGCTCCACGTCAGCGAGATACACATCCTGGTTCCCCGCGAAGCTCTGCCTGGACGAGCTACTGATTGCGAGGATCTGCACCGTCGCCTTCAGCGGTTTGGATTGATTGCCAAACGCCGACGGCCGAGCGGCCCAGGCGGTACAAACACACACCGCGCTTACAGCAGCAAACCATAGCTTACGCATGAGACTTCAACCCCTTCTCTGTTGAGACGCTTCCTTGCAGACCATGGTAGCGGGTGCACTCAAGCTGCAACGCCCGTGGAGATCACCTGTTCGCTGAAGCGTTCCATTTCCTCTGCCTGCGGGCTGAACTGGAGCAGCAGCAGGTCGACACCGGCCGCACGAAACCGTGCAACCTGGTCCTGCACCTGCGAGGGTGTTCCAACCAGGCCCGACCGCAGGCCACGATTCGAAACCGAGTACTCCTTGATCGACATGCTCTGTTCCAGTTGCGTACCCTTTAACCACTGCTGATAGTTGGCAAAGCCCTTCGCATTACTCTGCACATCCGTAATGCGGTCCACTTCGGCCTGGACCTCGCCGTCGGAGTTTCGCACAATGGCATACCCCGCCACGCCGTACTGCATGGGACCGAGTCCCAGGCGTTCCCGTCGCTCGCTCATGTCTGCAATCTTTGTAGCAACATGCTCCGGCGTATCGCCGTGCATGACATAGGCGTCGCATTTCTGCGCGATAAGGTTTTTGGCCGCTTCTGACTCTCCTCCTGCGTAGATAGGCGGCCTTGGCGAACGCACCGGCTTGGGCTCGAGCACGGTATTTTCAATCCGGTAGTACTTGCTTGCATGGGAGACGCACGGCTCGTGCCACAGCCGCTCCACCACGTCGAGCCACTCCGATGTGCGGCCGTACCGGTCGTCGTGATGTTCGAAATCGACGCCATACATCCTTGCCTCCTGCTCCCACCAGGAAGACACCACATTCAAGGCAAGCCGGCCATTGCTGATCCGGTCTACAGTCGCAGCCTGCTTCGCAAAGAGCGCAGGAGAATGGAACGTTGGTCGAACAGCCACCATCAACTCCAAACGTTCCGTCACTGCCGCCAGGGCCGCTGCCGTGGACCACGCATCCAGACAGGGCGCATCCACTCCCTTGATGTCGTTCAGATTGAGTTCCGCAATCAGCGAGAGATCGAATCCAATCTGCTCACTACGGCGCGCCAGCTTGCTTACGTAAGCCCAGCTGGCTTCCATGCCTTCATCTTCTACATTGCGAAGCCAGCCACCAAAGACCGGCGTCCAGTAGCCGAAGCGTAGGGGACTGTTAGCGGGCACGAAACACCTCAGCCTCCAGGTAATCCGCCAAGTTTTCCACGGGATTGAAGCCGATGACACGGGGCGCATCCGCCACAAAGTTCGACAATGCGTTCACGTCGTAATAATAGATCTCGCCGTCGCGATCATCGACCATGTACTCCACTCCGCCCACATCAATGCCCGCTGCTTGCACAATCCGCTCGATGGCCGTCATGACCCCTGTGGGTGGCGTATAGCCCTCTACCTTCAGCCCTGCCTTTGCAGCCTCCAGCACACAGGCACCACCCGCGGGGGACTGGTTGGTAGCATTTGTGTTCAGCGACTCGCCTCTGGCCGTTTGACAGATGTCCGCTGGGCAGAGGTCGAACGTTTCGCCGGATGTATACACTTTAATGCCGTAGAGGTACCGGCCCCCTAGTGTTTCCACGCGGCAGATGTGACCACCCCG
>CALMRM010000128.1:9004-12898 GCA_937871605.1 uncultured Terriglobus sp. | reverse complement strand
TCACGGCCGCCCGTTGTGAGGCGGTCGATGACAAGCCCCCAGGATGCCCAACTTCCGCCGATGCCATGTACCAGAAGAAGCGGCTTACCCGATCCGCGACGCACTGTGTGAAACTTCATGCGTGTTTGGATGCGCATTTCGCTCGCGGCTTCTCTGGTTGTGGTTCGGTCGGTACCGAGAAGTCGCATTATCGTCAGCGATCCGGCCCAAGCCGACCTCCAAGCGCGGCCGAGCGGGCCAACTTCCCACAACGGCGTTTACGAGGACTTAAGCTCGCAGCAGGTGCGCCTGGCGGTGCACTATTGTGCTCGCGGAAACCTGATGACCATATGCGTGAAATCGAGCGTGATTGGTCGCGCCTTTTGCAGCAGATCGTAGCCAAGGTTTGCGGCTGCGTAGGCGCTCGTGCCTGTTGTCTGGCTGAGCAGAATCGTGGCAGGAGACAGTTCGACACTTCTTCCAAATCTCAGACTCAAGTGAGGCAGCGACACGGATTTCTGCTTTGAAGTTCCGGAAACTCCGTTCATAACATGATCTTCGTTCTTCCCTTCGCTAAGAACATCTGGGTAGAGAGCGGTGAAGGGAGGGTTGATCGTGGTCTGCGTCGCGCCCGTGTCGAGAGTAACGGTAAGTGGGCGATCGCGGTAGAGGATCTGCGTCAGGACGCCCTCACCCGCATAAAGCATCGGGATCGATGTGGAAGCCTGCCTCACTCGGGAAGCTAGCGACAAACTGCCATCAGCATGAAATTCAAGCGTTCCCGCTGCTACAAGCGGCTGGATGCCGAGTATTCCGTGGTGCCCTTCAGGAACTCCGAGGAAAGCGCCATGCGTGTCCTCGACGACCATAAAGGGGATGTTCCGGAGTTCTGTGGAGCCGAATATAAGTCTGTCAACCATGACGATCTGTAGTGCGGGACCGCTGAGTCCGCTTATGTCATGCATTTGCAAAGTGGAAGAGTGTGGCGTCAGTCCAAGACTCTTAGCCTCTGACTCCGTCATCATGGAAATCGCCATTCCGTTGTCAAGCATGTAGGACCTCTCGGCACCTTGTACTTTTACCGGAGCAAAAACATTGCCATCGAACACCTCCGTGCGAACTGTGGCGGGGTGACTGTCGTTAATGGCAAAATCCGGATACGCTGCCAGCAAAGCGAGAAGCGAGTGCATATCTACCAGATCAGAAGCCGCTGGTCGAGCTTTCAGCATGGCAATCACTTCAGCATTCGCGTCTCGAAAGCGTCCAACCCTCAAATAGAAGTGCAACAGCGTGGAATGCGCGGCATAGGCATCGCCGCTTTGCGGTGAGCTTGCGATCAGTGTTCGAAGCTCGTGTTCTGCTGCGGGAAGACCCTCGGCGATGCCCAGCTGTCCTTTGCAGAGAACCGACAGTGTCGCACCTGTTTGCTGGGCCAGCTTTACCGCGAACCAGTCAGGACTAGGGCCCGTAGAAGTGGTCTGAGCTGGCAACAGTGCCGCACCTGAGAGAGAAGTGAAGCATGCACAGACAAGCCAGACGATTTTCGCCCGCAAAGAAGTTCTTTCGGTCGAGTGCAGCCGATTGGCGCATGATGCTTCGTATAGTGGTAGTCTGCCGTTCGTCAGCATACTTCAGCCTATCGCTTAGCGATTGGTCCTCACAAGTCGGCTTGTCGTCAGCGATGACTGCATCGCTTCCGACAACGGCGTTTCAGAGGAGTTGGCCGCCACCTCAGGGAACCAAAGTAGAACTGCGTTGTACTTCAGGTGAGTGCTCAGCATAGTTAACCCTTTCAGCACATACGAACGTTTTGGCAGCATCCTCTGGTCGATTGACGAAATGCACAGCAGTGATAGGCTACTCAAGCTTTATGCAGAAAGCCCCAGCCTGGATTAATGACACGCTGATTCCGGTATCTGCGGCGGTGAGAACAGCACCGTGCTGGCCTGTCTAGAAGCTTTGTTTCTCTGCTAGGCCGTGTCATTCAGCACCTGCCGTATCTCGCCGTCCAAGCACTCTTTGGATTGCTCGGCGATTTGCGTCTTTTTATGGTGAAGAATCCTGGCCAAGCTGCCATGATGTACCGCACAATGTACGGATGTCGCAGTTCAAGCAAGGAGACGTGACATGGCGAGCCCAACACCTACGATCATTTGGCGACAAGTCGAGTACACGCTTCCAGCCGGGCATCATGGTATCGGTGAAGTAATCGGAGCTGCGATGGCCGGTCTGCCCAAGCTCGGGTTTACAAATGTGCGATTCCCACCAAATTCTTACTATTTGGTGGCGGGAAAAGGGCAGTTGACGCTTGAGATTCGCTGGTTGGCGATCGACCTCAGCACCCAAAGCACGTTTTGGCAGGTGGTGGTTGGAGCCACTATGGGGCCGCAGGCTGATGCCGATGGGGATGTCAGCGCTGTCGTGACAATGCTTTCTCAAATACAACTGGGTCCTGAGTAGCCGGTAAAAGCCTCTGCAGCTCTCTTCTTCAAAGCTGATCGCATGCAGAGTAAGAGTCCTACAGCTCTAGCTTTCGCGTCGGACAGCTTTTTAGCTTTCTCCTACGTGATTTCCTGCGTCATGTCTTTTCTCAAGCAGTAATGCACACCTCAAGCAGCCATGGGAGTCACAGTCCCTTCAGATAGACCGAACAGCGGTCAGCACCACAGCAAGCAGCTTTACCATCATCGCCCTTAAGTCTAGGGCCAACTCCTGAGAAGTCGGCTTAGCGTCATCAACAGCTGATCGCTTCCCACAACGGCGTTTATCGCGAACGAAGCGCATCAGGTACACCAGTGAACGTATTATGTGTCTCATGCCGATGCGCCCAATACGAACGTGGACCAGAGTGCTTGTACTCCTCGCGTTGGTCATTGCACTCGCAGGCGGCTCAATGTCTGGTGGGGCTCGTTATTATGGACCTCCTCGTCACGACATAGAAGCGAGACAGGGCATCCCATCTCCGGATTCTGCGGGAGGAGGTCAATCCCAAGGTCACCTCGCCAGAACGCTCGTGAATCAACACTTCTGGGTGCAAGAGGTTGCGAGTTCACGGGCCCTTCATGTGTCTAGACCTGTGCTGCAGGTTAAGGCGCAGCCTCCGCCGCCCTCGTCCAATTGTCTCGCTTCAACACTTCAGCTCTATTCGCTCGCCTATGGCGTTCAGATCTCGCTTGCCGCCATCAGTTTGTCTGCCCATCCTGGGTCAGGCCTTCGCGCGCTTCGAAGCCTCTACACTCGACAGCAATTCAGCCGCCCTCCGCCCTTCCTCTTGGTTTAGTCGACCTCGCTACCGCAGACATCTTTAGGGTTCTGCGCTAGCCTGCTGTGTCCTAAACAACAAAGGGAATGTTTATGTTGCTTCGTATATGCCTCGGTATCGGAGGCCTCGTCCTCCTGTGTGCTCTTTCAAGCCACCTTCGCCAACACCGACGCAGTAGCGGTGGGATCGTTCTTGCAGCCGTCATGCTCTCTTTTCAGGCCATTGTTCATCCGCCCAGTGAACAGGCCATTGCTCAGCAATCTGAGCAGGAAGATGAGCAAGAGGTGGAGGACGAAGAAACAATGTCTCTCAAACGACAGGTACGTCGTCACGCGGAGCGTATTCGTTCGGGCCAGAACGCGACCAGCCTTACGCTCCGATTACCTTCCGACCAGCTGAGCAATCATCCGCGAAACTCGGGACGGAGAAACTGATGCTGGGACACCGACTCCATCTCGCTCTGCCTCGATGCTCTCCCTTCTGGAATGGGGCGCGTTCGCTATGTACTGGAAGTCTGCCTCAAAAGAGGCGACGCCCGCGGCGGTCTCGGAACCGATACATTCCCGGCTTCTCCATCTGTTCCTTCTGAATATTGCGTTTGCCTTCGCTGTCGCACCCATTCCATGGGCAAGCTTGAAGTCGCCGGCCGGTCA
>CALMRM010000128.1:0-8994 GCA_937871605.1 uncultured Terriglobus sp. | reverse complement strand
TATCCAATCTGCGTCAGTAGTTTTGGCTGTCTGGGCTCGTTATCATCTAGCCGCCCAGTGGAGCGGTGAGATCACGATTAAAGTCGATCATTTGCTGGTTCAGACTGGCCCTACCGATTGATAAGGCACCCGATCTACAACAGCATTGCTAGGCATGTTCCTAGGAAATGCCCTGGTATGCGGTCGATTCTTGGCGTTTGCCGGGCTTGTCATAGCAACCTTGGCTTATGTGCGGAAGGTACGACTGGAGGAAAGAAGTCTGCTATACGCATTTGGACCAGCCTACGAAGGCTACCGAACGCAAGCAGGAGCACTCCTGCCGCCACTGCGTCGCAGGCGCGACCGGGCTTGATTGCTTATTGTGTTCAGTTGTGACGAATTATCAGTAATGACAAGTCGGCTTCTCGTCAGTTGATATGGCCGTCTGCATCGCCCACTAGCTGAAAGCTGGCCCAATAGTAGGGCGGCAAGCCCTCATCCAACAGGGATAGTTGTGCCGCTCTCAGAGCATCTACCTTGCGGTCGTGTGCAGCAAGCCCGGCGTAAAAATCCTTCATCAATTTGCTTGTTGGCTGATCGGCGAGCTCCCAAAGCGTGGAAACAACTGAGTCCGCCCCGGCTCCGATGAATGCATTCACTAGATTCACAACGCCTGTTTCGCCGACTGGACCCACGCCGGTGTCACACGCTGAGAGTGTTACGAGCTTCGAGTTCAAACGCATCTCGCGTATCTCGCGCACCTGGAGCAAGCCATCATCAGACCCTTTCGGGTCCGGTGCAAAGATGAGAGCAGAACGATCCGGATAGTCCAGGTCTGCATAACCATGCAGCGCGAGGTGGATCACCTGGGTTGAGTCGAGCGGGAGATGTTTGAAGTGCGTTTCTGTCGCATCTGCGCCTTCAAGGATGGTGCTCGGACGCGGAAGGTCCTGCGCAATCGTCTCTACTTCCTGTTTGCTGTCGGGGAGAGCGACCAATTCGCTCCGCTTCGGTCCTGTAATGGAGCGCAGAACGACGTTGCGTGTATCGGTAGGCTGCGTCCAAGCTGCGACGCCGACATATGGCAGCGACGCTTCTTCGTTGGGGACGGTGCGCTTCCGTAGGATCGTGTAGACCGTCGCGGACGGGTCCACGTCAACGGTGTGGCTACTCAGTACGTATCCCTTCTCGTCCTGCAGTGCGGAGAACGGCAGCAAATGCAGAAAGCCATCGGGTATGACAACCAGGTCTGTTTTGGTTGCGTACTCAGGGATGGGCTGCAGAAGTTCTTTGTAAAGCTTCTGTCCTAACGCCTTGTCTTCCTTTTGGGAACGGATCTCCTTGCGATAGAGCTGCGCGTCCGATTCGATCTTCTGTTTCGATCCGAGCTGGTAGTGCTTCACAGTGTCACGCGTGATGGCAAGAACGTAGGAAGCTGGCTCTGCAAGGACATACTCAACCAGCAGGGCATTTGGTCCCAATCCTTTTTGCAAGTCGGCCAGGGTTACAGGGTGTGCAATGCTCTCTCGCGCGATGTCGAGCTGGGTCGATTCATGGAAAACTTCTGTGTTGTAGATCGCGTTGTTGATCTCTGACCGCGTTGCCGGGTCGTCGGTCGCGATGAGAGACAGATTGAGTCGGGTCAGCTCCTTCTCCTCTGCTGTCTCCTCGTGAACGGGTATGGAGATGCGATGCTGAAGCGCTTGGGCCTCGGAACGTCCACGCACGTTGTCGAGAATCTGGAGCGCATCGTTATAGCGGTGCTGGGCGCACAGCGATGCAAAGTAGCCCGAATACACATCGCTCATTTCAGAGATGAGCTGCCTTTGAATGTTGTCGGTCGGCGCGTTGCGAAGCATCCGGTTCACAAGGGCTATGCCGGTGCGATAGAGCCTGTCTGCCTCCTTCGCCTGTCCCATCTTCTCGATGATCTGCGCTTTGATGGCAAGGTTCCGAGGCACGTAAACGAGTTCATCTGGAACCTTGGTATTTGCTGCAATCGCAACGTCAATCGCTTCATTCGCCTCTGGAAGTTTGTTTTGCAGCAAGTAAGCCTGGGCGAGTCGTCCGGCGCTGTCGACGATGTTCCTGTAGTTGTCGTCTTTTTGGCAGATTGCAACAGCTTGCCGGTAGTCGGCTATTGCGGCAGGAAGGTCTCCTTGCTGAGCCTTCACCGCACCTCGCGAGATAAGGACCTGTGCCACATGGTTGTCGTAGGGCGTGCCCTTAAGGCGCTTCAGCGATGCATCTGCAAGCGCGAGTGCCTGGCTGTAGTCCCCCAAACCGGCGTAGGCGTCGATCTCGGCATAGACAGCGATGGTGGGGTAAGCAATGTCTGGATTGTTCTTCGCAATCGAGATGGCCTTTTCGAGTGGCTGGAGAGCTTCTTTGTAGCGGTGAATTTGCACCAGCCCAGCACCGAAGATGGACGCGTAGCGTACCGTCGCAGCTGGGTCACGTTCTACTTGGGACAGACCCCAAGCCCGGACGATCTTGTTCTTCGCGGTGTTGGTGTCGCCCAAGATGAAATAGGCGATTCCCTGCTCCCCACCAGCTCGCGTCGCAAGGCGCACCTCTCTGCGGCTGACTGCAAGCTTCTCAACTTCTTTCCAGGTCTCCAGTGCTTCGCTGGCATCGTAGTTGGTTTCAAGCATTCCGAGAATCGTGAGGATGCGAAGTCTCGTCGCTGGGTCCTGGCCTTCCGGTAAAGCAAGATCGCGCTCCAGCGAAAGGATGTGCGTGACAATGCTCGTTGCCTCATCGGGAGGGATCTCACTCACCTCGGCGTACAGGGCTTTCGCCGGCTGCTGTTGTTCGCGGAAAAGCCTTGCTGCACGAACGTAGACTGGCTGCGCCTCGGCCCATCTGTTTGTCCAAGAAAGTGCATCGGCTTTGTCGAGCAATCCTTGAGCCGATTTTGGGTTTGCCCCGGAGTGATGAGGTGCAACTGCGATGCAGTACAGTGCTGTCAGGCCCGAGAAGGCGAGGACGAGCTTCAGACAGAGCTTGCCCGCTTTGAAAAACATCGTTCCATTGTCTAATGCCAGAGTGGCATCACTTCAAATAGATCTGTTTAAGACATTTCTTGGCGTAGGTCGTTTTCCTCTATCGTCTGCAATTCTGTCCTGATTGTTTCATGTTTATCGTGTGATGTCCTGAATGTCTTGCTTCCTTATATAGTGCTACGCGGAGCATCGAGTTTTCAGACTCGGAGCATCGTGCAAAGTACAAGGAGCATCGCCTGCTTCGACTAGGAGCATCGTGGCATGTACACGGAGAATCGTGG
Organism: uncultured Terriglobus sp.; assembly: GCA_937871605.1. Classification (GTDB taxonomy): domain Bacteria; phylum Acidobacteriota; class Terriglobia; order Terriglobales; family Acidobacteriaceae; genus Terriglobus. The sequence continues at coordinate 5,729 of CALMRM010000128.1, read as the reverse complement.
ACACGTGACCTCATCTGTGGAAGCTGCTGAAAACTTCGGCGAGCAGCGGTAGGTCCAAAACTTTGCAGTACCTGTCACAAAAGGCTGCGTCAGCCCGCTTAGTCTTTAGAGCCCTTGTGTGCTCTTGCAGATCGGCGCGACTGCATCTCGATGTTCCGCGTAGCAGATAGAAGAGAGTCGATGTTTTAGGTAGATCACCAATGTTGGCGCGGCGTCGCAACACGCGAGGCTCGATGTTTCGCGTATGCGTTCGTAGCGAACTTGGTCATAGGAATTCGGTTCTCGATGTTCCGCGTAGATCTAAGGTCGGCGCTTAGCTGTTTTCGCATTTAATTTGCATCTACAGGGTGAATCTCCGCTCGAGCGGCGCCTTTACGCCCTCTCTACGCCTTATCTGAACCTTTTGGTTCGATGTTCCGTGTAGAAAAAGCTCATTCCGTGTGCTTTTGCAGGCTTCGATGTTCCGCGTAGAAGTCGAGCTTGACGTTCTCAGGGGCTCGCGATGTTCCGTGTATATGTATGTGTCGTGGGAGTTGGAACGACAATCTGAGATGTGGCTTGCAGGAGCTTAGCCGAGGTGTTGAGCGGCTCAATGCTCCGCGTAGCCCGGTTCGGACGAGTGCTCTTCAATAGCGGGGATGGCGATGTCACCCGAAGCGTGGTCGCCGGCCACATCTTCAGCGTTCGATGGTCCGCGTAGATCGAGTCGCACCAGGGGACGAAAGCCTAAGTCGTGCCCCGCCATCAGGAAGAAACTGTTCGCCTCCAGTTGGCGGACCAATCCGAAGTCCTCTGCTTTCGGCTGAGGCGTTCAGTGCTGGCCACGCGATGCGGAGAGCCTCAATCGCTTCTTTGAAGCGGGACCGCATCCTGTACGGGTTGGTGTCATCCTGGCACATTTGCTCACGCATCTGTGCCCAAGGAATATGGCTTTCTTCCTTAGCCGAGAAAGAGCGCCACTGTAGGAACATCATGTAATCCTGTATTTGGGGGCTCTCGCGAGTGACCTCAAGCAGCTTTCTTAGAGTGGGGACATTGAACTGTGAGAACTCCCTGAATACAGCATCGTCGAGGCGGAATCCAGCCGGCTCTTCTTCGCCGGGACCGTCATCCGGTAGCAAGCTGATTTGTCCCTCAAGGTGACCTCGCCGCAACCTCTTCGGCAATGATGCAGCGCGCGCGATAGGCATGATGATCTGCTGGGTATTGACGGACTTGTCGTCATCCCGCACCACAACGATCGCGACAGAGGCGATCCTCCGAAAGGCGTCCTTGACCCGCTGGATGTTCTGTCCAGAGGTTGACATCCCCATGTCCTTGAGAAACTGACTGGCACTCGATAGGGGCACGAAGGGACTCTTCGTCATAAGGGCGTGATGGGTGACCCAGTGCAGTAGCGTACGATCACTGCCAAACGGGATGTCGACGCCATCCATCATGGCTTGGAAAGTCACTGACACTGTGCTTCCCTTGCCTGTCCGCGCCTTTCGCACGATCCGGCGATCGCTAGTCCTACGATATGGAAGGCCACAAAATACCATGATTTGAGCGATCAGCATGAGCTCCATGGTGGAGGCTTCAAGTCGGGCCTCTTTAACTTCCACCATGCGCAGAGCAAGATTGCCTTTACCAGCGGCTTTTTCGGCTTCGTAGTTTCGCATGTTAGTCGTCATTTTGGAAACTTTCCAGAACTCTTTGCCTGCTGGACATAGTTCAGCAAAAGTTCGTCCAGTAGTGCAATCCAGGTCGATTTTCTTGCGAAAAGCATTGCACTGACATCTTCGTGGATCTCCTGTCTTACAGCAACACTTAGGGAGACGCTCGGGGTCTTCAAGACTTTCCGTTGTCGCCTACCGTCTACCTTTCCCGACGTGCTCGGAACAACCGATAGCGTCTTTTGTAATGGTGAAGGCTGCTCTGGATGCTGCATAGCGTCCAGCAGTACTGACTTAGAGGAGACCAGAGACACTGGAGTGGCCAAAACCTCATCCTCCTCAGTCGTGTTCTCGACGAAGCGATCGCGGAGGGCGGCGAGGTTCTTGAACGCACGAGTACCGGACATAGCTAAGAAGCCCTCCTGAGTTCGGCAGCTTTCGTAGAGAGGATCGCTTGGATTTCCTCGCCTATCGCCTCGTAGTCGTACCAGCCCAAAGCTCGTCGCCTATCATCTTGGACGTGGTCCACTGTGCATCCTTGCACTGAAGCTTTCTTGAAAGCTTTCATGCTCCGAATTGCGTGTTTAAACGTGGGAATGCCGAGATCAGCCAGCAGCGCCCGATACTCCTCCCCGTCCTTTTGAGGAGCTGGCGGGACGTTCACCAGCAGAACCCTGTAGTTCGTTGCATTCAACTGGCGGAATTGGGCAAAGAGCAACCGCAATGTTGCAACCGCCTGGGCGTCTGGGGGGCACGGTACAACTATTAGATCTGACCCCGTGATCATGTCGTCCAAGTCGTCGCGCTCAGGCCTGCCCTTCGTATCGATAATGATAGTTTCGAAGTTTCCAGCCTCTTTCGCCAAGCTCGCCTCGCCGATCACGTCGAAGGTCATGCCATTTCCACGAGCAACCCATTCCCGCAGGGAACGATTCGGGTCAGCGTCGACGAGCAGCGTTTTCGAGGTTTGCTGAAAGAAGGCTGCAAGGTGAAGAGCTGTTGTTGTCTTCCCCGCTCCACCCTTAAGGCTCGTGACAGTGAGAATGGTCTTTGCCATACACGCATATCGTGACATGTGGGTATGCGAATGTCCACATATGCGCATACGAGAGTATCTACATATGCAACTATCACAGACGAGACTCTTCGCAACCAAGCAGACGTCCATACCAGTGTCCGATAGAGCATTGCTGATGTTGGCGGCTCGGGCACGCGCCTAGCTACGCGGGGCTCTTGCGGCACGTACCACATAAAAAACCGATCTATATTTCTCGTGATCTAAGCACATATTTGCAGGTTCACATATGCGAACGTCCACATATCGTCATGTGTAGACATATGGATACGCACGTATGAAGCCATAGTGAACCTCTCTGTGCAAGCTTTGCGTGCACTCGCCCATTCAGCTGTGCTCCTATGCGAATAAATGGCTATGCCTGTATGTGCATATACAGATATTCTCATATTTACATAATGAACGTGTATCTTGCCGCGCTTTAAAAAGCGTTTCTGTCGAGCGGCGCTTCGGAAGCTCAAGAAATGGCATGCTTTCGACGAGGAGGGCACTAGCCTCATCGAGGTGCTGAACGTCCGGCAGTAGGGAACAGACTGAAACCTGGCTGACTGAAGAGCAGGTCCGCGATCTCTCGGCTTTGCAGGAGGTTCCAATTTGAAGCCAAACGTGACTCGGCATCCTCGCGCTCCTGGTCGGCTGCGCTCTGCGGAGAAGGTGACTGACCTCACTCACTGTGGAGCACATCCAGCTGGAGGAGAACCTCTAGCTGATCGCCGACGGCTCCACGACCGCCGCCGCGCCTGCGCAAAGCTCATCGCAAAGGCGGCAGCGACCTTGAGCGGAGGGACGGGCCTTGCCGCGCGGCGCTCACCTAGCCCATCGCAGGGCTTTGGTGAGGGTGCGCCGGATGTAGGCGGCACGCCTGGACGGGCTGGTATCGCGGGAAAGGTAGTCCCGGGAGAGCGCGGAGGCAATGTCCTCCTCCGGCCAGCCGGATGCGTAGGCGGCGACGCTGAAGGCCATGTCTGCGGCTGCGGGACGCCCCGCATAGCGCGGCAAGCTGAAGAACTGAGGCAGCGAAAGCGTGCTGTGGGTCTGTCCCGCCCTGTTTGCAAACCTGACGTGCCGGACGGCTCGTTCCTGCTCGATTTGCACCTGCCTGGCCAGCAGCTGAACATAGAACTTCTTGGCGGACGCGAATGGCTCGCCGCTGTGCTCATGCAGCAGCACGAACGGAAAGAGGCCGCGTGTCCCGGTGCCGCGGCTTCCTGTTCGTGAATCCGGGCAGCCGCTCGAACCTGCGCCAGTCGGCGGCGTTGCGGTCGGTGTTGCATCGCTGCGCAAGCATCTGCGCTGCAAGTGTCCCAAGCTCTTTCGGCAAGGGTTGGCCGTGGCGTAGCCAAACTCGGAGGTTGCGGGGGCTGGTCTCGACCAAGGCAGTTGGTGCGAAGCCCTCAGCGGTAAGCTGGTCGAGGATTGTGGCATCCGCGTCGTCCAGCAGGGTGTATGGGCTTTCGCCAGTGGGTCTGCCGTAGATGTGCGCGCCGTTCGCGTTGCGGCGCTTCAGGTAGGGGAGCATGCGTAGGATGCGGGCAGAGGGTACGGCTTCCAGCCGGTACATGCCGCGTTCGCTCAGGATGCCTAGGTCATAGGCCGGTGCGGGGAAGCGCAGCGACCCAACTGCGCACGACGGCTTCGGTTCTATTCATAGTGTTCACTTCAAGACAGTAGGGCAGGGAAGTGGAGGCGGGAACCGTGGTGGCTCCCGCCATCATGCTCAATCAATAAGTGCGTGGTCTGAATCCGAGCAAAAGCTGTGCCCCGGCCGCAGCGCGGCACTTGGTACACCCACACAGCTCGGGCTCTACCCCGGGCAGTTCCACACAAAGCGGAAAGACTTTGCGGAGGGTAGCCGCGGCAAGCGCGGCATCCTCCTGGCTCCATGCGGTGCGTCCGGCAGCGCGCATCTGGTTATTGGCGGCATCGGTACCGAGCGAGTGTGCGATGCGATAGGTCATGGTCATGCAAGCACCTCCTCGAAGCTGAGGGTGTAGCCAAATTCTGCCGCGCAGAGCCGCTGCGCATCCTCCCACTGCTTGGCCTCGCCATCGGTGCTGACCTGGAACTCGCGTCGAAGGTGATGTTTTGCGATCAGCAGGAACACGATGACGGCCAGATCATAGGGACGAAAGGCAGTTTTGCAGCAACTGCCACAAATGCCGTTTTCGTCTGCATCCTCGTCACGGCGGTCGAACCAGACGGACTCATAGGAGCAGTCGCCATTGCAGGTGCGATAGGGAAGCGTACCGCTGCTGATGCCGATGTTGCTGCCGATGCCGGTGGCACCGTTGGCGGCCCATGGCAGCCGCACCTCCGGGTTGAGCGTGTGCCCACAGTGGCGAACACCATTGAAGCGGATGTATTCCGGGGAAAACTCCGGCTCCTCCAGCCCGTGGGCGTTGGCGATGGGAGAACCTGCGGCCTCGAGTGCCGGCAGAACGCGCTGGAAATCATTGGTGATGGCTTGGAAGACGGCTGGGGTGATGACCTGCGGACGGGACCAGCTATGCGTGTAACCCATGATGCGGCATCCTTTTTTCGGTAGTGCAGCGGGGAAGTGAAGTGCTCGGAGGGGAGCAAGAGGGCAGGGGAGAGCGGGCCGGCTATGCCGGCTGCTCCTCAGCCCAGGCCTGACCGGTGATGAGGTCTACTGCCTTCTGGGCGGCAGCCGCGGCCTGCAGGACCAGGCGGTCGTCCGCCTGGAGTTTCCCAATCCAGTTCTGGAGATAGGCGGTGGTGTTGCGCTCGCTGTGAGAGTTGCCGATCCCGGCGATGGCGCAGAGGAAAGCGGCACCTGTCTCGGCGACCAGTTCCTCGCGGCTGTAGAGGTCGTCCCCGAAGCTCTCGCCAAAGGTGCGGTTCAGGCGGCTTTCATGCCCGGTGCTGTGTACCAGCTCATGAAAGAGGGTGCTGTAGTACAGGCTGGGTTCAACGAAACGGTGCCGTGCTGGCATGTGAACGGTGTCAGTGGCAGGACGGTAGCAGGCACGGTACTCGGT
>CALMRM010000127.1 GCA_937871605.1 uncultured Terriglobus sp. | reverse complement strand
TGGACATCAAGCTGTCGCCAGAGGAAGTGGCGGAGCTGGAAGCCGCCGTGCCGGAAGGTGATGTGGCTGGTAACCGCTACAACGAAGGCGGCATGAAAACCATCGATCAATAAACGTAAAGAGGGCAGCAAAAAGGCAGGCCATGTGGCCTGCCTTTCTTGTTTGCTGTCCTGCCTGTTAGTTGATGGTGCCGCTGAGGCCGTTCGGGAAGAAGCCACCCTTGGTGGGTGCCCCGGGGGTTGCGTACACAATATTCAACACCTGGCGCGGCGAGCGTGAGCGACCCAGGTAGTTGCTGTCGCCATTCAGGATGCTGGTTGAAGTGAAGTTAGGGGCCGACGTATTGAGCGGCACCTGTACAAGACCCAGCCCATTATCATCCTGCATCGGTGTACCCTGTGTGCCGTCCAGCGTTGCACGCACAGCAGAGATGGCCTGTGTGGTTTGCGTGAAGAAGCCCGCGGGGAACTTTGCACCGGGAATGGTGATGTAGCCATTATCGATGCCGGACATGGTGGAACGGATCAGGCCTGCGTGGTACGCCTCAACCGCGTGGATCTTTGCAGCTGGCACCAGGTTGGCTGCTGTCAGCAACGGTGCGCCGCCATGATATGCGCTCACGCCCACATCCTCGAAGATGTAAGCACCCACAAGGAATGCCGCATCATTTGCGAACGGGTCAAACCTTGCAACTTGCGGTGTGAGTGCGTTTCCAAGAGCTATGAAGCTGTTGTAAAGGTCCAGCACCGGCTGTGCTGCCGCGGAAGCACCCAGCGCCTGCCTGAGGAAGTTGACGTGCTTGCGTTCTTCAATCGCTGTTTCGAACGCATAGGCTGCGATGGCCGCACTCGTGAAAGGCACCGGCGCGATCACGGTCGTGTTGCCGCTGGGCGAGGTGTTTGCCTTGGTGATGATCGTGGTGGAATTGTTCTTGCTGCCGGTTGCAGCACCCGCGCCATTACCCGTGATGGGTGATGTGGCACAATTTTCACCGTACACACCCTCAGTCGCAAGGCTGTAGAACTGCGCTTCGAGGTACTCAAGGTTAAGGGCGAAGTTAAGAATGTCAACGTCGCCGGGCATTGCCGGAATTGCGGCGTTCGCCACGCCAGATGTGAGTGCGACCGCACCGATGGTCAAACCGCCCATAAGGAGTGCGCGACGGCTCGCGATGATGGAATCGAGTTGCTGTGTTTCTTGGGTTGCCATGTATGTCTCCGTCGCTGCTTAGGTGGTGGGTTGCTTGATGGTGCCGTTCATGCCCGAGGGGAAGAAGCCGCCCGATGCGGTGTACGTGCCCGGCATGGTGCCATAGACGATGTGCAGGACCTGGTCCGTTGTGCGGGCGTATGCCAAGGCATTGCCGTCGGCTGCCACAATGGTGCTGGGTGCAACACCGGTGTACTTGCCAGTGCTTGAGAACGAGGGCAGGGTGCCTGCGCCCTGGTACAGCACGGTTTCGTTGCCGCCGCCCAGCTTGCTGCGCAACTGCACCACTTCGTTGAAGTAGTTGAGATACGTGGTGTCCTTGGAAGCCAACGACTGGTAGGACAGCACGTTGCGGAACATGCCCGCGTGATACGCCTCGGTTGCCTGGAATCCAGCAGCTGCAGCAAGGATGGTTTTGCTCTGCAGCAACGCTGCGCCGCCGGTGTACGCTGTTACGCCTACGTCAGGGAAGGTCAAGGCCCCAATGAGGTAGTTCAATTCGCTGGCGAAGGGATTGAAGCCTGAGCCGATGCCCGCGTTCATCGCGATGGTGTTGAACGCGTCGGTGTAGTCGAGGGCGGGCTGGTTGATCGGGGTCCCGCCGTTCTGCGTGATCGTGGCACGCAGCGCACGGATGTGGGAGAGCTCCGTCTGCGCCTGCTCCACGGCAATGGCCTTGATGAAGGGATCTGTAAAGTTAACAATGGTGGTGCCGGGCACGGTGATGGTTGCGCCGCCGCCGTCTGCCGCAGGTACGCCGTTGCCGGTGACCGCACGCAGGTAGAACTCCGCCTCGAGGTACTCAAGGTTTAGAGCAAAGTTCAAAACGTCAATGTCCGTGATGGCTGGCGCAGTCGGTGTGGTTGGCACCGTTGAGGTAACCGGGGTCGAGTTGCCGCAGCCAATAAGTGTGGCTGCTGAAACGGCACCCGCTCCGGCAAGAAACCCTCGCCGGGAGAATCCCTTGTCTACTACTGTTTTCAGTGTCTGATCCACTGTGTTCTCCCTTAGGTGTTTGGGCGTACTGGCTAATGGTGTCTGCGGCAATATGCCGCAACCACTCGTTCAGACAGGATTACGTGCGGTGGGGTTGTTCTGGATTGGAGTCGCCTCACGCCACATTGGACCGTTATGGGCAGGAGCGCGCTACGCAGTGGTAAGGCAATCAAGCGGCGTCAATTACATGAAAACTGCGTGTAGACAAAGGTCTGCGCGCCGGACCCGCTGGTGATGCCGAAGCTGACAAAGTTGTTGGAGACGTTGTTGACGGTGAGTGGGCCAGGACCCGCGCACGTCGTGGCGCTGTTCGCCTTTGCCGTGCAGATGCCGGCAGCCGTCACGCTCATGTTGCCGGGAGTGCCGGTATGGATCTCGAACCTGGCGTCGGCCGAGGCCGAGTTGTACACCAGGACGCTTGCCAGGTTGCAAGTTGCAGGCAGGTAGCCGAGCACGGCGAAGCTGTCGCCCGCGGCGCTGCCGTTCGCTAGCGGACTGTACACCTGGAGGCCTGCGTTGCTGGCAGCGACGGTGTGCACGGTGGAGTACACACCGCCACTGGATCCGCTGCCCGTGCCCGCTGCGCCCTGCGGAATGGTGAACGCCAGCTGCACGTTGGTGGCGCTGCCCACGTTTTGCACGCTGGCCTGGCTGCCCGCCGCGCCGGTCGCTGTGGAGGCCACGGAAATGGTGGGTGCCGTGCCCGCCGGCCCCGTGGGCCCGGCAGGTCCAGCCACGCCCCCGGCACCCTGCGCCGCCAACAGCGACCAGGCGGAGGTATTTGGGGGCTGTACGCCCGTGCTGCTGCTGGTGGCGATGTACGAGCTGCCGCTGTACACAACGGCATCGTTGACGCCATACCCCGTGGCGGCGTTCCAGGTGCCGCGATAGGTGAGGCCCGCCGGTCCCACGGAGCCGGTTGCTCCGGCAGGCAGCGTGAAGTTCAGGATGGCCGCGTTCGCGGTGCCGCTGTTGGTGACGGCGGCTGTGGTTCCATTGCTGACGGTGCCGATGGTGACGGTGGCCGCGCCTGGATCGCCCTTGGAGACCAGCAGCTGCCAGTCACCTGTGTTGTTGGCGACGGAGATCGCCGGGTCGGCGGTGTTGTTGCCATGCTGCGACACATAGGAGGACCCGGAGCGCAGCACCACGTCGTTCGCGTTGTAGCCGGTGCCGCTGCTCCAGGTGCCGCGATAAACAAGGCCTGGCGTTCCGGCTGCGCCTGCCGTGCCCTGTGGCAGGGTGAAGTTGAACACAGCGGCGCTGGACGTGCCGACATTCTGCACGGTGGCCGAGGAGCCTGCGGCAGCCGTTGTGACGGAGCCGATGGCGACCGTGGCTGCTGCGCCGTTGGCACCGGTGGCTCCGGCCACACCATTGGTGCCGTTGGTGCCTGCCGTGCCCTGGGCCGCCAGCAGGGCCCACTGCGGACCGGAGCCGGGCACTACGTTGGTGTTTACGTCCGTGGTGGACACGTAGCTGGCACCGTTGTAGGCGACGGCGTCGCCCGTGACGTAGCCGGTACCAGGCTGGTAGGTGCCCATCCAACGCAGACCCGCAGGGCCTTGCAGACCCTGCGCACCGGTGGCTCCCGTGGCGCCGGTTGCACCTGTGGCTCCGGTGATGCCCTGTGCGCCTCCAGCCCCGGTGCTGCCTTGCTGCGCCAGCAGCGCCCACGTGGGCACCATGCCCGGTGGGTTGCCGCTGACGGGCGCGGTAGCGATGAACGCAGAGCCGTTGTAAAAAACAGCATCGCCCGTGCTGTATGCGGTCGTGCCGTTCCACGTGCCTTTGAAGGCAACCGGCGGCCCCTGCGGCCCTGCAGGTCCAGTTGCGCCCTGCGTTCCGGCTGGGCCGGTTGGCCCGGCGATGCCTTGCACGCCCTGTGCGCCGGTGGCACCAGTAGCACCAGCGGCCGCAATCAGCTGCCAGTCCGCGGGGGAACTGCCTGGCGTGTTGCCGTGATTTGTGTCGTGCAGCGAAAGCCACGTGGCCCCGGCGTAGGTGACCGCATCGTGCAGGGTATAGTTGTTGGCACTGGCGTACACGCCCTGGTAGAACAGTCCCGGCGTACCCGCAGGACCAATCGCGCCCGTGGCACCGGTGGAGCCCTGCGGCCCAGTCGCGCCGGTGTTGCCGGTCAAGCCTTGCACGCCCTGGGCCCCTTGCAGACCCTGAGGGCCAAGTCCACCCTGTGCGGCCAGCAGCGTCCAGTCGTTGGGCGACTGGTCCGGCGTGTTGCCGTGGTTCGTATTGTGCAGTGAAAGCCAGGTCTGGCCGTTCCAGCTGACGGCGTCGTTGGTCGCGTAATTCGTGATGGAGGTATACGCGCCCTGCCACGAAAGACCGACCGGGCCGGGCACACCCTGCGCGCCCACGGGACCGATGGGGCCGACAGCGCCCTGTGCACCATCGCGACCGGGCAGGCCCTGCGGTCCCGTGGAACCAACCGCGCCGGTCAGGCCCGTCGCGCCGGGCGGCCCAACCTGGCCGTAGGGTCCTTGCGGACCGACCGGTCCCTGCGCTCCGGTTGCGCCAGTGTCGCCGGTCAGGCCCCGGGTGGTCAGCGTGCCCCAATCGTTGGGTGAGGCATCCGGCGTGTTG
>CALMRM010000126.1 GCA_937871605.1 uncultured Terriglobus sp. | reverse complement strand
TCAGCCGGATAGAGCATCTGCCTTCTAAGCAGAGGGTCGCAGGTTCGAGTCCTGCCTGGTTCACCACCCCACTTCCCCTGCGTTTTTGTCGGGCCCGGACACGCCACGTGCGCCTTTGAGGCGCAGCTAAGCCGCAGCCCGGCCATGCAGCACGCGTTCACGCACACCGCGTGTCAGGTGCGCTAAACATCGTGAGGGACTCCCGTTATCGCTAACTTTGGCAACGGTTGGTACATCGTTTGATTCCGCAGAAGCTATTTGAAGCCCGCACCCTTCGCCGGGCCTGACAAGTGTCGATGGATGTGAGTAGAGTGCCTAGGTTCGACGTAGTTGGGGCAGTTCGTAGCCAACCGCTCGCCGCGCACAACCCAGATCAACAGAGGACACCCGTCAGGCATGGACAACTTCAACATTTTCCGGATCGGCCACATCCATCCCCGCAGTCTGGCCCACGTAGCTGTTCTATGTGCGCTCGCGGGCACCTCCATGGCGCACGCTCAACTTACCACCGCTGACATCGTCGGCACCGTTACCGATCCAAGTGGAGCCGTTGTCGCGAGCGCCCAGGTCGTCGCGAAAAACCTGGCGACCAATGAAACCCGCACTGTTACAACCGGCAACAGTGGCGATTACGCCTTCAACCTGCTGCAGCCCGGGCACTACAGCATCACGGTGACAGCACAGGGCTTCAAGGCCACTGTCGTCAACAATCTGGGAATCGAAGCAGGCGACCGCGCACGCAGCGATGCCAAACTGCAGACCGGCGATACCTCTGAAACGATCAGCGTGGAAGCAGTAACACCCCTTCTGCAGTCCGAAAGCGCCACCGTCAGCACCACCGTGACCTCCCAGGCCGTGCAGGACCTGCCGCTGAACGGGCGTAACTACGTCCAGCTGGTGCAGTTGGTGCCGGGCGCAAACGAGGGTCCGGGCAACGGCCTGACCTCTGGCGCGCGCCCTGACGACCGCCGCCAGAGCTCCAGTATTTCTGTAAACGGCCAGGACGATACGCTCAACAACTTCACCATCGACGGCTTTGACAACAACGAGCGCGTGATCGGCACCAGCGGCGTCCGCCCCAACGTGGAAGGCATGCAGGAGATCAGCGTTCAGACCAACAGCTACGCGCCAGAAGCAGGCCGGACCGCGGGCGGCGTCATCAACGTCGTCACCAAGTCCGGCACTAACCGGTTTCACGGTAGCGCCTACGAGTACTTCCGCAACGACATCTTCGACGCGCGGCAGGTGTTGCAAAACACCGGCTCCAAGCCGGAGCTGCGCCAGAACCAATTTGGCGGCAGCATCGGCGGCCCCATTTTCCGGGATAAGACGTTCTTCTTTGGTGATTACGAAGGCCTGCGGCAGGTGAGCGGCGTCACCTACCAGAGCACCGTTCCGACCATTGATGAGTACTACAACATCAACAGCCTCAACGGCGGGTCACCCGCGGCGCTGATCGCGCAGGGCGCAGGCACTCAGGGCCACACTCTCGACCCGATTGCGTTGAACTATCTGAAGCTGTTTCCAGCGCCAAACACTGGCGCAGTGGGTCAACTGACGAACAACTACGTCGTCAGCCCGAACCGCGTGTCGAACAGCAACGTCTTTGATGTGCGCATCGACCATCATTTCAACTCCAACAACCTGTTCTACGGCCGCTACACGTACAACAAGGTCAACAGCACCATCCCTCCCGCGCTCGGCGTGTCCAATGGCCTGCAGATCTCCGGTGGCCGTTACATCTTTGCCGGCCCGGCCAGCGACGCGGCGCAGCAGTTCGCCTTCGACTACACGCACATTTTCAACGGCAACCTGCTGGTCGACCTGAAGGCTGGCTTCACGCGCATCAACAACCTGTCGTTGCCCCTGAACTACGGTCAGAACGCTGATACCAAAGTCGGATTCGGCGGCAACATGAACTTCAATGCCACCAGCAATGTGTTGACCCCGATCTCGTTCGGTCCATTCAGCGACATCGGCGATGGTGCCTACGTCCCGTTGCAGGATATTGACAACACGTTTCAATATGCGGGCATTGTGAATTACACCCGCGGCTCGCACAGCATGAAGTTTGGCGTCAGTTACATTCGGCGTCAGGCTCGCAACCTACAGAGCGCCTTCCCCGCGGGCCAGTTCGGCTTTGGCCTGCTCTCGGATAATGTGTCCGGCAATCAGAAGAAGCAGCAGGACAACCAGCTGGCCAGTTCGCTGGTGGGTGCGTTCTCTTCCAGCAGCCGCAACTACAACATCAATACACCGGATTACCGCACCTTCGAACCCAGTGTTTTCCTGCAGGACAGTTGGAAAGCGACCCAGAACCTTACGGTGATCTATGGCGTGCGCTATGACATCTTTACGCCCTTTACAGAGCGCCATGGCTACATTTCCAACTTCAACTTCACCCAGGCGCTGAGTCTGAACAACACCAACATTGGCCAGGCACTGCAGGTAGCCAATGTGAACGGAGTAAACGCCAACGCGGGCATTGGCACGGACTACAAGGACGTGGCACCGCGCGTGGGCTTCTCCTGGTCGCTGCAGCCCAACACGGTGTTGCGTGGCGGCTACGGCCTCAGCTACTTTCCAGGCAACTACACGTCAAACGCAGACCTGAAGAATGCGCCGTTTGTCTCGGTATATTCTCCGAACTGCGTGTCGACTGTCGGTTACCAGATCCAGGCGTCACAGGGTGTGCTGCCTTCGGCGACCAACCCGGATTGCGCCACGGTGCCGGGAGCCTTCAACACCTTCGATCAGGGTCTGCCCCTGCCGCAGGCGCAGAATATCAACAGCCCGAACCTCTCGTTCACGGCAGAGGATCCACGGTTCCGCCCCGCGCTCATCCAGCAGTTCAACCTGCAGGTGCAGCAGCAGTTCGGACCCAACGTGCTGACCATCGGCTATGTGGGCAACATAGGTCAGCACTTGCCGCAGACCATCAACGACATCAACGTGCCGAAGCCTGGCAACTCCACCATCCCGGTGGCGCAGGGTGGCACCTCCAGCGCACGCCCGCTCAGCGGCATTCTGCCCAACCTGAGCGGCGTCAACTGGTTGGTGAGCGAGGGTATTTCCAACTACAGTGCCCTGCAGACCTCGTTCCAGCGCCGCTTTGTCAACGGCCTGTCGTTTGACGGTAACTACACTTGGGGGCGCGCTGCGAATGACGTGACGGGCTTCTCGCAGGAGGGTTCGCAGGGGGCCTACAACGCCGATCCGACGCGCATCCGCCAGATCGACTACGGCATCGCGGAAAACGACATCCAGAACCGCTTTGCCCTGTCGTTGAACTATGCCTTTGCGCAAAACCACCACTTCGGCAACTCGCTCGAGAGCTTTGCCCTGAGTGGCTGGCAAATCAACACCATCACGGTCTGGCAGAGCGGCAAGCCAGTCTCCATCCTGAACAGCGGCAGTGCAGGCGGTTATGGCAACCGTGCCACGCCCATCAACAACGGCGGATCGGACCGCCCGAACCAGCTGCATAACCCAAACTTCGGTGGCAGCAAGTCACTGTCGCAGTACTTTGACACCACTGCCTTTGCACCGCAGCCACTGGGCACCATCGGCACCACGCAACGCAACGACGTGTTTGGGCCGCACTATCGGCACGTCGATCTGTCCCTGTTCAAAGACTTTCACCTCTTTGAGAGCGCTGCCTTGCAGTTCCGCGCAGAGACGTTCAACATCAGCAACACGCCCAGCTACCAGTTGACGCAGGGCAGCGGCAACGTGCAGCTTGGCAACTCCGCCTTCGGCACCGTGACGGCGGTGGATTCCAACTACACGCCACGCCTCGTGCAGTTTGCACTCAAGCTCAACTTCTAACCCTTACCCTACCTGGAAAGCCGGACAGCCCAGCTGTCCGGCTTCTTTGTTCAAACGCTGCAGAGCAGCAACTACGCACTGGCTGATTCAAGTCTTCCTAGCCTTTACCGATCCTTGCGCTGTAACAAACCCTGTGCCCGCGGTGTCTACCATGCCAGCCTTTCCTCTCGCAGATGGGAATGCTCATGTTCGAACAATCGCTTGTAGAGTCGTCCGGCAGGCTGCGGTCGAAGGCCAGTCGCTGGATGGGTGTGGCAGCAGCCTTTAACCTGTCCGTACTTGCGGTCTTGATGGTGAGGCCGCTGCTGTACCCCGAGGCGCTGCCTCCAACCGCATTGGCAGCCATGCTGACGGCTCCTCCCCCTCCACCCGCTGCTGCGCCGCCACCGCGAGCCACCGCTACGCCCAGACCAACTCCAACGCGGGCTGTGCTCGATCCATTCACCGCGCCCACGCGGGTTCCGCGAACGGTAGACACTAGCCGAGACGACCCACCGCCGAGCGCTGCCGTTACGGGTGCCGTCGCCATGAACAGCCTGGGCAATGGCGGACTCGGGGCCGCCGGTGCCATCGGCCTGGCTGCGGCACCTGTCCCTGCCGTAGTGAAGGTTGCGCCGCCACCACCGAAGGCGGCCTTGGCCCATGTCTCCAGCGGCGTCATCGCAGGCAATAAGCTGGCGGGTTCTACCCCGGTCTACCCGCCCATCGCCAAGGCCGCACACGTTTCGGGAGCAGTAGTGCTGCACGCAGTGATTTCTAAAACGGGCTCGATTCAGAGCCTGTCCGTTGTGTCCGGTCCGGAGATGCTGCGTGGCAGCGCTGTGGCAGCAGTGCAGGACTGGCGCTACCGGCCCTACCTGCTCAATGGCGAGCCGACCGCGGTGGATACCACCATCACAGTGAACTTCTCGTTCGGCAGCTAGGGCGAGGCCGGGGAACGCAGACTCTCACCTGCGTTCCCGCCTGTCGTTTAGTTCAGCCGCTCTCGCAGGAGGTGGTCCGACACACGCAGTGCGTTGGCGATGATCGTCAGCGACGGATTGACCGCGCTGGCCGACACAAAGCAGGAAGAGTCCACCACGTACAGGTTGTCCAAGTCGTGCGCCTTGCAGTGCTGGTCCAACACGCTGGTGGCGGGGTCCGTTCCCATGCGGCAGGTGCCGTTCTGGTGGCCCACACCCTCCAGCGGAATGCGCTTCTTGAAGTAGGCGTGCAGCGGCAGGTGCGTGGTGGCGTGGCCGGAGCGCTTCAGCACGTCGACCCAGCGGTCCTTGAGCCGGTCGAACGACTCCACGTTATTGGGCGTGTACGACAGCTGGATGCGGCGCGGCGCGAGGTCGTTGACGATGGCGTCCTGGTTGGTGCGGCCGGTGTCATTGGCCGGGTGCGCGCCCGCCAGGCCGGGTTGGCGCTCTTCCACGCTGGCCGGTGTGGCGTTGTGCAGCGTGACGCGGTTGTTTGGATCGGGCAAGTCTTCGGTCGTCAGCCACCATGGCACGGCGTGGTGCTTCATGCCTTCCAGGATGAAGCCGGGCGTCAGCGGCGGCGCGTCGCCCTTCATCATCTCGTGGTGGAAGCTGCCCACCGGTTGCACCTGCCCTAGCGGGAAGGGGTAGCTCGGGTCGGTGTCCTGCAGGTAAAAGTCGTTGGTGCCCCAGGTCTTGGTGTAGGCGTCTTCGTTGCGCTCGGTACCGATGGCCAGCATGGAGTCGGCCTGATGGTACATGAAGTTGCGGCCCACCTGGTCGGAGCTGTTGGCGAGGCCGGTCGGGTGCTTATCGTTAGCTGAGGCCAGCAGGATGACTGCCGAGTTGATGGCACCTGCGCACACGGCAAAGA
>CALMRM010000125.1:1899-4736 GCA_937871605.1 uncultured Terriglobus sp. | reverse complement strand
GACGTGGACTTGCCCAAACAAAAGAAGCTCATCCTGCAGGCGCGCAACGGCTACTACACCGGTAAGGCGGCAAAGTAGCGCGATACGGTAAAGGAAAAAGCGTTGGGGTTAAAGGTCAGGCAGCCTAAGTCTGACGCTTTCGGAAGGGCATGGCTTCAGCCATGCCGTAACCGGTCCTCTCAGCATCGGCTTTAGCCGCCGAGGTCCGCTTCTAACAGTAAGGCCCCTGCGGCTCGTCCTCTGCAGTACACCTCTGCGGCTAATCCTCTCTGCCCTCTCTCAATGTTTGTCATCCCGACCGGAGCGAAGCGGAGTGGAGGGACCTGCTGTTTGTCCGAAGCAGCAGTGCAGCTGGAGAAGCAGGTCCCTCCACTCCGCACTGCGTGCTCCGGTCGGGGATGACAAATCATCGGAACCGAGACAGCAGAACCCACCTAGCTCCTCAGCAGCGTCATCTTGCCACCCGGCGTCTTGCGGAAGGCTTGCAGTTGCTTCGCACTTGAGTCCACATGCCGCAGCGTGATGCTGTCACGCGCCATCTCCAGGTGGGTGAAACCAACCACTCGGCCTCCAAATGGTCCACGGCTCTCCGGCGGCACCGACCAGTTCACCAGTTCCGCGCCGCCGCCGCCGCTGACCACAAACGAGGTGGGGTGGCCATCGAACTCGATGTGCTGTAGGTCGTGGTCGTGCCCAGTGATGTAGAAGTCCACTTTGTGGTCACGCAGCAGACCGTCCCAGCGCGGGATAAGCACGCGGTTGTCGCTGTGGACGCCGTTGGTGTACAGCGGATGGTGCGCCGTGACGATGAGGAACGGCGTGGTGCGCGGCTTGGCCAGCTCCTGCTGGAACCATTGATCCTGCTGGTCCGCCTCCGCCTGACTCATTAGGTAACTGCCAGGCATCCACTCAAATGCCTTGGTGCCGGGCAGATTTGAGTCCAGGCAGATAAAGGTGACCGTGGGGTTCTGCGCCGGGTACTTGAAGGTGTACCACTTGCTCGGCAGGGTCCAGCGCGTCTTCTTCTGCTTGGGGTAGTCCAGCTGCAGTTGAACCTTGTCGTGCTTGCCTTTTTCGTAGTCGTGGTTGCCCAGCACGGCGTAAGCCGGTCCCGGAAAGTAGTTGGCCGGGTACATATCTTCGAACTGGTTCTGCCAGCGCGCGTCGTCCAGGCCACCGTGCAGGTGGCCGTACCAGTTGTCGCCCAGCAGAAACATGGACTGCGGCTGCACGTGGTGCGCGCCCATCCAGTTGCGCATGCCGTACGACACTGCCTTTTGCTGGTCGATGTACTTGTCCGTGCCCCAGTCGCCAATCATGAACATGTGCTGCGCATCAGGATCAGGCGGGTTAAAGCCGGGTGCCTGCTGCGCAAATCCGCGGCCTTGCTGCACGGCGGCCAACGCGGAAAACGCAAAGGTCTGCCGCAGGAACGAGCGGCGCGAGAGGTGAGGTGTGTCCGCCAAAAGTGTTCTCCGCTGTGCGAACAAACCACGTGCTGAAACACGACTCCGTGCCGCAAATCAAGCCCGCATGCTGTTCAAGTAGTTTCTGATGCGTCGGGTCACCAGCACGACTGCGCAGCCCGCGTCAGCGGCTGATGCTTCCAGGGTCATGCACAAAGAACAGAAACGCACCCAGTGCAATCAACAACCCGAGGTAATACGCCAGCGTGCCTACGCTGTTTTCTTCCGGCGCGTCGTTGGTAAACATGCGCCACGCCATACCCGCGCCAATGAACAGGAACACGCCCTCGCGCATGAGCGCAAACAGCACGCCGCAGGAGGCAAGAATCAGTCCACGCCCTAACCGGTTGAGCGCGTAAGTGGCCTGCGCGCCATCCAGTCCCAGCACCGGAATCAGGTTGATGAGGTTGACCCAGGCACCCGTATACGCCAGCGCCTCGAACAGCGGATTGCCCGTCTTCAGGAAAATGCCCATGCACGCCACGGCGGCAAACAGTCCCCACAGCGGCCCGGCGAGCGCAATCGCGGCCAGCTGCTTCAGGTCCATGCCCTCGTGGTACCAGCGGACATATGCGCCCAGCCCCGGCAGGAACATGGGCAAGTCGGCCTTCAGGCCCCGCCGGCGCACCGCGACGTAGTGCCCCATCTCGTGGATCAGAATGCTGAGCGTAAAACCCAGCGCGAACTTCCAGCCAAACAGCGCCCAGTACAGGCCAAAGTAGCCCAGAAAGCCAAGCAGGAACTTGAGTTTGAATAGCAGAAAAAAGTACGCCTTGAGCTTGGCCAGGCCAAACACAATGGGTGCCAGCGGTCCCAGACGCTTGCGCCAGCGCTGCGCCTTGTCGTCGATGCGCTGCTGCCGTGCATCCAGCGACGCAATATGCTCGCGAATTTTAGCGCCCTGCTCGGAGTCATCCGGCAGCCAGGGCAGCGCGCTGGCCCACAGCGCACGCGCGTCGGGAAATCGCTTGTCGCGCTCCGCCTCGCCCGCCGCCGCGCCAATGCGGTTCAGGTGCTGCGCGTACACCAACGTGCCGCAATCCGGGCACGCCAGCACGCCCTCCGCGATCCAGTGGCGACAGTTGGGGCAGGAGTACACCGGCTCCGGATCGGGCAGGGTTGCCGGCGTTAGGACCTCCGGTTCGGCTGTGGTGGCGGTGCTCATCGCTAGTTATAAGACTACGCTTGCAGGTGCGGCGTTACCTTTGCCGTAGCGCACAAGTTGGTACACGGCGCGGCCACACCTACTCGTCATCCTGAGCGCAGCGAAGGACCTGCTGTTTGCCCGGATCAGCCATAGAGCCCGGAAGAAAAGCAGGTCCTTCGACTCCGCTGCGCTCCGCTCAGGATGACGTCACCAAGGTGCTAATG
>CALMRM010000125.1:0-1889 GCA_937871605.1 uncultured Terriglobus sp. | reverse complement strand
GCTCAACAGGTTCGCCATCATGCGGAAGCTGCCGGGCACGCCCTCCGGCAGTTCGCGGAAAAACGCATAGGCCAGGTAGACGTAGTACCCCCGGCCATACTGCGCATAGAGCAAGCCGCCGGTCTGCGGGTCCTGCCCCGCGTCGTGCACGCTGGTGGGCGCTGTGTATTTCGCGTCGAACGACTTGGGAAAGCCGTGGCCGCGTTCCTCCACCCAGCCGTTGAAGTCCGCCGGACCGATCCTGTTGGGAAAGGTCAGCAGCGGGTCGTCCGGCTTCAGCAACGTCACCTTTGCGTCCTCCTCCACGACGGTGTGGCCCTGGTCACCCGGCACAGAAAGCGGGTATGGGCCGTAGTCGTGGTCGAACTCGGCGCTCTGGTACTGCGTAATAACGACGCCGCCGGCGCGCACGTAGTCCAGCAACCGGTTGTTGACCGCGCGCAGGATAGGCCGTGCCGTGTACGTCCTCACACCCAGCACGATGTAGTCGAACTGGCGCAGGTCGCCGCTGCGCAGGTCGGCATCCGAGAGCAGCACGGGGTTGACCCCCAGTTCGCGCAGGGCGTCCGGCACGTCGTCGCCCGAACCCATCACGTAGCCCACGCGCGGCGATCCGGCAAGCGTGACATCCACGCCGGTCACCATGCTGGTGGCCGGGGAGAACCGCGGGTACGGCCGCACGCCGGGGTAGCCAATCGTCACAAAGCCGGAGTCGTAGCGCTTGCCCGCGACCTCCGCCACGGCGGTGATGCGGTAGCGCTTCGCCTGCAAGCCAGGCGTGCTCACGCGAAAGCGCAGCACCACATCCTCGTTGTCGCGGCGCGTCTGGAAGGTGGCCCTGGCCGGTTCGGCAGACCAGCCTTTGGGCAGGTCCAGCGTGAGCGTGCCCTGCGCAGCGCCGCTCAGGCTGCTGTGCACCGTCACCTGCAGCGGCAACGACGTGGCCGTGAGTGGCAGGATGCCACTGGGTGGTGATACCTGCACACCGATCGCAGGCGCAATGCGCAGCGGTTCATCCAGCGTGCCCAGCCCGTTGTAGCGGTGCGGCGTCTGCACCACGCCCACCAGCGATGCGTGCGTGCCGTTGAAGGTGTAGGCCACCTCCGCATTCAGCGGGTACGGCTCCTCCGGCAGCGTCAACCAGCGTGGATCGTGGATGTCGTAGTAGCTCTGCTCCAGTGCAGGCCGCGAGAAATACGGCATGGTGGCCGCCGCGTTCGCGGGCACCGTGGCCAGCAGGTAGTCATCCGTGGCAGCACCGCTGGCAAGCGGGCCGGGAGCAAACGGCTTGGCGGGCGGCGCGTCCGGTTGTGCCTGCGACGGTGAACCGGAGGGTGGTGACTCTAAACCCCTCGTTTGCGCGGAGGGCGTCTTGTGCGGCTGGCCCTGGGCGGGTGTTGCCGCTTCCCCGCTGCTTGTACGTGTAGCGCCTACCGGAGCTTCGCCCTCGGTCGCGTTCGCATCCGGTGGCGCTGTCGCGAGCGGAAGTTTCAGGGGTTGCGCCGCTGCATCCGCCGGCTTGGGCGCAGCGGGCGGTGGCGTGCGCACATGCCAGTCGCCGCCCAGCGCCGGCTGCAGCGTAATGCCGTCCACCGTGACGGGCGCGCTGCCCTGGTCGGTCACATGCACGTCCACGCCAAAGGTCTGCCCGTCCACCACGGTTTGCGAGATGATCTCCGGCGGGCCGCCCTGCCCTATGCCGCGCGCGGGCTGCGGCGGTCCGCTGGCGACGGTGGCCATCAGGCTCATGCCCAGCGCCTGCGACAACGCCGTGCTGAACTGCCCTTCCTTGATCCGCAGCTCAAACACCGCGTTGTAGCGCGCATCGTCCGGCAACTTTTGCTTGTCCAGCGAGGCAATGAGTGCGCGTGTCGCATCTAGCCCACGGG
>CALMRM010000124.1:3386-4331 GCA_937871605.1 uncultured Terriglobus sp. | reverse complement strand
TGCCGCACCAGCAGCCACGCGGCCGCAAACAGGCACAGCAGGTTACAAAGCGTCACTACGATGAAGGAGGAGTGATACGGCAGCGCGGCCAGCGCCCTGTAGGGCAGCAAGGCAAACGGCGGGTAGAGAAAGTGAAGGGTGCGCCAGCCGTCATGGAAGAGTGTCTGCTGAGTGACTTGCTCAACGGCACTGTTATAGAGAGTGCTGTTGCCGTGCAGCCGCGCGGCCGTACCTGCAGCGTAGTACGCCCGTAGGTCCACGCGGCCCCGCAGCGAGGCGCGAAAGGACCACCAGCACAGCGCAACCTGCGCAGCAAGCAGGAGTGCCAGCACCATCGACAGGGGAGGCTGCGAGGCAACAACGCCGGAGCGCTGCGCCTTCCCCTGCAGCTCTGGCAGGGTCAGCGCCTGACCATCCTGCTGCAGCTGCAAGTGGTCGCCCACGGCGAGACCGCTGCGGCCTGCCTGGTGCCTGCGCAGCTCCAGCACGCAGTGCGTGCCTTTCGGCGGCAGGCGCACGCGCCACGGTGCCACGGCTTCGCACAGCCGCAGCACGCGGAGTTCCCGGTCAAGGAACACCACGTCAATGGCGTACCGCATGGAAAAGGTGTGAATGCCGCGCGACGGTAACAGCAGCAGCCCACTGCCGGGCAGCGGCTCTGGCCGGGACAGCAGACCGCGCAGGCGGCTCCAGTAGCTGGTTGCCGCAATGACCGCTCCGCACACGGGCCGGTTGCGCGTGGTATTGTGCAGAGCAAGCGATGTGACCATAGCCTCTATGCGAAAGTCACTGTGGCAGGTGCGTTACTGGTGGCAGTGGATGCCAACCAGGGTGACCACGCAGGGAACGATCAAAAGCCATACCGCGTCGAGACCAAAAATGTGTGCCATGCTTCTCTCCTGCTGCCGAATGCTGCTACGTGCAATGCGTGCGATGTCTGCAATG
>CALMRM010000124.1:0-3376 GCA_937871605.1 uncultured Terriglobus sp. | reverse complement strand
CGAGCTGCCGACCTTGCTGAACGCCGAGCCGATGGCGGTGCCCAGGCTGGTCATGGCGGTGATGGCGGCGAGGCCGACAAGGCCGGCGACCAAGGCGTATTCGATCAGGTTCTGGCCGGATTCGTCGTTGGCGAGGGAGCGAAGCAGAGTGGTGAGGGACATGGTTTCTCCTTGGAAGCGTGTGGGGTTAGAAGCCGGACGATCTACGTGAAAAGGGGCCGTGTCTGAGTGGAGAGCCATGGCGTGCTGGGCTGTACCGTTGATTCACTGCTGCCTTTCTGCCGTAGGAGCAACCGACCACTGAAACCTCAGGTGTCGATGCCGTTACCTCTTCTATCGACCCCCGCCTGCAAAGCTTGACCGCCGCTCTGTCCGAAGACGCTACTTTGCCTGCGCCATGCCCTTCATGATTTCGATCGCAGCCGGCCCCAGCAGCACGATGAAGATGCTGGGAAAGATGAAGAACACGAGCGGGAAGATGATTTTGATGGTGGTCTTTGCGGCCAGTTCCTCTGCCCGCTGCCTGCGTTTCTGGCGAACGATGTCGCCATAGCTGCTGAGCGCGCGGGCAATGGGTGTGCCAAACCGCTCGGTCTGCATCAGCATGTTGACCAGGGCTTCGGTTTCTGGAACGCCGGTGCGTTTGGCCATGTCCTGCCATGCCAGCAGCCGCACGGTACCGGCACGTTGCGCCCGGTTGATGAGGTTGAACTCATGGGCGATGGCGGGATGGCTCGACTGCAGCTCTTCGCCCACGCGCACCATGGCCTGGTCCATGCCCAGCCCGGCGTCCACGCAGATCACTAGGAGGTCAATCGCATCGGGGATGGCAAGACGCACCTTTTGCCGGTGCCGCCTGACGAATCTACCGAGCACAAACGATGGCAGCAGGTATGCGAAGCCCGCACCGCACACGCCGCCCAGGATGTGTGCCGGCACCACCAGCGCACCCACTGCGCCCAACACCACCGGCCCACAGAACCGTGCGGCAAAGTACACATCGCGGCCGATCGTACCCTGCAGGCCCGCGGCTTCAAACTGCTGCACCATGGCCGGGTCTTCTGTCATGCGCAGGCTGGCACGGCCCCTGCGGATCAGGTCGAGCAACCGCGCACCGGTCTGTTTCGCCGCGGCGGGGCGATCCCTGCGTTGCGGCGTCACGATCTGGGTAAAGGTCCGGGCGCTCAGCAATGCGGACGAGTGGGACGCGACGACAACCACACCGACCGCCAGCAGACAAAACAGCGAGATGCCGAGCATGAGGTAAAACAGAGCGTTCATGGCTGGGAGTTTTCCTCTCGCGTCCTAAACTTTTACGTCGACAATTTTGCGGATAATGAGCGCGCCAATCACGATGAGGCCGGCGCCCAGGTACAGCAACTTCTGTCCCAGCGGCTCCGCAAACAGGGGACGCGTGTAGCCGGGGGAAAGCACATTGACCAGCCCCATCATGGCCAGCGGAAAGCCCGCCAGAATCCAGCCGGTAAGGCGGCCCTGCGCGGTGTAGCCACGCACCTCACCCTCAATGCGAATGCGCTCGCGAATCACGTTGGTGGTACGGTCCAGGATCTGCGTGAGATCGCCGCCCGTCTCCTTTTGCACAAGGATGGCGGTGATCAGAAACTGCAGGTCTTTCGACGGCACGCGCATGCCCAGTTCCAGCAGCGCCTCGCGAAACGGAATGCCGAACTTCTGCCGCTGAAAGCAACGGCCAAACTCACCGGCGATGGGTCCGTGCGACTGCTCTGCCACAATCTCAATGCACGACCCGGTGGAGTGGCCGGCGCGCAGCGCGCGTGCCATCAGATCTGTGGCATCGGGCAGAGCTTCATTGAACTGCTTGAGCCGCTTCGTTTTTTTGCGCCGCAGCCACAGGTAGGGCATGAACAGGCCCTGCACGACGCCCAGTGCAACGACGGCCAGCGGCGCGTGGAAGTACGAGTCGATCGCAGCGCTGCCGGCCGAACACACCAGGCTCAGCAGCACAATCCAGCCGACCGTGTCCTCTCTGCCGGCGTACAAAATGAGTTTCGCAAGGTGCTCGGAAAAGGTGAACCGGGCAAAGGCATCGCCGATGGAATCGGAAAGCCTGCGGGCACGCTGGCCTAGCTCGATCATTTCCACTTCGGCTTGATTGTGCGCGCGGTAAATGACGCCCAGCCGCTGGACCACCTTTTTGTTCGCGGTGCGGGGTCGCAGGGCGTACCAGGCCGCCGCAAAGCTGACCAGGAAGAGCGGAAGAAAAGTGGACACCTGCCATGTCATGAGCTCACACGTCCGTGGAGTGCGTAAAGATGTCGAGTGGGACAGGAATGCCCGCGGCCTTCAGCTTTTCCGCGAATTTCGGCACCACGCCCGTCGCAAAAAACCGGCCCTTGACCTTGCCGCCCGGCCCCAGCCCCTGCTTCTCAAACACAAAGATGTCCTGCATGCTGACCACCTCGTTGGTGGCACCGGTGATTTCGCTGATGTGCGTGATGCGGCGGCTGCCGTCACTCATACGCGCAGCCTGCACGATGAGGTGTACCGCCGAAGAAATCTGCGCGCGAATGGCTTTCTCCGGCAGGCTCACGCTGCCCATCATGGACATGGTTTCCAGGCGGGCGATCGCATCGCGCGGCGTGTTGGCGTGCACCGTGGTGATGGAGCCGTCGTGGCCCGTGTTCATGGCCTGCAGCATGTCCAGCGCTTCTTCGCCACGAATCTCGCCCAAGATGATGCGGTCAGGGCGCATACGCAGGGCGTTGATGACCAGTTCGCGCTGCCGGATGGCACCCTTGCCCTCCACGTTGGGTGGGCGGCACTCCAGCCGGACCACGTGCTCCTGCTTGATCTGCAGTTCTGCCGAATCCTCGATGGTGCACACCCGCTCGTCCGGCGAAATAAAGCCGGAGAGCACGTTGAGCAGCGTGGTTTTGCCCGCGCCGGTGCCGCCGGACACGATGATGTTGAGTCGCGCACGCACCGCGCAGTTCAGCACCTCCAGCATCTGCGGCGTCAAGGCGCGCACCCGCAGGAGGTCTTCCGCGCCCAGCGGCGACGACCCGAAACGGCGGATGGAGATGAGCGGGCCATCCACCGCCAGCGGCGGAATGACGAGGTTGACGCGCGAGCCGTCCAGCAGCCGCGCGTCCACCATGGGTGAGGACTCATCGATGCGGCGGCCCACCGCCGAGACGATCTTGTCGATGATGTGCATGAGGTGCGCGTTGTCGCGAAACACCACCGCGGTCTTTTCGATGACTCCTTTGCGCTCGACGTAGACGGTGTCGTACGTGTTGACCAGGATGTCGCTCACCGTGGCATCGTGCAGCAGCGGCTCCAGCGGGCCCAGGCCGAAGACCTCGTCAATCACCTCCTGCGCCAGGGCGTCGCG
>CALMRM010000123.1 GCA_937871605.1 uncultured Terriglobus sp. | reverse complement strand
ACGTCGTCGGTCTCACTTTCGTAGAATGGAACCTGGCTGTGACAGTTGCGCACCACCACGAGGTTGTACCCGTCGCGCGGCGGCGGCATGTGCCTGCGCCTGTGTTCCTGTCTCTTGTGTGGTGTATCACGTTGCTCACACTGTCCACAGGGGTGGGCCGTGCACAAAGGGTAACCAGCGAGGCACCTGCGAATGCAACCCGGAACAGCACATCTGCTGAACCGGGTACGACGCCGCCGGCAGACCTGCCGGACGCGCCCCTCTCCGACACCCTGCCCATCGCCGTGCCTGTGCCGCTCAAGGCTGGGGGCAACGTCATCCTGGAGAGCCTGCACCAGAGCCGCGACGGCGACACCCTGCTGCTGGAAGGCGACGTCCACATGGAGTACGGCACCTACCGCGTGGAGGCAGACCACGTCCGCTACAACAGCAGCAACGGCGACGTGGAAGCGGCCGGGCACCTGCACGTTTATAGCTCGAGCGACGACGAAACCATCCGCGCGAGTCATGCCGAGTTCAATATCCGCACCGAAACCGGCACGTTCTACGACGTGGAGGGCTCCATCGGCATGCAGCGCCGGGGCAGCAGCACCGTGTACACCAACAGCAATCCCTTCCTGTTCACCGGCAAACGCGTTGTCAAGCGCGGCCCCGGTCAGTTTGACCTGTACGACGGCACCGTCACCAGCTGCCAACTGCCCCATCCGGACTGGCAGTTAACGTCACATCACTTCGCCATCAACGACGGCAAGGCTGCCGCCGGCCGCACCACCTTCCGGCTGTTCAACCTGCCTGTCTTACTGCTGCCGTATGTCACGCACCCCACGCGCGAGGGCGAACGGCAGGGAGGCTTTCTCATCCCCATCGTGGGCAACTCGTCCAAGAAGGGCTTTGTACTGGGCGAGGAAATCTACATGCCGCTGGGCCGCTCCGCAGACTTGGTGGTGGGCGCGCAGTACTACAGCAGCCGAGGCTGGCAGCAGGCCGCCAGGTTCACCTATCGCGGCCGTGGCCAAGACTTTGTGAACGCACGTTACTCCGGCCTGCTGGACCGTGGGTACTATCAGGCGACACCGACGGCCGCGAACCCGGCGGCCACCACCTACGTGAATCAGGGCGGCGAGGACCTCCTGCTCAGCGGTCGCCGCGACTTCAGCCCGCATACCCGCGTGGCGGCCAACGCGGAGTACCTCAGCAGCTACATCTACCGCGAGGCATTCACCGAGAACTTCAACCAGGCCGTCTCGTCCGACATCACCTCCTACGCGTACGGCCAGCACGCGCAAAACGGCTATGTTGCGGCTGCCGAGTTCGACCGCTACCAGGGCCTCAAAATCGTCAGCTTGGGAGAACAGATCCGCATCTTCCACGCGCCGCTGTTGAGTGGCGAAGTCGTCGAGCGGCAACTGGGCAACACCCCCTTGGTGTGGAGCGCCACCTCGCAGTTCACCGCACTCAAGCGCACGCAGGGCACCGCCGTGGCGCAAACGGGCTTTGCCTCGGACTTTGTGAGCCGCCTGGACATTCACCCGCGCCTGGCGCTGCCGTTTGCGCTGGGCGGCTTCCATTTCCGGCCCACCGTTGGCCTGCGTGACACCTGGTACCATCACTCGCGAGCAGCCACCCCACTGCCCGGTCCACCGCCCACGGAGGCTGCCCCCAGCCTGAATCGCCTACTGACCGAGGCCGAGTTCGAGGTGCGCGCCCCCGTGCTGGAGCGCACCTTTGACACGGGTGTTCTGGCCAGGTTCCTGGGCCGCCAGGCAAAGCACACCATTGAGCCGGAGCTGAACTACCGCTACGCCACCGGCGTCAACGACTTCCAGCGCACCCTGCGCTTTGACGACACCGACGTGGTGAGCAACAAGAACGAGCTGGAGTACGGCGTGACCCAGCGGCTGTTCCTGCGGCCCGCCAAGCTGCGCGACTGCGCTCCGGACGAGGAGCCCAACCAGACCGACGGCACCTGCGGCGGCGCTCGCGAAACCCTGCGCTGGCGGCTCGTGCAGCGCGCCTACTTCGACCCCAGTTTTGGCGGCGTCATCGTCAATGGGCGCCGCAACGTGCTGGACTCCACGCTCGACCTGAGCGGCGTCGCCTTTCTGACCGACAACCGTGCCGCGTCACCCATCGTGTCAGAAATGAAGCTCAGCGCCACCGACCACATCGACCTGGAGTGGGACATGAACTACGACACCCACGCGGGCAAGTTCACGCAGAGCAACACGTTTCTCGACTACCACAATGGCAACTACTTTGGCGGTGTAAGCCATGCTCGGCTCAACGCGCCAGGCCGCTTCAACATCGGGACCGGCACCGGTACGAACACCATCGCCTCGCCCACGTCTGACTTTTCGCAGCTACGGCTGCTGCTGGGCTATGGCACGCCCACCAAGCCCGGCCTCAGCATTGCCACCAATGTGGGCCTGGACCTAAGCGCTGTGCAGCCGCAGTCCACCACGGCGCACGTGGTCCGCGCCCCGCAAATCCAGTACGCTACCGGCCAGTTCGCCTACAACTGGAACTGCTGCGGCTTTGCCGTGGAGTACCGCAAATACGAACTGGGCACCGTGCGCAACGAGAACAGCTACCGCTTCAACTTCACACTCGTCAACATCGGCACGGCAGGCAACATCCGCCGGGCAGAGCGGCTGTTCTAGCCCGGCGGACACCAGGCTGCCGGCAGAGCGCCGACACATCCAGAGAAGCACCTGGCGCTGTCTCAAGGGTGGCTATCCTCATTGCCTTGCATCGAATTGCAATTTGCGATATAATCATCGCAATTGGTAATACAGCCATGAAGCTCTGTGACAAGTTGAAGTATTTGCGCGAGGTGGAGGGTAGCCTTCGCGGCATGCATCGAGCGATGACGCAGCAGGAGCTCATGAAGGCGATCGCTGCCGAGATGGGTGAGTCCATCAGCCAGAGCTACCTTTCACAAATCGAGTCTGGCAAGCGGCCGCACCTTACAAATACAACCCGGCTGCTCCTGGCAAAGTTCTTTAAGGTGCATCCCGGCTATCTGGTGGAAGACCCTGAAGGCTATAACGCAGAGTTGATGTCCGATCTGCGCACGCAAGAGGATAGTCTCGATCTCTGGCTCATTGCAGGGTCTGACCGCTTTGATCGTGACCCTGAGCTCTGCCAGGCGCTGCGAGCCATCGCACAGCATGATGATTCGCGTCGTTGCCTCCTCCTGTTGCAATCCGTACTTGAAACCCCTACGTTGGTGCAGCGGATGCTCGCGATTTTGCGCCCGGCTGCCGATACCGCACCTGTGCAAACTTCTCCTTCGCAGCCACCTGCAGCCGTGAAGGCGTCCAGGAGGAAGAAATGACCTGGAGTCTGTTCTATCTGTGCTGTTTTTGCGTTGGCTTGCTGCTGGGTCTCCTGTCTGCCGTCACGGGTGCGGGACATGGACACGTGCATGTGCGCTGGCCTGGCACGCATACCGGTGCCGGTCACCCGCACTCTGCCAGCACACCGGCCTTGAACGGCTTCACGTTTACCGCGTTTCTGTGCTGGTTTGGCGGTGCAGGATACCTGCTGGAGCGGCACGCGGGCAGGTACGCCTGGAGCACGCTGTTGCTGGCCATGCTGAGCGGGCTGGTGGGAGGGAGTTTAATCTTCTGGTTTTTGTCGACGATTCTGCTATCCCATGAGCGCGCCCTCTCCGCGGAAGAGACTGCGATCACGGGAGTTGTTGGCAGGGTCTCCGGACCGCTTGGCGAGGGCCGGACGGGAGAAATTCTGTACTCGCAACTGGGTGTGCTCCGGTCTTCGCCGGCCCGTTCGGCAGACGAAACAAGTATCGGCCGTGACGCAGAGGTGATTGTTCTGCGTTACGACGAGGGCATCGCCTACGTACGGCCCTGGAATGAGTTTGAACTGTAACGGCCGCGACGCCGCGACAGCAGTACAAAGAACACGCAGCACCCATGTTGTTCCACGAAAGAGGCATTATGCCGAACCCGGCAGTGATTGTGATCGGTCTTATTGTGTTGGTGACCGTCGTTCTCTTAACCGTGCTTGCCCGCATGTTTCGCAAAGCCGGCCCCAACGAAGCACTCATTGTCTTCGGCTTCCGAGGGCCGCGCGTGATCAAGGGCCACGGCACGGTGATCTTTCCCGTTGTTGAGCATGCTCGCGAACTCTCGTTGGAACTGATGAGTTTTGACGTTGCGCCGCAGCAGGACTTGTACACCCGCCAGGGCGTCGCTGTGACCGTGGAAGCGGTGGCACAGATCAAGGTGCGTTCCGATCAGGAATCCATTCTCACCGCGGCGGAGCAGTTCCTGACCAAATCGCCGGACCAGCGTGAGGGTCTGATTAGGCTTGTGATGGAAGGCCACCTGCGTGGCATCATCGGCCAGCTCACGGTGGAACAAATCGTAAAGGAGCCGGAGATGGTGGCGGAGCGGATGCGTTCCACCTGCGCAGGCGACATGAGCAAGATGGGCTTGGAAGTGGTGAGCTTCACCATTCGCGAGGTCCGCGACAAGAACGAGTACATCACCAACATGGGGCGGCCGGACGTGGCTCGCATCAAGCGGGACGCCGAAATCGCATCGGCCGAAGCGGAGCGCGACACCGCAATTCGCCGCGCCAACGCGCTGCGTGAAGCTGCGGTGGCAAAGGCTGCTTCAGACCAGGACCGTGTCATCGCAGAAACGGCGTCACTCGCCAAGCAGGCAGAGGCACAGCGCGACCTCGACATCCAGAAAGCGCAGTTTACAGAGCAGTCGCGCAGGCAGGAAGCGCAGGCCGACAAGGCATACGAACTGCAGACCAATGTCATGCAGCAGAAGGTGATCGCAGAGCATGTGCGGGTGCAGCAGATCGAGAAGGAAGGCCAGGTCAAGGTGCAGGAAGCCGAGATCATGCGCAATGAGAAGGAATTAATTGCCACCGTCCTGAAGCGGTCTGAGATCGACAAGCAACGCATTGAAAACATGGCCGGTGCTGAGCGGGCACGTCTCATTGCAGAGGCTGAAGGACGCGCCTCGGCCATCCGTGTCCAGGGCGAGGCGGAAGCCGCCATCATCTTCCAGAAGGGTGAGGCAGAAGCCAAGGCGATGAACGTAAAGGCGGAGGCGTACCAGGAGTGGTCGCAGGCTGCAGTGGTCGATAAGCTCATCACGAATATGGCGGAAGTGGTTCGCGCCATGAGTGAGCCTCTAAGCAAAGTCGACAAGATCACCATTGTTTCTACGGGCAGCGAAGGCAATATCGGGGCGCACAAGCTGACCGGTGAAATGACCGAAATTGCCGCGCAGGTGCCCGCGCTCTTTGAGGCCCTAAGCGGTATGAAAATGTCGGATCTGATGTCGAATGTGAAGAGTATGGCTGTCCGCAACGGCGACAGCGGCACCTCTCACTAGTCACTCAAGGCTGCTTCTGGATGCAGAAGCAGCAGCCTTTATCCCCAGCGAAAACCCGATCACGAGGAGAAAGCATGGCACTTCTGGAGCGAGTCACAACACTTTTGCGAGCAAATTTGAACGATCTGATCGACCGTGCAGAAGACCCGAAAAAGCTGCTGAAACAGCTCGTCCTCGACATGGAGAACCAACTGCTCCAGGTAAAAACGCAGGTGGCAATCGCCATTGCAGACCAGCATGTGTTGGAGAAAAAGAGAGAAGGGCATCAACACCAAGCCGAGAACTGGGGCAAGAAGGCGGCGTTGGCTGTAGCGCGTGACCGGGACGACCTAGCGAAACAGGCGCTTGCTCAATCTCTAGCGGAGACTCGCTCCCTGGAGGCTTTCACGCAGCAACTGGACGATCAACGCGCACAAACCGAAACGCTGCGCACCAGCTACCTAAAGCTTCAGCAAAAACTTGCAGAAACCAGAAACCGGTGCGAGATCTTGCGTGCAACGGATCGTCGGGCAAAAGTCCTAGGTAAGGCGCAAAAGGCCACCGTTCCGCTTCCTGGAGACGCAATTGAACGCTACGAAGAACACGTGCTGCAGCAAGCAGCGACGAACCATGCTCGTAACGTGCTGGACCGTCCTGACGTCAATGAAACCTTTGCGGAGATAGAGCGTGAGGAGCAAGTCAACATGTTGCTGGAACAGCTCAAAAGCCAGCTTGCTCTTAACGCGTAATGGGACCCCGATGAGACAAACATCTGCCCGGCTGATGACCACTGCACCCGCCACTACCCGCCGCAAAAAGAACGCCCTCTATAGGGTCAAACCTCAGTCCGCCAGCACCATCTCGCGCTCTTCCACGGGTTCGCGCAGCCAGCCGTAGAGCGGGAAGTCCGCGGCTAGGGCGCTTACCTGCTTGTGGATGGTGCGCAGGCGCGACTCGTCGGCGCGGTGCGTGAGTGCTTCGGCAATCCAGCCTGCGATGCGGCGCATTTCGCCCTCGCGCATGCCGCGGGTGGTGAGCGCGGGTGTGCCAAAGCGCACGCCGCTGGGCTTCAGCGGTGGGTTGGTGTCGTAGGGGATGGCGTTCTTGTTCACCGTGATGCCGGCCTTGCCCAGCGCTGCCTCGGCCTCGCTGCCCAGCATGCCCTTGGCGAACACGTCCACCAGCAAGAGGTGCGTGTCCGTGCCGCCGGAGACGATGCGGTAGCCCTCGCCCTGCAGCGCCTCGGCCAGTGCCTGCGCGTTGCGGACGGTCTGGTGCGAGTAGGTGTGGAACTCCGGCTGCAGCGCCTCCTGAAATGCCACCGCTTTCGCGGCCACCACGTGCATCAGCGGCCCGCCCTGCTGGCCGGGGAACACGGAGCGGTCCAGCCTCTGCGCGAACTCGGCCTGGCACAGGGCCATGCCACTGCGGGGCCCGCGCAGCGTCTTGTGCGTTGTGGTGGTGACCATGTGCGCGTGCGGCACGGGCGAGGGATGCACGCCGCCCGCCACCAGACCGGCAAAA
This sequence comes from uncultured Terriglobus sp., assembly GCA_937871605.1. GTDB lineage: Bacteria > Acidobacteriota > Terriglobia > Terriglobales > Acidobacteriaceae > Terriglobus. The sequence goes on along the minus strand of CALMRM010000123.1, from coordinate 4,755 downwards.
TGTGCCATGTCCACCATCAGGTAGGCGCCCACGGCGTCGGCAATGGAGCGCATGCGCTCGAAATCCCACACGCGCGGGTAGGCGGAGCCGCCGCCCACAATGACCTTGGGGTTTTCACGACGGGCCAGCGCTTCCAGCTCGTCATAGTCAATGCGCTCGGTTTCGCGGCTTACCTGGTAGCCCACAATGCGGTACAGCTTGCCGCTGAAGTTGAGCTTGTGGCCGTGCGTCAGGTGGCCGCCGTGCGCCAGATCGAGGCCAAGGATGGTGTCGCCCGGCTGGATCAGCGTCATGTAGGCGGCGGCATTGGCCTGCGATCCGCTGTGCGGCTGCACGTTGACGTGGTCCGCGCCAAAGATGCGCTTGGCCCGGTCGCGCGCGATGTTCTCAACGACATCGGCAAACTCGCAGCCGCCATAGTAGCGCTTGCCCGGGTAGCCCTCGGCGTACTTGTTGGTAAAGACGGTGCCGGTCGCCTCCAGCACGGCGCGCGAGACGAAGTTTTCCGACGCGATCATCTCCAACCCGTCGTGCTGGCGCTCCGCCTCGTAGGCGATCTGCGCGGCAATTTCGGGGTCGGCAAGGGAAAGCGGAGCCTGGAGGTCAATGGGCATGGCGGAACCTCGTTTCTGCGGGTGGATACCGGTGCGGCGGGCCGGCACTGCTACCGTTTTGATTTTAGCCGTGCCAGAAGGGGCAAGCTCGATTTCCTCAAAAATTGACATGGGCAACGCGACTCATGGTCACAGGGTGGTGTTCGATAAGGGCAAAGAGGCAGTCAACTCCCATGTCATACCTGCTCTGGGCTGGACTTATCCTTGCAACCGTGGCGCTGCCGTGTGGCCTTGTGTACGGCATCCTGTTGCAGAGCGATGGCCGCGCCATCTAGGCAGGCGCCAGACGAACCCCACAGCGTTTGCATGCCGCAAGGCCGCAGGTCTGGGAGCGTAGACAGCAGTACGTCTGTCACTCGCACCCTATGCGGTTGTGAGCTTGATTACGGCTTTATCCGCTCCATGGCACCACGCCGCAGCCGGAAGCGCTCCCCTCGCCACACCGCATCGTTGCCCGCATAGCTCCAGGCCCACAGCAGCAGGCTGGTGAAGTCGCGCAGGGGCAGCAGCAGGAGGTCGCGCAAGACCTGGCCATCGCGCAGGATGCCAACACCCACGTTCAGCAGCACCGCCACGCGCAACAGCACCACCAGCGACAGCAGCGAAAGGCTGGGCAGCGCAAATCCGCAGGCCACCACGTTCAGCACAGCCCAGGGCAGGGCATAGCTCACCAGCATGGCGAAGAAGCTCCACGGCCGGGCATCGCGCACCGTGCGCCACCAGCGGGTCTGGTGCTGCCAAAAACTGCGTGCACTGTAGTTGGGCACGGAGGTCTGCACCGGCTCTGGAATCATGAGCACGCGGAACCCGGCGCGAGAGACGCGCTCGCCCAGTTCGTAGTCGTCGGCGATGCGGCCGAGCAATGGTTCCATGCCGCCAATCTGCGCAAGGGTCGCCGCGCGCAGCGCCAAGGTGCTGCCCAGGCCGAACTTCAAACCGCGGTCCAGCATGCGCGCGGTAAAAACGCCAGGCAACAGGTCGCCGGCGATGCCCAGCGCCTCCAGCCGCGCCCACACCGTCGGGGCCGGCAGGGTGCGGCCCATGTACGGTGCGGTCACAAAGGCCACGCCAGGCTGCTGCAGGGCCGTTGCCACGGCGGAAAGATACCCTGGCCCGGCCAGGATGTCCGCATCGTTGATGACCAGCACCTCGCCCAGGGCGTGCGGCACCATTTGCAGCAAGGTGCTCACCTTGCCGTTGGCACCCAGCCGCTCGGGGCAGGGAATGGCACGCACCGGCACAAGGGGAAACTCGGCGTGCAGACGCGCGACGTCAGCCAGGAGGTTGGGGTCGTCCGGCTCAGCCATGCCCAGCAGCAGCTCAAAGCGGCCCGGGTACTGCTGCAGGCACATGCTGCGGAAGGCTTCCAAGCGGTGCGGGTCCGTGCCCTTGACCGGCTTCAGCACGGAGACGGTGGGCCACACCGCCGTGGCAGGCAGCGGTGGCTCGCGCCGAAAGCCACGCGCCGCGAACAGGGCCAGCAGGAGGAAGGCCATGCCCGCCAGCGTGATCAGGGTGGTGACGAGCGCGACGAGCTGCGGCAGGATGGCAAAGAAACCGGGCGGCACAGGTCCAGTGTACGAAGCGCTCGACGGTCACACATGGGCTACGGAACGTGTTCTTGCGCTTGTGTGACGCTTTCAGCCGAATAGCGTGCAGAAAGCGTGTTGTTAGCGTGCAAAACATGCAGTGCAACGTGCACATCAGAGCAGAATCACGACTCTCTGAACCTCTTTGTGCGTCTTTCGTGCACGTTTTTGCAGCTTGTGTGCGCATTTTGTGCGCTAGTTTGCGCGGTCTTCTTCAGTCACTTGGTAATGACCCCGGTGAGGGGGTGCCGGACGGCTGTTTACCACGTGCCGGGTCCATGTAGCGCCGCCACCAGAACGTGTTGCGCGGCTCGCCGGTGAACTCGGTCGGCTCACCCGGCTCCGGCACCCACAGCGGCAGGCCCGCTGCGGCGGCCACCTCGGTCAGGCGCTCTGGCGGCTGCCACCAGTCGTGGAAGGCCAGGTTGAAGGTACCCCAGTGGATGGGCATCAGCGCCCGCGCCCGCAGGTCCTGCGCGGCCAGCACGGCGTTGTCCGGGCCCATGTGGATGTCGGCCCACAGCGGGTCAAATGCGCCGATTTCGAGTGTAGCCAGGTCGAATGGCCCGAACTGTTCGCCGATCTCGCGGAAGCCCTCGTAGTAGCCAGAATCGGCACCGTGGTAGACGTTCCGGCGCTCCGTTTTCAAGGCAAACGACGACCACAGCGTGGTGTACCGCTTGAGGCTACGGCCTGAGAAATGGCGGGCGGGCAGAGCCGTTAGCGTCAGCGGCGTCGGGCTGCCGGAGGGTACCGTGAAGGTGTCCATCCAGTTCATCTCGTGGATGCGGTCAGCCGTGACACCCCACCGGCGCAGGTGTCCCCCCACGCCTTCCGAGCAGACGAACAGCGGCGTTTGTGCCGCGAACTGGCGAATGGCCGCTTCGTCCAGGTGGTCATAGTGATCGTGCGACAGCAGCACGGCGTCCAGCTTGGGCAGCTCGGCAATGGAAAGTGGCGCGGGAAAGAAGCGAGTTGGGCCGAAGCGTTGCGAAAAAGATGCGCGTGGCGAGAACACCGGGTCAATCAGCAGCGTGGTGCCATCCATCTCCACCAGCAGCGACGAGTGGCCGATCAGTGTAATGCGCAGGCCGTTGCCGGGCGGCGTCTGAAACGTTGCGAGGTTTGTGCGGAACGGGCCAAGCTGCCTGCGTGGCACACGCTCCTCTTTACCCAACAGCAGGCGACGGAAGATCGTAAGGAGGTGTTTGGTTGCGCCTACCTCAGTGGGCACCGGGTTTTCGTACCGGCCGTTTTCGTAGCGCGCGGGGCGCAGCAGTGACATAGCCGGGTTTGGATGCGCGCTGGGCACGTGCCGTCGCAATGACAACATCATCACCGAAGGCAATGAAGAAACCTGTTTCGGAAGGGCATGGCTGCAGCCATGCCGAAATACACCGAATACAAACGGCTACAGCCGCCGAGGTACGCTCAAAGCTGACCTCGGCGGCTAAAGCCGTGTACCTGACTGCCTGTGTGGCACAGCTAAAGCTGTGCCCTTCCGAAAGCTATGCTTCCGAAAACTGTGCCCTTCCGAGAGCTATGCCCTCCAAGAGCTATGCACTTTCGAAAGCTATGTCCTTCCGGAAGCTACGCCCTTTCGAAAGCTACGCCCTTTCGAAAGCTACGCCCTTTTCGAAAGCTGCGCCCTTTCGAAAGCTGCGCCCTTTCGAAAGCTGTGTGCCCTTTCGAAAGCTGTGTGCCCTTCCGAAAGCTGAGTACCTTACGGGCGCGTCCGCGTCGGCACCTTCCAGCCATCGTTGGTCAGTACCAGCGTGGTCTGCGCGCTGTTGGTGGCGGCCAGGGCTGAGCTGAGCTGCGGAAAGGCGTTCTGCGTTTCCTGCGCCTGCGCCCAGTCCTTCACGTCGCCCAGCGTGTAGGTGTAGTTGACGGTGGTGGTTGCGCCCACGTTGGTGCCCGCGGGCGTGTTGCTGACGATGTCCTTGACCTTGCGGTGCGCGAAGCAGAAGTTGCCGTAGCCCGGCTGCGTGGTGTCCGGCGTCCAGTTGCTGCGGCCCTTGTCAGAGAGGTCGTAGCTGTTGGCTTCCTTCTTGACGAGGCCTAGCAGCTTGCTCTTTTCCACGGGCGTGCGGGTCAGCAGGCCCTGGTCCACCAGCGCGTCGAACGGCTGCACCTTATCCGCGTCGTCCTTGTCGTGCTGCTGCGGCATCTGGATGGGCTGCTTGTACAGGCACTCTGGGAACTGGTCGTAGTAGCTGTTGATGGCCGTTTTCAGGTTGCCGGTATCGTCTTTCTTCTTGTTGCAGCCGGTGGCCACCAGGGCCAGGGCGGCCACGGCCACCGTTCCAGTACGCAGGGCGAAGTTCATCATGTGCGCGGTCTCTCCATCGCGGCAGCGGGCTGCTCGCTGCCGAGTGAGATGCAGCGCCGCGCCAGATGCCGCCTGCACCGTGCGGACGGCTGTTTACTTGCTACAGGGTTTGCCGCCGTTGGCGCGATCGCCCTCGGCTTTGGCTGCGGCTTCCGTCATGTACTTGCCTGCCTTGGTCTTGCCGTAATAAGTGGTGCCGGGGCAGTGGTACACCTTGCTG
>CALMRM010000122.1 GCA_937871605.1 uncultured Terriglobus sp. | reverse complement strand
ACGATCGGGTCCACGTGCCGCCACTCCCAGATGACAATGAAGACCAGCACGTTCGCAGCAATCTATGCGGTCAGTTGAATCTCGGTGGAGCCAAACCAGTCCTTCTCCTGACCCTTGTCGAGCGTAAATTCCATTAGGCCCACTCCAACCGCAACTGACAATAGCCCAACGTAGTCCACTGGGTCGCGGCGCTTGGTGCGCTCCACGAGTTCCGGCGGGTCTTCCACCATGCGGTTGCTGAGGTACAGCGAGATGAGACCAATCGGCAGGTTGATGAAAAAAATCCAGTGCCAGTTGTAGTTGTCCGTCAGCCAGCCGCCCAGCGTGGGACCGATGGCCGGCGCGATGACGACCGCGGTGCCGTAGAGCGCAAACGCCTGTCCGCGTTTTTCGATGGAGAACGTGTCCGCCAGAATGGCCTGTTCGCTGGGCGCAAGGCCGCCACCACCAAGCCCCTGCAAAATGCGAGCGAATATCAGAAGTGGCAACGTGGGCGCGATGCCGCACAGCAGCGAGCACGCCGTGAACATGGCCACGCACGTCATGTAAAAGCGTTTGCGCCCGATGCGGTTCGAAAGCCAGCCGGAGATGGGCAGGATGACGGCAGACGCCACCAGGTAGCTGGTCAGCACCCATGTGGCCTCCTCCTGCGAGGCTCCAACCGATCCTGCGATGTGCGGCAGCGCCACATTCGCGATGGAGGTGTCCAGCACCTCCATGAAGGTGGCCAGCGTCACCGTCAGGGCGATTAGCCATGGGTTGTGCTTCGGTTTCCACTCGGCTTCATGCAATGCGTCTGACATATAAGGATGCTGATATAGAGTATCAACAGGCTGATACGGATGCGGAAACCAAAGGAAAAAATCCGGGCGGCGGAGCGGCGGGAGTCCTCCATTGGGATGAAGCGTCTGCTGATCGGCTACCGCACTCTGATGGAAGAGGCACTCGAAGGCGAAGGCGTGACGCTGGCTCAACTGCGCATGTTGAAAACACTCGAGGAGCAACCGGACATTTCCGCAGCAGAAGTGGCACGCAGTTGTTACATTTCGCCACAAAGTATGCAGGCCGTGGTCACGCGAGCGGAACGCGAAGGGCTCATCACGCGCTCGGCTGCGGCGAAAAACCGCCGCGTGCTGCAAGCGACCCTCACGGCCAAAGGAAGAGTAGTGCTCGAGCGCTGTTCCGTACTGGCGGCACGCATGGAACAGGACATCTGGCGCGATGTGAAGCGGTCAGAGTTGCAGCAGTTCAATGCCACGTTGGCCAAGGGATTGATGCGGTTGGAGGAATGCCTGCATGAGCGGCAGTCCCTGCGAAGCAGCGCTGCCCGCAGGGTTTCAGAAACGGGCCGCGGCAGCTTAGTCTAGGTAGACAGCCGATGCCATCCACTGACACAGAACAGTCACTTAGCATCACCCTGGACGATGTGCTTGCGGCGCGCGAACGTGTGCGCGAGGCCGTGTACCTGACCCCGTGCGGTCCGTCAGAAGCGCTCAGCGACCTGACCGGGCAGACCATCCACCTCAAGCTTGAGAACCTGCAGGTCACAGGCGCGTTCAAGGAGCGCGGCGCGCTCAACCGCATCTCTCTGTTGACTCCGCAGGAAGCTGCAAACGGTGTCATCGCGGCCAGCGCGGGCAATCATGCGCAGGGCGTGGCGTATCACGCAGTGCGGCGCGGTATCCACGCCACCATCGTCATGCCTGAGCCCACGCCGCTGGTGAAGGTGACGGCCACCCGCCGCTTCGGCGCGGACGTGGTGCTCTACGGCACCAATTACGACGACGCGTACGCCGAGGCGACGCGCCGCTGCATGCGCGACGGCTCAACCTTTATCCACCCTTTCGACGACCCCGCGGTGATTGCCGGGCAGGGCACCATCGGCCTGGAACTATTGGAGCAGGTGGACGGGCTGGAGGCCGTAGTGGTGCCCATCGGCGGGGGCGGGTTGATCGGCGGCATCGCCTGCGCAGTAAAGTCGTTGAAGCCGCAGGTACGCGTGATCGGAGTGCAAACTTCGCGGCTGCCCAGCATGCAGGCAGCGCTTGACGCGGGCTCTCCCGTGACCATCGACGCAGCTACTACCATCGGCGACGGCATTGCTGTGCGGCGTGCAGGCAGCAAAACTCTGCCGCTGGTGCAGCAGTACGTCGACGAGATCGTCACCGTGGATGAAGACGAGATCGCGGCCGCTATCCTTGTCCTGCTGGAGCGCGAGAAGACGCTGGCCGAAGGCGCGGGCGCAACGGCGCTGGCTGCGCTGCTGCAGCGCCGCACCTCGCTGCCGTCCGGCACGCGCACAGCAGTGCTCATCTGTGGTGGCAACATTGACGTGACGCTGCTGTCGCGCATTATCGAGCGCGGCCTGGTGCAGGATGGTCGCCTTATCCGCCTGCGCATCCACCTCTTGGATCGCGCGGGCGCGCTGCAGGATTTAACGACCATCATCGCGCAGCACGGCGTTAACATCGTGGACACGCTCTACAACCGGGCCTACTACGGCGTAAACCTGGGCGATACCACCATCGACATCACCATGGAGACGCGCGGCCGCGACCAGGCCGACGAACTGCTACAGGTGTTGAGCGGGAACGGCTACCGCTACAGCCGCGTAGTATGAGCAGGACCGCATGAGTACCATGGAATCCTCGCACACAGTTAATGTCGCTCCTGCTGAACTGCGCGCCGTCACGCATCGTTACGGCTCACATACTGCGCTGCAGGGCCTGTCGCTGCAACTCAAGCCGGGTGAAGTGGTGGCGCTGCTGGGCCCCAATGGCGCTGGCAAGACGACCGCCGTTAAGCTCATGCTCGGCCTGCTGCAACCCACGTCCGGCACGGTCAGCATCTTTGGCGGCAGCCCCAGCCAACGAGCCACACGGCAGCGCATCGGCGCCATGCTGCAGGTGGCGCGCGTGCCGGAGACCCTTGCCGCGGGCGAGTACCTGGACCTGTTCCGTAGCTACTACCCGCACCCGCTGCCCACGGCAGAGATCGTGCAATTCGCAGGCTTACAGGGCATCGAAAAGCGGCAATTTAAAGACCTGAGCGGCGGGCAGAAGCAGCGCATGCTGTTTGCGTTGGCGCTGTGCGGCGACCCCGACCTCGTCTTCCTCGACGAGCCCACGCTGGGCATGGACATCGAAACGCGCCACAACCTTTGGCGGCAGGTACGCAGCTTGGCCGACCGTGGCAAAACTGTGCTGCTCACCACGCACTACCTGGAAGAGGCGGACACACTAGCCGACCGCATCCTCGTCATCGCACGAGGCAAGGTCATCGCGCAAGGCACGCCGTCCGAGATCAAAAGCCGTGCAGGTGGCCGTAAGATTCGCTGTGTCACCACCCTTGCGGACAGTGAACTGCAGCAGATTGCAGGCGTGCGCCGCGTGGGGCGCACCGGTGCGGGCGTAACGCTGACAGTCGAGAACGCGGAGGATGTGCTGCGCACACTGCTGGCGCGCGACGCGGGCCTGCACAGCCTTGAGGTGACCAGCCCGGCGCTGGAAGACGCCTTCCTGGAACTCACCCGCGACCCTGGCAGCCCAGCAACGGAGGCGGCATGAGCACGGCAGCAGTAGCACCCGCAGCAACATCCACCCTCGCGCCCTTCGCCAAGGAGACCAAATACGAGTTCCTGCGTCTCCTACGCGCGCGCTCCTTCTCCGTCGCTACCATCGGCTTTCCGCTCAGCTTTTACCTGCTCTTCGGGATCGTGGTGTCCTCAGCGGAGCCGGGCGGCTTGGATCGCTCGAAGTACCTGCTGGCCACCTACTCGGTGTTTGGGCTGGTGGGTTCGTCGCTCTTTGGCCTGTGCAGCACCATTGCGAACGAGCGTGCGCAGGGCTGGCTGGAACTGAAGCAGGCCAGCCCCATGCCGCCTGCCGCGTACCTGCTCAGCAAGCTGCTGACAGCCATCGCGTTTGGTGTCATCATCTTCGGCCTCCTGCTGCTGTGTGGCGAGACGATGGGTCATGTGCATTTCACCGCCGCGCAAATCCTGCGGCTGCTGGGCACGGTGGTGTTGGGAGTGTTTCCCTTCGCGACGATGGGCATCCTCTTGGCGTGCGTGGTGCCGCCGAACGCGGCCATCGGCTTCGTCAACCTCATCTACCTGCCCATGTCCTTCCTGTCGGGCTTATGGATTCCGCTGGAAGGCCTGCCCAAGTGGCTGCGCACGCTGGCACCGGTGTGGCCCACGTGGCACCTGGGGCAGTTGGCGGTGCACAGCATCGGCTACACCATGAGCTGGTCTGTCGCCGGTCACGTCGCGTGGCTGACGGTGTTCAGCATCGCGTGCCTTGGGCTGGCGCTCGTGCTGTTCCGGCGCAGCGCGCAGAAGGCGTAATACCAAGCCATACGCTCGTCATCCTGAGCGGAGCGCAGCGCAGTCGACGGACCCGCTTCCTTCTGGGCTGTACTGCTCTTTCGTGCGAAAAGCAGGTCCTCCGCTACGCTCGGGATGGCGATTACAGCGATGCACAGAGCATGAGCGGCTCGCTGAGCGGACGTGGTGAAGACACTCTGAGCGCGTACCATCAGACAGGAGCCATTCGATGAGCGAAGCGCCAATGAATCGCAGAGTGTTTCTCGCCAGCGCCGCCGCAGCCTCGGCAACGCTGGTAAACGATGCAGGTGCGCAGATCACGCACGTGGACACCAGCAAGACCGGCCCCGCACTGAAGAGCAGCACGGTCAAGCTCGAGGGTCTGCCCGCCGAAGGTGACAGCCCCGGCGCAAAGGCCTACGTCCAGTTCAACGGCCCGACAAAACAGTTGGCCGCTGTAGCCGCAGGCGTGTGCACGCTCGAGCCTGGTGCACGCCCCCATCCGCCCCATACGCATCCGGAAGAGGAGCTGATGTGGATCGGCAGCGGCACCGGTGAGATCGTCGTCGCAGGCATCACCACCCAGGTGCAAGCGGGCGACTGCATGTACGCCGAGAGCAACGTGCTGCACGGCATTGTGAACACCGGCAGCACATCCATGACGTTTTACTTCACCAAGTTTCTGGCACGCGGCGCATAATTCTCTGCGCGGACAATGAGTTCCAGGCTGCGTAGCGGCGATGCTTCTTCAGAGGCAATCCTGCTCGTTTGTAGCTGCCAAGGACTGGTAGCATGCCTCCATAGCCATGATCCTCTCCCGCGTTCGATCCTGTTCCCTTGCATGTGTTTGCATGGTGCTTTCAGTCGGTACAACGGCGCTTCGCGCGCAAGGCACTCCCGCGGTCACGGACGCGGACTACACCCGTGCCATGCACCAACTGTCGCCGTACACGGCACCTCTGGTAGACCATGCGGTGCGCTCAGCACACTGGACGGACGCAACGCACTTCTGGTACATCGAGAGCACGAACGGCGTACAAACGCTGATGACCGGTGACGCTGCTGCGGGGACGAAGGCAGCGGCCTTTCCCACTGCGGCGCTGGTCCTGTCGCTGCACACGGCGGGACTGGCGGCAACAGATCCCACCAAGGTCGCTTTCGAGGGCTTTGAGCCGCAAGCCAACCAGAACACCGCCATCGTGAGCGTGCGCGGTGAGCGGTACGAGTGCGCGCTGCAGGTACCAAACACCTGCAAAAAGCTTCCGCCCGCGCGTGCAGGCAGCATCGGTGGCTACCTGACAGGGCTGCAGGCTGCCGAAGCGGTCCTTTCGCCGGACGGGAAGCGCGCCGTCTTCATTCGCGACTGGAACCTGTGGGTACGTGATGTGAACAGCGGCGCGGAGAAGCAGCTGACAATCGATGGCGAAAAGGACGACGGCTACGCCACGGACAACGCGGGTTGGAAGCACTCGGATCAGGCGATCGTCATCTGGTCACCCGATTCCAAGAGGGTGGCAACATTTCAGCAGGATCAGCGCAACGTCGCGGACTACAGTACCTACACCACCAACGTAGGGCACTCCAAGCTGAACACGTGGAAGTACCCGTTCGTCGGCGATCGTGACATCATCCACATCGAACGCGTGATCGTGAACGTGGACAACGGGGAAGTCACGCGACTGAAGATGCCACCTGACCTACACCGCTCGTCACTGTGCGACGACGTCATCTGCGGCGAGGGTGCGCAAGATATTCAATGGGCCAAGGACGCAAAGACGCTGGCGTTTGTATCCACCTCACGCGACCACAAGGTCGAGACGGTCCGCATGGCCGACGTGACCACCGGCGTTGTGCGGGATGTGTTCACAGAGTCGATCCCTACCTTCTTCGACAGCGGGTACAACGACGAGGGCATCAACTGGCGCTACCTTTCGCAGCGAAACGAGATCCTGTGGTGGTCGCAGCGCAGCGACTGGGGTCACTACTACCTGTACGACGCAACCACGGGCAAGCTGAAGCGGCAGGTCACCAGCGGCGAGTGGA
>CALMRM010000121.1 GCA_937871605.1 uncultured Terriglobus sp. | reverse complement strand
CCAATCCAGCGGCGCGATGCCTGCGATAGAGACTAGGCCGCGCGTGGGGAAGACGCCGACGACGGAACTAGTGCCGGCTACCATGCGGATGCTGTTGCCTGTGTCGGTGCCGGTACCCAGCATTGCTTCATTCGAAGTCACCGCTGTTACCGTGCCGCCCGACGAACCACCTGGTGAGAAGCGCACATCGTAGGCGTTGCCCGTGCGGCCAAACGCGGTGGAGCGGTTGGTGTCGCTGGCGGCGAAGTCCGGCATGTTGGTAATGCCCAGGATGACAGCACCCGCGGCACGCAGCTTGCTCACGACCGCCGCGTCTTTCGGTGCGATAAAGGCGTGCCCGGGCATGGCGAAGCCTGCCCAGCCATCCGTGTCCGGCAGCCCCTGCACGGCGGTGTTCGCCTTGATGACGATCGGCACACCCCACAGCGGGCCGTGCGCGCCGCTGCGTTCTGCATCCTGCTGCCGAGCTGCTTTGAGCGCGCCTTCCACGTCCACCGTCTGCACGTCGCGATAGATGCCGTTGTAGCGCGCGATGCGGTCCAGGTACCAGCGCGTCACCTGCTCCACCGTGTAGCGGCGCCGTGCGTAAAGTGCGTGCAGCTGCGGAATGGATACTTCCATCAGGTCGCGGTCCATGGCAAGGCGCTGTTTCTCCGCGAGCTGCGGCACGTCTGTCCGCAATGGCACGGGATACGCATCGGGCGCGGGCACCGCCTGGGCTCTGCCGGTGAGGCCGCAAAGCGCGCACGCCAGGGCCACAGCACTCGAGGTGCGAAGAACGGTTTGGGACATGCCTCCTTGTACCACGCGCGCGTGCACAACTCTGCGATAGTGTCTGTTACGCGACCTACACCACGTTGTCATCCCGTAGCGAAGCGAAGGGATCTGTATGTGTGTTCGTGCCTGCGACGCTCACCTGGGTCGGCTGAGTTCGCCGTTTGCACACGCGCGAACTCCTGGACCACCGTATTTTGGAGAAAGGCATTTGCTGGTAGACGGGCAGACATGCAGATCCCTACGCTTGCTGCGGGATGACAAGGCGGAGGGTGGATTGAGACGGACAGGCGAAACATTTCCCTATACCGTTGCGGCCTGCTCTTCCAACTGGGTCGAAAGGTCTTCCCACTCACCCATCAGCGACTCGTGATCCCGACGTAACTGGGCGAGTTCAACCGTCTGGCGCTGGCTCTCTTCAGCAGACGTGAAGTTGCCCAGCGCGGCTTCGAGCGCGGACATGCGGTCTTCCATGCGGGGCATCTCGTCTTCCGCAAAGCGGACGCGCTCCTGCATCTGCTTCAGCTTGATGGGATTTACCTTCTTGACATGGATCACAGCGGCAGGTGTAGTGACCGGTGAGATGGGCGCAGCTGGTGCTTCCACCGCTGGAATGTGGGCGCGCTGCATTTCCATGGCCGCCTGCTGCAACTGGTCCGGGCCGCCCTGCTTGCGCCACAGGTAGTCCTCGTAGTTGCCCGGGAACACCTGCACGCCGCCGTGCTCGCACTCGAAGACGCGCGTGGCCAGCCCGTCTATGAAGTAGCGGTCGTGGGAGACGAACAGCACCGTGCCCGTAAAAGCGCGGATGGCCTCCAGCAGCACGTCTTTCGCACGCAGATCCAGGTGGTTGGTCGGCTCGTCGAGCAGAATGAAATTCGCGGGGCTTACCAGCATGCGCGCCAGCGCATAGCGGTTGCGCTCGCCGCCGCTGAGCACGCCCAGCCGCTTGAACACGTCGTCGCCCACAAACAGGAACGCGCCCAGCAGGTTGCGCAGCTCCGTGGTGGGCACCTTGGGCGCGGCGCTGCTGATGTCTTCCAGCATCTTCGCGTCGGGGTCCAGCACCTTGTACTGGTCCTGCGCAAAGTAGTCCGCCAGGACGTTGTGGCCGTAGCGGATGGTGCCGGACGTCGGCTCCTCCATCTGGCTCAACATGCGAATCAGCGTGGATTTGCCCGCGCCATTCGGTCCAACCAGCGCGATACGGTCGCCGCGCTCGATGGTGAAGTTCACCTTGCTCAGGATCTGCTTCGGCTCATACCGTTTGGAAAGCGAACTAACCTCACATACCAGGCGGCCGCTGACCGGTGGCTGCGGAAAGGAGAAGTGGATGGTTTCCTCGTCCTCCGGCACCTCGATGCGGTCAATCTTGTCGAGTTCCTTGATGCGGCTCTGCACCTGCTTGGCCTTGGTGGCCTGGTAGCGAAACCGGTTAATGAACGCTTCCAACTGCTCGATACGGTCACGCTGCGACGCGTAATCCTTGGCCAGCTGGTCGCGGCGCTCGGTCTTCTGCTTGACGTACTTTTCGTAGCCGCCGGTGTAGAACCATACGCGCTTGTTCCACACCTCCGTGATCTTGCTGACGGTCACGTCGAGAAAGTAGCGGTCGTGCGAGATGAGGATGAAGGCACGCGGATAGCTGCGCAGGTACTCCTCCAGCCAGTTACGCGTTTCCAGGTCGAGGTGGTTGGTGGGCTCGTCCAGCAGGAGCAGCGAGGGCTTTTCCAGCAGCAATTTCGCAAGCGCGATGCGCATCTGCCACCCGCCGCTGAACTCCTCGGTCTGCCGCGCCCAGTCGTCCTTGCTGAAGCCCAGGCCGCCCAGCACCGCGCCCACCTGCGCGTCCAGGTTGTAGAGATCGTGCTGCTGCAGGGTGTCGCTGACCAGTGAGAAGCGGTCGGCGACGGCGTCGTACTCCGGCGTGCCGAACTTGAAGTGCGCCAGCTTGTCGCTGAGCTCGTCCATCTCCTTGTCCATCGCAAGCGCCTCATGGAAGACGGAAAGGCACTCATCGAAGACGGTCTTGCCACGCATGACCAGGCCATCCTGCGGCAGGTAGCCGATGGTGAGGCCCTTGCTGCGGTTCAGCTCGCCGCCGTCCAGCTGCTCCACGCCTGCCAGCACCTTCAGCAGCGTGCTCTTACCAGTGCCGTTGCCACCCACCAGGCCGGTGCGCTCGTCTGGCGTAATGAGCCAGTTAGCTCCCTCAAACAGCTGTTTGTGACCGAAATGTTTTGCTCCGTTGGCAAGGTGCAGCATGCTTCTATTTTCGCAGACAACTTTTACGTTCACCGTCTCGAAGCCGTCATCCTGACCGAGCATAGCGACCGAAGGCTCCCGATGCCCCGCCAAGCCGGAGTGGCGCTGAAGGGGTTCCCCACAAAAAAGCTTGTGGCTGCACTGCCCGAACCAGCTCTGCCGGGATCCTTCGCTGCGCTCAGGATGACGGGGTGGGTGGAGGAGACAGGTATTGTGGAAGTATGTCGCGCCGTGCGCCCGCAACGCTGTTTTCTCTGCTGCTGTGTGCGCTCGTCGCACATACGCAGACGCTTGCGCATCCGGGTTGGCGAGGTAACGGCATTACTCCCGAGGCCTGGTGGAAACACGCCGTGTTTTTGCACATGCCAGCAAACAGCACCTTCGCCACCGCGATAAGCGCGCTAGATGTAGTGAGCCAGATAGGCGCGGACAGCATCATCCTGCCGGAATTGCAGCCAGCCGGGGAACCACCTTCTGCAACGCAACCCTTTGTCGCGAAGTTTGGAAGAGAAGACGAACTGGAGGCGCTCCTTCATGAGGCCGCAGCACGGCGCGTGCACGTGTTGCTCACGGCGGACATCTCGCGCCTAGCTGCTCATTCCGACGAGGTGCGCTACTGGATGAGCCGCGGCATTGCGGGCTTTGATGTTGGAACCCTTACAGCCGCGGACATGGGCAGTCTAAGCGTGCTACGCACGTCGCTTGGCCGATTCGCAGGACAGAAGTTGCTGCTGGCTGCCTTTTCCGGCTGGTTCCCCGAAAGGACACTCCCTCCACCACGGTTGCCCGCTGGAGCCATGTGCCTTTCGCGCGGGAGTCACGATCTTATCGGATTCCCTGAGTTTGTAGACCTGACTCTGTCTGCTTATCACGATATGGAGGCAAGACCAAGTGATGTGCTCGGCGTGCCGGTCATCGATGCTGCCGCGCTAGGTAGCGCAAAGCGCATAGAGGTACTCCAAACCTACCTCGCGCAGCGTCAAGCTGACATTTATAGAGCCAGGAGCGGCGTACCAGCAAAACGGATTGACCCTGACGCCCAGCCACCGAAGGTTGTGCATAGGCACCATCGCAAGAAAGCGAAGTCATGGCACAGCGCGGCGAACTCGCTCTGATCGCACAGCTTCGTGCGGCGGCACGGAGCCGTGGCGCTGCGCTGCGACTGGGCGTTGGCGACGATTGTGCTGTACTGCGGCCGCCTGCCGGACACGACGTGCTGGTGACCACCGACTTCTCGTTGGAGGGCGTGCACTTTCGCCGCGACTGGCACCCCGCGCGCTCTGCCGGGCACCGCTGCCTCCTGCGCGGCCTGAGCGATCTGGCTGCCATGGGCGCGCGACCCATGGCGGCGTTCCTTTCGCTGGCGCTGCCGAGCGGCCTACGCAAGACGGCAGTGGGCAGGCGCTGGGTGGACGGCTTTCTGGCGGGCCTGCTC
>CALMRM010000120.1:21048-25917 GCA_937871605.1 uncultured Terriglobus sp. | reverse complement strand
AGAAGATGCGCCGGTACAAGGTAGCAGCCGACAACCTGTTCGTCTTCATGCACACCAACACCTTCAACGACGATCCGTTCTACTCGAACGGCGCCTCGGCCCGGTTCCCGGCCACGACCAACGACACCGGCGAAGTGGTTGCTCTTGCGGTGCGCCTGTGCGAACGCCTCTTCCGCGACGGATTCCGGTACGCGAAGTGCGGCGTGATGATTACGGAGCTGCTACCGGAGACAGTCCAGCAGCCGGCGTTGTGGAACGAGCTCGACCGCGAGCGTAGAGAACGCGTCTGGAAGACGGTGGACCGGCTCAACGCCACGCTGGGGCGGGGAACCATCCATATCCTCAGCACCGGGCCGAAGGACGCGGCTTGGAAACTCCGGGCGGAGTACCGGTCTCCGCGATGGACTACGCGGTGGGATGAACTGCCGAAGGCCGTATCGAGGTGACGGGAAACAGGCGGCTTTCGGGTTAAGTCAAATTGGAGCTGAGGGCATTATGGGTTTTGCGAAGCGGATGTGGGAAGACGAGCAGACTCGTCAATACATATCGTCGTCCGACGCAATCTGCGCGGATTGCTTCGACGATGAAGGCCTGAAGCGATTCGTTGCAGACAATCTAGAAGAGCAAGTGTGCACGGTATGCGGCAGACACAGCGAAGTTCCCATCGCAGCTCCGGCGAACGCCGTACTGGAGTTCTTCATGGAAAAGATCAATCAGCATTATGAGGACCCCAACAACTCCGTTCCCTGGGAGGGTGGTTGGCAGGCACGCACATACAACATGTATGACCTGCTTTACGACCAGCTGAATGAGATTGGACCGTCAGAAACGCTAGATTGGCTGGATTCCAGACTGAAGGGCGACAGAGAGTATGTCGATCGTAATTGGGACATCTTGAAACCGAGCGAGGCGCTGGAATTCAGCTGGAAGGCATTTGCCGAGAGCGTAAAACACGTAACGCGCTTTCTGTTTTTCTCGAAAACTGAAGCTGACGGGTCAGGAGAGCCAAACATGGTTCCGCCAGAGGACATGTTGGAAGCTCTTGGAGCCGTCATTCGTGACGCGGAACTGGTGCACACGCTGCCTACTGGGAGCAAGCTGTATCGCGCGCGTGGTCACAAAGAAGGGGCAGTTCACGCCAGCGCAGAGGCACTTGGCGCACAACCCTTGCAGTACGCCAAAACGGCCGGACGGATGAACGCCCCAGGGATCGTAGTTTTCTACGTAGCTGAGGAGATGGAAACCGCGATCGCTGAGGCTACAGGTGGTCAGGGAGCATTTAGTATCGGCACCTTCGAGACGCTCAGGGAGGTCACAATTGTGGATTTGACTCGTCTTCCGCCGGTGCCAAGCATCTTCGAAGATGGACCGCGAGATTCTTTGCTTTTCCTCCGGCAGTTCGCTCGTGAAGTGTCGCAGCCGTTTGAGCCAGATGCTGAGATCCACATCGAATACGTGCCAACCCAGGTCGTCTCTGAATTCCTGCGACATCGTTTTCGTGGAAAGGACGGGGAGCCGATACGTGGTGTCGTGTATGGGAGTGCGAAGCGACCAGGATCCAAGAATGTCGCGCTCTTCATAGAGGCAGCCGAAGTCGAGGGAGTCAAAGTTGAGAGCTGGAGGCGGAAAGACGCTGTGGTTAGGCTCCTCTCGTCAAAAGAGGGCAGCGCAAACCTCTAAGCAGGAAAGTGTAGGTTAAGCTTAGTAGACATACATAGATTTATGTGTTTACATACACAAATTAGTGTGTTTTGCTCCCAAGAATGCTCTATTCAGATTTCATTGTCGAGCTGGAGAGAGCGGGTCTGAGCGTCAGAGCTTTTGCGGAATTGATCGGCATGAATCCGAACTCAATCTCGAACTACGCACGAGGTGGGGAGCTGCCATCGCATTTGGGTTTCATCGCGGTACTCGTGGCGGAACTTCGGACTCACGGTCTGGACTACCGAGAAGCGATGCAAAGGGTGCAAACCACACCAAAGAAGCCTCGGGGACGAGCACAACGAGGTCGCTTCGGCGGAGACCGTCAAACAAGCTTTGAATTGGAGGAGGGTGGACAAAGTGCTTGATATTGCATCTGCCCTTCATGAGTTTGGCGCTGAGCGGGATAAGCTTCGTCTGTTTGCAGACGAGCAACCAGAGCTTCTTCCGTACTCCACTTTGGTGAATGCACGAAGAGGAAGAGATTCTTTACTCAACGTTGTAGAAGCGGTCTATGAGTGGCAAGAAGCTCCGCTCATTTATCTCGTCGACGCTAGCGCAATCTCTTCTGAAACACAGGTGCAGCAAGTACGTCGTCTGCTCGCGATGCGAGGTGACGCTCCATACCTCGGAGTCCTTGCACCTGGACGTCTAGACGTCTACAGAATCGCGCTTGATCGTAAGCCTCTCAAGCAAGTGCAAGTGAACACGCTGCTAGAGCGGGCCGCCGATGGTGTCACCCTCGCCTATCTTGCAAATCTCAGACCAAAGGCGGCGATAACGAAGCGAGACTGGATCTCAAATGTCGTCCTGAAATTGTTGACCGATTCTATCGATCGGTTGATTAAGACCAGCGATCTTCAACATGACGACGCTATCTCGCTTGTAGGAAGAGCGCTCTTCACTCGCTTCCTAGCGGATCGTCAGCTCCTACCAGCAGCAATGTCATCGGAGAGCTCGGCTGACACCCTCTTCGATGATCGTTGGAGAGCTGAGGCAACGTCGAGATGGCTAGACGAAACCTTTAATGGCGATCTTCTACCGCTCTCGATCTCAGTATTTCAGGCCCTTCCAGAGCCGGCCTTCGTCGTTCTCGGGGCCATTCTCAGGCGGGCACCCAATCAACAGCTTCCGCTTCGATGGGAAGAGGACTGGTTCAACCTTGACTTCGCCCACATTCCAGTGGGAGTACTCAGCCAAGCATACGAACTCTACTTGCGTAAGCATGCGTCAGTTCAGCAGCGAAGAGAAGGGGGATACTACACTCCCCGGCTGATCGCTGACCTGATGGTGCGTGCATCTTTTCGTGCGCTGGAGAGAGAAGGGGGGAGTGCAACGGCAAAGGTTTTAGACCCTGCCGCTGGGGCCGGTGTCTTTCTTCTGACGGCTTTCCGGGAGCTTGTCGCTGCTCGTTGGCGTAGCGAGGGAGTGCGGCCAAATACAGAGACCCTTCGCTCCATCCTTTATGACCAGCTAGTGGGCTTCGACATCAATGAAGCAGCTCTTCGCTTTGCTGCTCTAGGACTCTATCTGCTCTCGATTGAGCTCGACCCTGAGCCACGTCCTGTAGATAAGTTGCGCTTCCGCGATCTACGCGGTACGGTCCTGCACAAGTTGAGTTCCGACGCTGAACGCGAGGGAGCAATCCTAGGGAGTTTAGGACCGCTGGTAGGTGATTTTCATGTCGCCCGATATGACCTAGTGATTGGTAATCCCCCTTGGTCTAGCGGAACCAAGCTCAGTGGTTGGCAAACGGTTTGTAGGACGATAGCTCGAATAGCATCGGCGCGGAATCATAGAGCGTTGAAGCCCCCTCTCCCAAATGAAGGGCTTGATTTGCCATTTGTCTGGCGCGCTATGGAATGGACCAAACCAAATGGTCACATCGCATTCGCTCTGCACGCTCGTTTGCTGTTTCAGCAAGGCGACGGGATGCCGGAAGCGAGAAGTGCCATCTTCGAATCTCTTGACGTCACCTCCGTGATCAATGGGGCCGAACTAAGGCAGACACGTGTCTGGCCAGAGATCAGTGCGCCGTTCTGTTTGCTTTTTGCTGCGAATCAGGTCCCTGGGCCAGGAAGCGGTTTTCGCTTGGTAAGCCCACGCTTGGAGCAGTCTCTGAATGCTGCAGGGAGCATGCGAATAGATGCTTCGAATGCGGAGCTGATTCCTTACGAAAAGGTTCGAGAAACCTGCGACGTAATGAAAATACTGTTCCGGGGAACGAATGCTGATCTTGGGATCATGGAGCGGATTCGTGCTCAGGATCACCCGACACTGAAAGTGATGTGGACGAGCATGGCCACAGAGGCCGGGCGGAGTCCCAAACGGAGCACTGGTAACGGCTACCAGAGGTTGCGAGAGAGTAGTAAGGAAAGGAAGTCCAGCGAAGGCTTGCTAGGTCAGGACTCCGCTCATCTCCTTGAGTTGCCAGACATCACTCTAGACTCGATAGTCGGCGTGTCTGTCAATCCTCATGCTCTCTCTTTTTTTCGAGAAGATCGAGCCCATCGGTCCAGGAGTCCAGAGCTCTTCAAAGAACCTTTAGTGATCGTTCACAAATCCCCTCCTGCTGAGAAGGGGCGCATTACAGTTGCTATTTCAGAGATTCCTGCGGCGTTCAATGAGAGCTTCTATGGCTACAGTGCCAATGGATTCGAGGAAGCCACGCTGCTTACCCAGTACCTCACTCTCGTGTTTGGAAGTCGCCTGACTTTGTGGATGGCGCTGGTCACGAGTGGCGAATTTGGCTTTGAGCGGGAGGTCGTGGAGAAGAGAACCCTGGACCGCATGGTGTTGCCAGACTTCCGCCTCCTGGCAGCCTCACAGAAAGACGAAATTGCAAGTCTTTTCAGAGGTTTGCGACAGGGCACCCTTGCTTGGGACTCCATTGATCGGTGGGTGTCTGGTCTCTATGGCCTCGGTCCACGAGACCTGCAGGTCATTTCGGACACGCTCGAGTTCAACCTCCCTTTCGCCGAAAACCGCAGCCGTGCACAACAAGCTCCCTCGACATTGGAGCAGCAAAGCTTCAAGGACGAAATCCTTGTAGAGCTTCGCCCATGGTGCGAACGTTTTGGAACGAAACTCACTTTAGAAGAGGCACCTAGCGTGGCGTTTTCCCCGTGGGCCTGCTTCGGTTTACGCGTGACTTCTTCAGAGAAGAGA
>CALMRM010000120.1:286-21038 GCA_937871605.1 uncultured Terriglobus sp. | reverse complement strand
AGAAGAGATCGGCGGTCACCTCGACGGAATGGGAATCGCTCTTGCAAGCGGCAGATGAAACAGCCGCCACTGAAGTCTTCTTCCGAGTTGGCCCGGACGCGCTCTTGATCGGCAAGTTGGGGCAGAAGCGCTACTGGAGTTCCACTCAGGCGAGATTGCTGGCTCAAAGGATCATCTGGTCGCATCTTTCCTTTCTGCAGGGGCTTGGGGATCTGTGACCTAATGCCCATCCACCCACGTCCTGATCAAATAGCGGAGTTGACTCGAAACCTCCAGCTGCCTTTACCGCCAGCCCAGCAGAGCCATCTCTTAGTCATCGCGGAAACGCTGGCACGTGCATACACCGAGATCCGAACCCGGCATTTGCAGATCGTGATGTCCGGCACCGAAGCCGAAATAACGGCCCTGTTGCAGGCACGCCTTCTCACTCTTTTAGAAGAGGACGTATTTTGGGGACAATTAGTATTGTCGGTCTCCCGCGGAAGCGAGTCGATCAGCTTCGACGGTTCTCATCTTGAGAAAAGGCCTGACATAGCCTTGGCTCTCTCAAATCGCGATCGCTTTCCGCTGCTTGTCGAGGCCAAGATCGTCGATCACACTAGAGGCAAAACGATCCGTCTGTACGCCGACAACGGTATCCAGCGGTTCGTTTCGGGTGACTACGCGTGGGGCAGGCGTGAAGGCATGATGATCGCTTATGTACGAGATGAATCCACAATCATGGGAACACTGACTCCCTTCTTGGCGGATGACCTGAATAAGCCTTCCAGCTTGTACTCAGTACAGGCTCTGCCAACGGCCGTTGCGGGAACCTCCTTGCAGGTTTCAATTTCGAATCACCAGCGACCGTTTACCTATCCTCAACGTCAGCAACCGCAGCACCTGCCCGGCATCATTTCGGTTTGGCATCTCTGGGTCTAGTGAGGAGGAGTGCCGGCTAGGGCTGCTCTTGCAGCCAACCAACGTCCCATCGCTGCAAGGAGCTCCTACTGGTCGGACAGGGACGCCAGAATCTCTTGGGTCTTCACGCTCACAGTACAGACCTTTTCGAGAAGCTCAATGACATTCTCTTTCTGCAGGGCGAAAGTAGCTCGTTTGAAGAGCTTCGCGACCGCAGGGTCTCTAGGGGCCTTGTACTGATATTGATTCAACACCCACTCGATGGCGCTTCGATTCCCGAGTTTGTAGTTCCAGGCCACCATTGGTATCCCTGAGAGAGTAGTGGCCGAGTCTACTTTTATGCTTCCGGTTCCAGGCACAGCTTTCAGGATGGGCTTCACCTGTCTAGGATTAGTGTCGGTTCTCGTCAACGGACAACGTTCAGATCCTTCAAAGCCGATATGTAGGCTCATTAGCTTTTCACCCGCGCGCGCCCACCGGACGAAGTCCTTCTTGAAAGGTATTCGTGGGAGCTCCCGCCGAAGGTCGATCTTGAAATCTTCTCTAAATCCAGGATCATGAAAAACCGCATAGACGTAGTAGAAGATCGACGTCTTGCTAATCTCGTTCTGCTGTTTCGGGTATTGCGCCTTGAACTGGGCTAAGCCCCAATCGGTGATGTTGTCGAGACGCTTGTCACCAACGTAAGTGAACTCAGATACATAAACCGTATTCTCCAAGAGATGCAAGCCCGCTACCGTGTCTGACGCGAGAGTTTGGAAGGGCTTGTTCGAAGCGGGACCAGAGAATGCCATCACCCTGTTCCTAGTCATCCCGGCCCTCTTGGTGACAGCAAACATTTGCGGAAATCGGTATAGCGACCAGTTCAGCCACTTGGAGTAGTAGTAGAACTTTTTGACGTAGGGCCTGTAGAGCGTCTCGACTATGGCAGTTTTATCGAAGCTCAGTCGTTCTCCGCGTTTTATGTAAGCTCTTGCGTCCTGTGTCCACTTGATGGCGTTTCCTAGCTGCTTCTGCCAGTCTTTGGACAGCGGTCTTTCTAAGCTACTTTCTTTCTCATTGAAGAGATCGATGTATGCCTTAACCTTTTGCGTAAGCAAAGCCTTGTCCCAAGCAAACACCCAGTCGTCACGATTGGAGACTGGCCCTTGAGAAAACGTTGTGAAGAGAGCGTGCACGTCAGTCGAGTGCTTCCGACCACTCAGTTTGGGCAATACAAGGGGCAGCAAATTGCTATAGCCGGTCTCTTCCACATCTACCCAGTTGGAGCGTGCATCTGGAACGACGTGCTCGAACTCGACGTCAGTGAGACGTGTGTTCTCCAGGAAGGCGAGCTTGTCTTTAGCTCTCTCGAACTCAGGCCTACGGTGGTACCAAATGCGACAGCCTTCTCTGGTCTTCTTCTTGACAAGAAAGCTGATTGCTACTCCAGTTTGAATGCCGAAGACATTGTGAGTAGTGCCAGAAAGCTGAGTGTTAGCTCGTACGTCACCGCCAAGGTCTACGACGTAAATATCCGCAAACTCCTGCGCTACAACTTTGCGGAACCCGTCATAAGTGCGAGTCTCAATGAAGCTACGGTTCGTAATGAAGGCGACGATGCCATCGTGCTCCAGACGATCACTTGCCCATCTGAAGAAGCGGGTGTACATGTCGTACAACTTCGTTTTATGAGCCGCACTGGCTTTGATGTAGGTCTGCTTGATCCGCTTGTCGATGGCGGGGTATGGTCGGTTCTTGTTGTTGTCATTTTCGTTGAGCTGATTGGTGTTGTACGGGGGATTCCCAATCACTACACTGATTTTCTTCGCGTTCTGGCGTCGTACTCTCTCAGTGTTCTCTATGCTGATTCCAAAGTCCAGACCTTCTTGTGCTCCAGAATGAGTCTGCGTAAAACCTAGATTGTCCAGCGTGTCGGCGAAGCAGATGTGAGGAATTCCGCATACTCGCCCATGGCTTGGGCATACGTGAACTCGATGTTTAGGTTGGCTATATAGTACGGAAGAATCCCAACCTCGTTGCACTGAAGCTCGTTAGCATACTTGTAGGCAAGCTGTTTCTTGTTGCTGCTGAAGTGCTCGGTCAGATCTGTAATGTAGGTACCTGTGCCTGCGGCTGGGTCGAGGATTTCGACTCCAGTGCTGGAAAGCAGCTTCCTAAAATGTTCATGCAGAAGGTGATCGCAACCCTGGATCATGAACCGGACTATTTCGCCTGGGGTGTAGACGACCCCTAGGCGGTCAGCGGCATTTGGGTTGTAAACCTTGTAGAAGTTCGCATATATCGCTTTTAGGAACTGCTGCTTCTCGTGGTGGTTAGCGATGGCTGCTGCGCTTTGCTTGATTGCCCCGTAGTAGCTCTCGAGGCCTCGCAGGGTGCTCTTCTTGACGGATCCTACAAAGAATGTGTCCGCGAGCTTCTGTAGCTCTCTTGCGATGTTGTTTTCACGGTGGAACTGCGTATCGTTGAAGATTGTGTAGAAGATGTCTTCAGTCAAAATGTGCTGAATCAGCATTTCCCGCACGTCAGTGATCTGTAGATCAGGATTGATGTGTTTTTGGCATACAGCGAGGAAGTGCTTTAGCCCTTGTTCGAGTGCGGAGCCTTTTGCCGTCTGTCGGTCAAGAAGAGCGCGAAGCGCGTCGAGAATGGAGGGCAAATCGACATTAAATTGTGCTATCGCTCTACGAAACGTGCGGAGTTCGGGCCGCTCATACGTTATGAAGCGGTGCAGAAGTCGATCCAGCGCCTCGGCGTCAAGCATGTTGGAACGGGCTACTTCGGCACCGTTCTGGAAGAGAACAGCTGTAGCCTTGTCCTCAAAAAGGATGTTGTCGGAGGGATATCCCTTTGCGAACTTCTTCGCAATCTCAGCGTCTAGATCATCCTCGTCATCTTTAGCTTCCCAGTAGCCGTGGGTGAGTCGGAGCGCATCCTTTAGCGTTCCGTCCGGAACCACCCTAGTGCCTGAGCGAGTGATGTACTCCAGCTCATCGACTAGCGCAAGATCGTGTGGCTCGCAGTATGCGGCCAGAAGGTTGGCGAAAGCTCGGCGCAGACTAGTCTCCTTCTTGTCACCGCCGAATCGCATCAGCCGTTCAAGCTCAACAACATAGTTAGAGATCAACAACGTGCTCATCTATCGAAAGTCTCGCTTCATGAAGCTTCTATGAGGCTCGATCTGCTTTGGAGCAGATGTCCTGCTGAGGTATACCCAAACGATACGTAACAGCTTCTTCGAAAATACGTATCGCTTAGATTGCTTTCTGCCTTATGATACGGGAAGTGAAGCGGGTTAAAGAGCCAAGTGTTACGAAAAGTGCTGCGAAGCCCCACAAGGGGCAGAGCGTCGGGTACATCCGCGTCAGCACACTCGACCAGCGAGAGGACCGACAGTTGGAAGGCGTGGAGCTGGATCGACGGTTCACCGACCACGTCTCCGGCAAGGACACAAAGCGGCCGCAGCTCACCGCTCTGCTTTCCTTTGTTCGTGAGGGGGACACGGTGGTGTGCCATTCGATGGATCGGCTCGGCCGTAACCTGGACGATCTGCGAAAGCTAGTATTCGGTCTTACTGAGCGAGGCGTCCGTGTTGAGTTCCGCAAAGAGAACCTGGTCTTCACCGGGGATGACTCGCCGATGGCGAACCTGCTTCTAAGCGTCATGGGTGCCATCGCGGAGTTTGAACGGCAGTTGATCCGTGAACGCCAGCGAGAGGGAATCACGTTGGCGAAGCGTCGGGGTGTCTACAAGGGAAGGCCGGCAACGCTGAGCGCAGACGTTGTTACAACACTCGTTGCCAAGCTGGCAGCCGGCGAAAAGCCCTCAGTGGTTGCGCGAGAGTTTGGAATCTCTCGCATGACGCTGCATCGGTACAGAACAAAAGCGGAGGCCTGAGATGACAAAGCCTCGGCAGACTGTGATGCATTGTCCGTGCGGAAACGCGAAGGTCCTGGCAAAAGGGGTTTGTGCAACGTGCTACACCCTCAAGCGGCAGGATGAGGAGTACTTCGGTGGTCACCGTGAGGAAGTGTTGAAGCGGGACGACTTTCGCTGCCGCGTACCTGGCTGCATGACAACGAAGCGAGGAAAGCGGTCGGTCGCGGTTCACCACCGTGAGCCTGGAAATAGCGATCCGGGGAAGATGCTGACGCTCTGTCTGGGGTGCCATGCGAAAGTCACCCGTACGCTCTACGTGCAGGACGACTGGCCGGAATTCCTGCGAGTACTTTGGAGAGAGCAGCACCCAAACGGCCAAGAGCAGCAATCGCTTCAGTTCATCGTGAACATACCCGCGTCGAAGAAGCTTCGATTATTTGCTGAGGAAGGGCAGGGGAGCACTCATGAGTGAGATCGTGTTGGTTCCCAGCGCTGAGCAGGATGCCTACTGGCAGGAGTTTACCCAGCTTAAGCTGGCAACCTGCTATGTGCGCGACTACCGCAACTCCATCGGACGTTCCGAGCGTGGCGTTGCCATCCTTCGTGCGATCACGTCGAGCGTGAGCGTCGCAGCTTGGGCAGTCTGGAGAAAGTACGCCTTAGTCTGGGCCTTCTTCATCGCGCTTGCGCAGGTTGCCGATGCGCTGAAGGATGTGCTGCCGCTGCACAAGCGGAGGCAGGCACTCAGCCGGTGGTCGAATGCGCTCAATCGGCTGTTTGTGGATGCCCAGCGGGATTGGGAGAGCATCTCAATCGGCAGGGTCAAGGATGAGAGGATCAGCACCCTCACGCATCAGCTGCGTCTCAAGATGCAGCGGTATGAAGCGAAATACGCGCCGGACGGACTGCCCAACAAGGAAAAGCTCTTCTTGGCCGCGCAAGCAGAGATGGAATCCTTCTTCCGGGTGCGGTATTCTTTAGGGGACGGAGAGGTGAGCGTACATGGAAAAGCGCGTGACGACAATGGCGTATGACAGTGCAATCCCTCGCGCCACGATTAAAGTGCCGATGCCGAGAGGGGTTCGACCGCCAGCACCGCCGCAGACGGTGAAAACTTCTTCTAAGTAGATGCCGCCGCTTGGCGGCCTTCCCGTTGTCAGCGACCAACCAAGCTCCAAAATAGCAGCATGCGACCCGATCTTAGGGTCGAACTTCTTCTCCACTGAAAGTGTCGAAAGGCAGAAAAAGGGCAAACACAGTTCCACTTCGGCCCTCCTGTTCTGAACTGCGGACTCGCAGGCGGCCCTTATGACGAGCAACAATCTCGGAGCTGATCCAAAGCCCAAGACCCGTTCCGCCGATACCCTTTGTGGTGAAGAAGGCGTCGAAGATCTTTTTCTGTGCGGCTTTGCTGATGCCAACACCAGTGTCAGCTACCGATATGACCAAGCCTCTCTTTCCGGTCTTCCAGTCGGTAGCTTCGCGGCTACGAAGGAGAAGGCGGCCGCCCACAGGCATGGCGTCGATCGCGTTTGCGATCAGATTGCTGAGCACCTGCCGGATTTCGCCACCGAAGCAAAACACGGGATGTTCGGCTCTCTTCCGCTTCTCCACCATGATCTTAGAGTTGACAAGGCGGCCTTGAAAGATAGAAAGGCTGTCGCCGATCATGTCGTAACAGTAGATTGGGGCAGGGTTCGTGGACTGCTTGTAGAAGCGCAGGGTTTGATTGGTAATGATCGAGACGCGCTTGAGCTCTCTCTCGGCTGTGTCGATGTACTCGTGTATCTGTTCCACATCGGTGCTGTTCCGCGTCAGGAAGAGCAGGTTTGTCACAGATTCGAGTGGGTTGTTGATCTCGTGCGAGATCGACGAGGCGAGTCGACCTACCGCGGCGAGCTTCTCATTCTGAAGAAGGGCAGCGGTTGTCTTTTTTAATTCCGTCACGTCGCGTGAGAATGCCACGATCCCGTCTAGAGTGGGGTAAACTTCCACGGACAGGGTGGCATTCAGCGGATCTGGGTAGTATGCCTCAAAGCGCGCGACGATCCCTTCGTTCATGGCTTTGTAAAAGCCTTCCGTGAAAGGCGAGCCTTCGTAGACCGCATCCGGGAACGCTTCCCAAACATTGCGTCCAATCAGCTCTGCGCTCGATCCGTAGAGCCTTTCCGCTCCTGGGTTGTGGTAGGTCATCACCCAGTTTCGATCGACTGCGACGATAGCGTCCCGGGTCGCTCCTAAGACCTGGGTCAGTCTTTGACCCATCGCTTCCCGCTCTCGCATGGAAAGGACTCGTGGTGTATCGTCGGTCCCCGGATTGGCGACACCCACGATGCGGCCTTCTTCATAGACAGGATAAAAGGCGTAACTCCACCATCGGTCTTGCAGGCTGCCGCTGATCTGGATGGGAATGTAAGCTTCGGCAGAGCTGTTGCTGACACCCTGCTCAAATGCTGCACGAACGGCAGGACCCAGGGTCTCCCACGCTTCATGCCAGACATCGGGACCGTGCTGGCCAAGCGCCTTGGGGTGCTTCTCGCCCAGAAACGACCGGTAGACATCGTTGTAGAGCAAGGTCATGTCTTTGCCCCAGTAGAGAGCGAAGGACAGGGGAGTATGCAACAGAATGTTGACGACAGAAATCAGCACCTCGGACCACGTCTCGATGGCACCGAGTGAGGTTTGGCTCCAGTCTTTAGACCGGATAAGGCCGGCCATCTCTCCGAAACCTTGGATACGCTCAAGCGCACCGATTCCGGGGAGCATGCCCCGTCCATTTGTATGAGGTGGAGCCATTCTCCAACAGGATGAAACATTCCACGCCCGTCATGCAAGTGAATCCGTGCCAGCCTCCAGACTGATCTTGTCGGTCACCGTCAGAGTGGCAGGTAGCGCATATCAAGACTGCGAGCGGTGCTAAAGCCGAGATGAGCATCACAACTTTAGAGCAATTGTTCTCGATGTTCGGGTTCTAGGCAAATCCGTTGGAGACGCAGTGGGTGCCGCGGATGTACAGGAACTGCAAGAGAAGCTCGACCGCGTGGAGCGGGCTCTTGAGCGAAGCGAACGGATAGCCGTCGCAAGCCGCTTTGCCGGCGCGATCATGCACGAAGTGAATAACCCGCTCGAAGCCATCACAAATCTCGTCTACCTCGCCAGGGAGCAGCGGAACGAACCGGAGCTGGTATTGGAATACATGACGACGATCGAAGAGCAGCTGCGGGTTCTTGGGCGAGTCACAAACCAGGCACTTTCCTACCACCGTGAGCAGGTCGAGCCGAAAACATTTGATCTCGTTCAAATTGCACAATCGGCCCTAAAACTTCACGCCGACAAGCTCAGTCGCCATGGAATCACCGTGGATCGCCACTTTCGTGGTCCGGCTCTAGCCAAGGTGCGTGCGAATGAGATCCTTCAGGTCGTGTCCAACCTGATCCTCAACGCCGTCGATGCTCTGGCTGAACACACCCGAAGAATCAGTATTCGCGCGGGGAGATGTTCTGGTTGTGTCTACCTTGCCGTTGCAGACAATGGGCCGGGCATCCAGCCGAGCCATGTCAATCGCCTGTTTGAGCCCTACGTCACGACCAAGCAAGCTGGAACCGGACTAGGGCTTTGGCTCTCACGTCGCCTTATCTCGAACCATCATGGAGCTTTGCGCTTCAGAACGAGCCAACAAGGCAAGTGGCAGGGAACAACTTTTCGGATCAACCTGCCGACTGCAGATTAAAAACCAAGGGGCCTAGCATTTGATTCACAGCGTTTGTGGCGTGATCTCGTGCCGGTTGAATAAAGGCTTTTATATGCGAGTCCTAGCTAGTCGGCTATTGCCTGGCTGCGGCGAAGGCGGTCTGACGAAGCGCATGCTTAGCCTTAGAAGGCCGTAACCTTCGAGGTGACGGCCTTCTAACACTGAAACAACTAGAACGACGCAGCCAGCTTCGCAGCTCCGAACATCTCCGCTGCCTTTGCCTTTCCAACCACCTCACCCAACCCGAAAAACTCGTGTGTCACACCCGTGTAAAGCTGATAGTTCACCTTGTTGCCTTGCTGCGCCAGCTTCGACGCAAGGGCCTGTCCATCGCTAACCAGCGGGTCGAGTTCGGCCGCGATGATGGTCGTGGGCGGCAGACCATGTAGATCTGCGTTGATGGGAGCGAGATCGGGGTTGTTCGGATCGGCGCCCTGCGCGTAGATCGGACCGAAATACTTCAAACCTGCTGTGTTGAGCGGCAAAGCAGAGCTGGTAAAGAGAAGATCGGAGGGTTGCGATGTGTTGCTGCTGGCCAGCGGGTATACGAGCAACTCATGTGTGGGCGCCTGGAACTGCCCACGTGCTGCTAGCGATACCTCAATGGCCAGGTTGCCACCTGCGCTCTCACCAGCGACGGCTACCTTGCTGGCGATCCCGTTGTAGGTTGTGATGTTCCTGGTGACCCACTGGAAGGCATCAATGGCATCGTAGCGTGCTGCTGGAAACGGCGCTTCCGGAGCCTTGCGATATTCCACCGACACGACGATGGCGTTGGCATAGTTGCAAAGTGCACGAGCGCTGGCATCGTAGGTGTCAATCGTAGCGATGACGAAACCTCCACCGTGGAAGTACGTGACCACAGGGAACGGTCCGGTGCCAGCAGGCACGTAAATGCGAACCGGTATCTGGTTGCCGCTGCGGCCCGGGACGGTCACTCCGTCGATTACCTTGCCGACAGCCATCGGCTGTTCTGCCCTGCCTTCACCACGTGCAAGGATTTTGGCGGTGTCCTGGATGGAAACCTGCTGACGCGCGTCCTGCGGTGTAAGGTTCACAATCGGTGTACCTTTGACGGCGTCGTAGAGCAAGACCACCTCTGCCATGTCGCGGTCCGTGCGCAGCAGCAACTGATTGGTGGTCAGGGGTGCCTGGGCCTGCAGAACAGGAATCAGGCAGGCTGCAGTCATGGTGGATACGAAGGTTTTGCGAGCCGTGCTTTGTAGAAGCTTCACTTGATTACCTCAGGAGAATGCACCGGGGTGCATGTGGTTTTCACTCTAGGATGCTCGGTGAAAGCACGTTCTCAGATTCGCAACCTCGCCACCTCGCGACAGAGAATCAAGGCCGAAGACCTGCTGTAGATTTTGTAAAAACGCCATCAATTCCTTAAGAATCGGCTTTGCCCTTGCAGTCGCAGTCTCCCGTCCGTAACCACCCAGACCGTTCAGGCATCGCAAAGCTCACCATTCCGCGTCGGATTCTGGAAAGGAAACCTCATGATTCAAGCAGTTGGGTACGCTACAAACCATTCCTTCACTGGCCTGAAGCCGCAAAAGTTCGAACGGGACGATCCAAAGCCGAATGAAGTCACCATCGATGTTATGTACTGCGGCGTGTGTCATTCGGACATCCACCAGGTGAAGAACGAGTGGGGCAACACCGTATACCCGTGCGTGCCGGGTCACGAAGTGGTTGGCCGGGTGAGCGCGGTGGGTTCAGCGGTAACTCTGCACAAGGTGGGTGATCTGGTAGGCGTGGGCTGCATGATCGATAGCTGCCGGGCGTGTGAGCCTTGTCGCGAGGGCGACCAAAACTACTGCGAAGGCCCGAACAGCTGGCTGGCGACGTACAACGGCCCGATGGTTCCCGCGAAGAAGGCACCGGACGAAACGAACCATTATGGCCGTGAGAACACCTTTGGCGGCTACAGCAACGTGCTGGTTGTGCCGGAAGATTTTGTGCTGAAGATTCCAGCCGGACTGAAGCCGGAGTTGGCCGCGCCGCTGCTGTGTGCCGGAGTCACCACCTATTCACCTCTGAAGCACTGGGGCGTGAAGGCAGGCGACAGGGTCGGCATCGTTGGCTTTGGAGGACTGGGTGATATTGCGGCAAAGATGGCAGTTGCGATGGGAGCGGATGTCACCCTCTTTACGACGGATGAAGAAAAGCTGGACGAGGCCACTCGCATCGGCGCAAAGGGTTTCCTGGAGAAGAAGCTGAAAGAGGAGGTCGACCCAACCAATCCTCTTACACGGAGCTTCGACTTCATCTTGAGCACAGTTCCCAAGAAGCACGACCTCAACCCATACCTGCCGCTGCTGAAGCGCGACAAGACAATGGTGGTTGTTGGAGATCTCGGTCCGCTGGAACCAATCAACAACATGCAGACGGCGTTCCATCGCAACGGCGTCGCAGGTTCGCTGATCGGCAGCATCGCGGAGACGCAGGAGGTGCTGAACTTCTGCGCCGAGCACGGCATCTCGCACGATATTCAGCTCCTGGACATCAAAGGTATTAACGACGCCTACAAGGAAGTCGAGAAGGGCGACGTGCGCTTTCGCTACGTCATCGATCTCGCCACGCTAGACCCGGCAGACGCGGACTAGCCCGACAGCGGCTCGGATCGCACGAACTCAGAACAGCTACAAGGAGCAATATGCCAGTCGATCTCGTTACTCCACAGGACCCGCGTTCGCAGTATCCAGGTCCACCTTCCAGTCCAGAAGTCCAGTCCGCACCCGGTACCCAAACCGGAATGAGCGAAAAGCCAGATTGTGGCGAGCTGTCCTATAAGGGCTCCGGCCGCCTTGCCGGGCGCAAGGCGCTGCTGACCGGTGCAGATTCCGGCATCGGCCGCGCGGCAGCAATCGCCTTTGCGCGTGAAGGTGCCGATGTCGCCATCAACTACCTGCCAGACGAGCAGGAGGATGCGGAAGAGGTCGCGAAGTACATCCGCGAAGCCGGTCGCAAAGTCGTACTCCTGCCGGGTGACATCTCGCACGAGGGTGTTTGTCAGCGCCTAGTCGCTGACGCCGTGGAGCAGCTTGGTGGGCTGGACATCCTGGTCAACAATGCTGGCAAGATGGGCAAGACCGAGGGCATTCTCGAGACCACAACCCAGCGCTTCGACACGCTGATGAAAACCAACGTGTATGCGCTGTTCTGGATCACCAAGGCTGCCCTGCCGCACCTTAAGCCGGGCGGCTCCATCATCAACACCACCAGCGTACAGGGTTACGATCCGACGCCAACCGTCTTCGATTACGCCATGACCAAGGCCGCCATCGCCAATTTTACCAAGGGCTTGAGCAAGCCACTGATGGAGGAGCATGGTGTCCGCATCAACGGCGTGGCTCCTGGTCCCATATGGACGCCGCTTCAGGAAGCCGATGGGAGCAAGGACAAGTTGAAGAAGCTGGGCGGTGAGACACCCTACAAGCGTCCTGGCCAGCCGGTTGAGTTAGCGGCCGTGTACGTGCTCCTGGCCTCGCAAGAGGGCAGCTACATTACCGGTGAAATCTATGGTGTCACCGGTGGCCTTGGCATTGCTTAGTTCAGACCAGGGCTGCTCACGCCTATGATGAGCGGCCCTTTTCATTAGGCGTGTCCTGCAACGCAAGCTCACCTTTATCAAATCCAGTGGGGAAATCTGAACCTTCAAGATAAGATACCTGCCGATGTAGTCCGCCGATCTTTTCCACTTCAGGATTACGCTGCCGTAGGCGATGGAAAGTCGCTTGCACTGCTCGCTCCGGACGGTGCGGTGGCGTGGTGGTGTGTTCCCAACCTGAACTCTCCGCCCTTGTTCGACAGCCTGCTTGACCCCTCCAGCGGAGGCTTCTTCATGCTGCAGCCAGTCGAAGGATTCCGTATCGATCGGCACTATCGCGAGAACAGCAACGTATTGGAAACCACCTTCGCAACGGCGAGTGGCGTCGTTCGCGTCACGGAAGCGATGAACAGCACCCTGGCAGGCCGCCTGCCCTGGTGCGAGCTCGCCCGCCGTGTCGAGGTCGTCTCCGGTTCCGTTCGCATGAGGGTGCGGCTGGTTTTTGGCACAAGAGCAGAGACGGTTTCGCCGTGGATTCAGCAGAATGAGAACGGCACGATCTTCCATGTGGGACCGGTACTTGGCCTCTTACGGGCCAGCGAACATTTCCGCCTAGTGGGGGAGAGCGATGATTCCATCACGTTGGAAGCAGCACTGCACGCCGGTGACCGAGGGATCGTTGCCATCGTCGCAGGCGAAGCACAGCCGCTGGGTGTGCCCGAAATAGAAGACATCGACAAACGGATCGATCTGGGTGATGAAGCCTGGCAAACCTGGACGAAAGGCCTGCGCTATGACGGACCCTATCGTGACCAGATGGTGCGCAGCGCACTTGCACTCAAGCTACTTCTCTTTTCACCGTCCGGTGCCATCGCGGCTGCCAGCACCACATCGCTTCCCGAACACATCGGCGGCAAGCGGAATTATGATTACCGGTACGCGTGGGTGCGTGACGCTGCCTACACACTCGATGCCTTTCTGCGATTGAACCAATTGCCCGAAGCGCAAGCTGCGCTTGCCTGGCTGATTGCACGTTTGGACGAGCAGGGCATCAAGGTCTGCTATCAGCTCGATGGCACTCCGGTTCCGCCGGTCCAATCCCTTGCTCTGCCGGGGTATGAAGGATCGCAGCCGGTCGTCACCGGCAACGCCGCGGGGGAGCAACACCAGCACGGTGTCTACGGAGACATCTTCCAGGCTGCCTCGCTCTTCGTCGAGGGCGGCAGTGTTCTCGACCAGGGCACAGGCTCCATCCTGTCCAGGATTGCCGACGAATGCGCCGATCGCTGGCACCAGAAAGACTCGGGCATCTGGGAGCTGGAAGAACTGCAGCACTACACGATGTCGAAGATCAGTTGCTGGCAGGCGCTGTATCGCGCGGTGCAGTTAGCTGAAAAGGGCCACCTGCCAAGCACCTGCATTCCTCGCTGGTCGCGGGAGCGCGACCGCATCGAAGTGTGGGTGAACGAGCATTGCTGGTCTGAAAAGAAGCAGGCGTACACCTTTTACGCTGGCTCCCATCGCCTGGATGCTTCGCTGACGCTCGCTGCCTACTTTGGATTCACTCAGAAGGAACGGCTGTCGCTGACCTGCACGGCGCTGCAGAGAGAGCTACAGCACGGGCCTTGGGTCTACCGCTTCTCGGGTGCGGAGCACCAGGAGGGCGCGTTTCTGGCATGTACCTTCTGGCTGGCCACCGCGCTTGCCAAGCTCGGCCGGCAGAATGAAGCCACGTCGCTCATGGACGACGCGTTTGCCCGCTTGCCAGCAGGCGTCGGCATTCTGAGCGAAATGTTGGACGTGAAAACAGGTGACGCCTTGGGCAATGTACCGCAGGGCCTCAGCCATTTGGCGGCAGTACACGCGTTGTTGTCGATCTATCAGGAAGGTTCAGCAGGGACGAGCAGCTGATTCTCTGGCTGCTTTGCACTCATTTTCCAGCTCGGTATTACAAGCAACCTCTAAAGCTTGTTAGAGAAGTTGGACACGTTATACACCTTGTAAGAATAGGAGAGGAACACTCAATGCCGAACTACTTGCTCTATCGCGACGATCTGGAGACGATCGCGCCCGATGAGAACGAAACGAAGCAGAAGATTGTCGAGGTCATGACGAAGGGCATGGAACTGGCGCGCGAGAAGTACGGCCGCTCCGTCCGTGTGTCGCATGCCAAGGCTCACGCGTTGTTGAAAGGTGAGCTGACGGTAGAAGACGGATTGCCGCTGGAGCTGGCGCAGGGCATGTTCGCGAAGCCGGGCCGGTACGAAGTGCTGGTGCGCATGGCGCAGCAGCCTGGCGAGTTGCTGGACGACTCAAAGCTCTCAACCGACCGTGGCATGTCGGTGAAGGTTCTCGGCGTAACCGGACCCAAGCTTGAAGGCCACACGGCGGATACGCAGGATTGGGTCTTCGACGTCGGCAAGCAGTTCCTTGCAGATGGAATGAAGGAGTTTCTGCAGGCCTTCAAGCCGAACGCGGAGATAGCACCGAAGCTCTCGGATTCGGTGAAAGGCGCCGTTTCAACGGCAGCCCGGGCGGCGAACACGGTGCTGAACGCCGTGGGAGCGGACTCCGAGAAGCTGGCCTTCTACGGCCATCCGATCGTGCATCCCGCAAGCGAGGAGTACTTCTCGCAGACAGCGTTTCGGTATGGCGACTACGTAGCAAAACTGGGCTTCTTCCCGGTGTCGCCGAGCTTGCAGGCGCTCAAGGACCAGCCATTTGACCCCAAGACCTCGGATGCGTTGCGAGAGGCGATGAACGCATTCTTCAAGACCAACCCGGCGGAGTTCGAGATGCGGGTTCAACTCAACACGGGCCTGGACGATATGCCGATCGAAGAAGCGCAGGCGAAATGGTCGGAGGACGAATCGCCGTACCAGACAGTGGCTCGCCTCACGATTCCTGTGCAGACTGCGTGGGATCCGGTGAAGGATGGGTACTTTGAAGACCTGTCATTTTCCCCAGGGCACTCGCTGGCGGCACATCGCCCGCTGGGCGGCATTAACCGGGCACGACTACTTGCTTACACGATGCTGTCCAAGCGTCGTCTTTCCGATAACGGTAAGACGGCGGAGACGCCGACCAACCTCGGTCAGGTCCCGGCCTGATCAGAGCGCGCACGATTCGGCTTCTATATTGTTGTGCTTAGTTTCGGAGGAACAGCACGAAGGAAGACATGATGGCTGGGGCAAGCTTTGCATGAGCTTGCCCCAGCGCTGATCTCGCAAGCGGGAAGCAGCTGATTATGGATGTTATACGCGATCAGCCCTGGTCTCGCATGAGACGACGGACAGCTTCCGTCGTGAGGCCGTACACGACGTTGCCAGCCAGACCTCCAAGATGTTGCACTGGCGTCCTATCCGCAGGCGAAGGCACGAAGCGAATGGCTGGAAGAACGATCTCGCTTGCTCCCGTAAATAGCACTGCGCCGTAAAGACTTCCGAACCCAGCCGTAGACGGAACGTACTCAACCGCTGCGCCGTTCAGCGCGGAGCAAGCGATTCCGAAAGCAAACTCTACCTGCATCGCTGTGCGCTCGTGTTGACGAGGAGGCACTTTACCGACGATGGCTTCAGCTGTCGCGACATGAGCCTGCTCAAATGTGTCGAGTAGCTGTTGCTGTTGCTTGGTGTACTTGTGCCCGTCAGCCCAGTGGTCCTCCGCCCTGCGGGTACCTTCGAGAGAAGTCTTTTGGACAAGGTTCAGGACAAGGGTGCCTAAATGCTCCACCTACAGCGCCGGCAAGAGCACCCTTCCATGCTGATCTTTTGTGTTCCATCTTGTGCTCCATGTGCTTAGCGCTGTTTGCAAAATGTAAATACCCGGTCGGCAAGGCTGCCGGGGTTCTCTTCAGCAACCCAGTGTCCACAGTTTGGGATAGCTTCGACTGTCACGTTCTTGGCGACTTCCTTCAGCATGGGCAGAGCTATAGGGAGAAAGAAGCTGGATGTGCCGCACAGGCCCAAAACCGGCATAGTCAGTCGACCGCTCTTCTTCAACGCGGCCCGGTTGTCGTCCGCATCTCTGTCGAACGCCCGGTAGAGTTCGAAACCAGCGCGCATGGCTCCCGCGGCTTCAAATTGCGAAGCGTAAAGGTTGAGATCTTCCAATCCGATCGCGTCCTGGTTGTACGCGAGCCGGTCGTAGAAGTGCTTCAGGTACTGCCGTTCACGTCCCTGCGTCAGCAACTCTGCCAGGTTGTTGCCGGCGTTGTGGAAGAAGAAGTGCCAGTGCATGACATTGCTTAGGTGAGTGGAAGCCACCATGGCGTCATAGGTGGCGGTGCCGGGGATCGGGGCCTCCATCAGCACAAGCCGCTCAACACTCTTGGGAAAAGAAGATGCGAAGGCGTATGCGACCATCATCCCGATGTCGTGCCCGATCATGACGACAGGTGTTTTTACGCCAAGGTGTTGCCGAAGAAGCCCTTCGATATCGGCGGCCATGGTGCGTTTGTCGTAACCCTCCGGGGGCTTGGAAGAGCCACCCGCACCCCGGTAGTCCGGTGCGATTACGCGAAAGCCAGCCTGGGCAAACACGGGAATGACGTGCCGCCACTCCCACCACGTCTGCGGGTAGCCATGCACGAGCACCAGCGTACGTGGTCCGTTGCCCGCCTCGACATATTGCAGCTGGACGCCGGGTCCAATTTCCGCAATCCCGTGTTTGACGTGGTCTGCCATAGTCCTCCAGAGATAGACCGTGCGTAAGTTTCAGCTCAGATCAGGTGATTGAGGACAGTGATCTTCGGGTCGACTTCCAGCAACGGCTTTGCCTGCTCCAGCTTGTCCTGAATACCGTCCAGATGCTTTTGCAGCTTGTCCTCGCCGGTCCACTCCTCATAGGTGACGAAGGCACCTGCGGTGTGTTTCGCCTCGAGAAGGTGGTAGCTCTTGCAGCCGTCTTCCTTCCGTGTTGGCTCGACAAGTGCGGAGAGCATGGTGCGCACCTCCTGCTCTTTGCCCAGCTTCGTCTGGAACTCGGCGATGACATTGATATGCCCTGTTTCTGATGACGGCTTGTCTGACGAAAAGATCGACATTGCGTTCTCCATACTTAATGAGGACCATCGGTCCAAGATGTTGGTATGCGGCAGCCCTGACTGATTAAGCGGGAATGCAGTCTACAGAGCCCGGCTCAACGCGCTCCCGATCGTTACGCTGCGCGCGGTACTTGATCGCCTCTTCATATGCTTTGAGGCGAGAGCGCATGACACCGCCCAAAGGCTGGTGCGCCAGCAAGGCATGCCAAGGGCTGAAGCTCATGCGCTCGTCCACATACGTCTGTCTCGCATCGGAGTACGCTTCCTGCGCGGGAACGACGATGCGGCCTACCGTCTGCCAGGGGCTTTCCTCTTCCGGCCACTCTTTGCTGGCGTCCTCGATTGCAAACTTCTTGTCTTCTGCCGCGACGCCCGGCTCATCAAGCGCCAGTTGCACCTTCACGTCCCAGACAACATCGTTGTCTCGCATGAACTTTTGGATCAGCAGCTCAAGTGCGTTGTAGTCGTCCAGGTCGATACTCTGGCCCACAAGCTCCTTCAGGTTGTCGCTACCCGGACTGACACCGACCTTCGCGACGTACTCACCGAAGCGCAGCGGAGCGACCGTGCTGAAAGCCTCGCCCAGCGGATGCGTTGCAGCCGCCCCGATACCCTCCAGGGTGGCGCTGGGCAGATGGACTGCCTTCAGCACGGCGTTCGCCGCGCGTGCTGCCGTGCTGATGACTTCCTTGCCGCCCTCACCGACGTCCAGGCCCTGATCGAACTGCTTCAGCTGCTTCAGAAATCCTTGCGGATCGGGTGCACCGAACTTGTTGGCGTTGATCATCACCAAATCCTGTGTCAGCGCACCGGTGTGATTCGACGTTTTCTCCCCTTCAACGCCGATAAACTTGATCGCCAAACCACGTGGGCTGGAGACCTTGTCCGTGAGCAGGTCGCCGGGGTTTGTAGAAAAACGCATGAGCGCGGCATAGCTTGCGTCCGGCTTCGCGAACAAGCCCTGCGCGAGGTGTTCCGGCAGGTTGGGCACCTCCAGCGTGCCAAGCAGGATGCCATGGCTCTTGGCGTGCACCGGCCGGTACGCGTGCCGGTAGCGGCTCGCCATCTTGCGCGTGATGTGCTGCATGGTGCGTGAGAGCTCGTCGAAGATGACCTGCTCATCCGGCTGAGGCTGCTCTACGGAAGGTGAGTACTTAAGAAAATTCGTCGATTCGGGCATAGACGATTGCTCCTCGTTGTGTTCGGCAACATCATTGCCGGCACGGACTTATGCACATGCACGGACCGCTCAGTGCAGGGCTCTGTTCTATTTGCGCTCGGCGATGCCGACACAGGTAAACGCAACCGGAAGGACCGACATGCCGCTGCTCTTGGTACTGAACGCCACAGCGTTGGACATGGCGGCAGAGATCGCATGTTCGGCGTCAGGGCTGTCGACCGGAAGAGTGAACTGTTCGCCAGGATCGGAGTTCTGAGCAGGGTTGAAGCGACGCACCGTGACGTTGTACTTCTTCAGCGTTGCATTCGTCGCGTTTACAGGGGTTTGGGCCAGTAACGGGACGCTTAAACTCAGAAACAAGATTGGTGTGAGAAGAAAACGGTGGCCAGGGAACATGCTTGGACGGGTGGAATTCATAACGTTTCTGACGCAAAAACTGCGTTCGGCGTTTGGCTGTGAACGCTACGCCGCCCGGCCAGAACGTCCGTCAACACCTCAATGCGCTACAGATCCTTCGCACTCATCGCTACTAAGCCTATGCCTTTCGGACATTCAATTTGGCAGAGAAGTGACATTTCTACTTGGCAGCTACAGGCGAACTATACAGAATCTTCATTATCAGACGTAAGCTCCTCATTACAAACAACTTACGCTTGATACTAGCACTACACCTCAGACGGTGCGGAGCGACACCCCGACGTACGGTGGCAGATCTGGCACCTCTGCCCAGGTTGCATCTAAATCAACACGCACGAGAGCGCACGCGGGAACCTTCTGGAGGAGGCATGATGACCGGACAGCAGGCATTGGGAGAGACGGCGGATTTGGCCGTCACAACAGAAATGACGGTGAATGGCCGTTCCCACACGTTGCAGGTTGAGCCCTGGACTTCTTTGCTTGACCTGCTTCGCGAGGGGCTGCAATTGACAGGGAGCAAGAAGGGCTGCGACCACGGCCAGTGCGGGGCGTGCACCGTGCTGGTGAACGGTGTACGCGTGAATAGCTGCCTTTGCCTCGCTGTGATGCACGATGGGGATGAAGTCACGACGATCGAAGGTCTTGGGAGCGAAGGAAACCTTTCTCCGATGCAGCAGTCCTTTGTGGACCATGATGGCTACCAGTGCGGGTATTGCACACCGGGTCAGATCTGCTCCGCCGTGGGCATGCTGAAGGAAGGCCATGCCAAGACAGAAGCTGATATTCGTGAACAATTGAGCGGCAACGTGTGCCGCTGCGGAGCGTACCCGAACATTGTCGCCGCAGTGAAGCACGTCATGAGCATGGGCCAGACGGAAGGTGGACGATGAACAACTTTCAGTATGTACGTGCCGAAGGTCTGGACGGTGCTGCCCGGTTTGTCGCAGGTCACGCCGGGGCGAAGTTCATCGGTGGCGGAACGAACCTCGTCGATCTGATGAAGTACAACGTCGAGAAACCCTCGGCGCTGGTGGATTTGAATCGGCTTTCCATGCACGACGTTTCGGAGCTGCCGGACGGCGGTCTGCGGATCGGCGCGTCTGTGACCAACAGTGACGTTGCGTACCATCCCACTGTTTCGACGCATTACCCACTGCTGTCACGGGCCATCCTGGCCGGTGCCAGCGCGCAACTCCGCAACAAGGCGACCACCGGCGGTAACTTGCTGCAGCGTACGCGCTGCGTCTATTTCTACGACACAGCGACGCCCTGCAACAAGCGTGAGCCCGGAACCGGATGTCCGGCAAAAGAGGGTATCAATCGCACCCTGGCCATCCTCGGCACAAGCGTGTCGTGCATCGCGACGCACCCTTCTGACATGTGTGTGGCGCTTGCAGCGCTGGGTGCCGTGGTACAGGTGACGGGCCCGGGCGGCAGTCGCAGCATTCGCTTTGAAGAGTTTCATCGTTTGCCGGGGAACCATCCTGAAATAGACACCACGCTGGCGGCGGACGAAATCATCACCTCCGTCGATCTTCCCAAGACCGGCTTTGCCGGCCACTCCGCGTATATCAAGGTGAGGGATCGACAGTCGTACGCGTTCGCTCTGGTCTCTGTAGCGGCAGGCCTTGAAGTCACGGACGGAGTGATTGCCGAGGCGGGCGTCGCGCTCGGAGGCGTGGCACACAAGCCTTGGAGAAACTCGCAGCTGGAGCAGGAGTTGCTGATCGGCAAGCCTGCCAACCGCGATACCTACCATGAGTTCCAGCGCGCTCTTTTAGTGGGTGCGCAGGGGTACGGCGAGAACGACTTCAAATTGAAGCTGGCACCGGTCACCGTAGTGCGTGCATTGGAGCAGGCCGCCCACGAAGGAGAACAGGCATGAACACCCATCTGATCGGCACAGACGTGAATCGTATCGACGGACCAGCCAAGGTGTCCGGCGCGGCCAAGTACGCGGCAGAGTTCTTCGCACCAGACATGTTGTATGCGGTGGTTGTTTCAGGTGCGATTGCACATGGTGAAATC
>CALMRM010000120.1:0-276 GCA_937871605.1 uncultured Terriglobus sp. | reverse complement strand
AGGTGTTCAGCCACAAAAACCGGCCGCACATGGCCTGGTTCAACAAGTCGTACCTTGACGAGGACGCCCCCACCGACGGCAAGCCGCTTCGCCCCTTGTACGACGAAAAGATTCACCATAGCGGTCAGCCGATCGCGCTTTGTGTTGCCGAAACGTTTGAGGCAGCACGGGCCATGTCCAGGCTGGTCGAAGTGTCATACAAGGCATTGACGCACCAGACCGACATGACCTTCGCAGTACAGGAAGCGAAGAAGGTTGAGAAATCGAATCGCGCAG
>CALMRM010000119.1 GCA_937871605.1 uncultured Terriglobus sp. | reverse complement strand
GCTCGTCGACGAGACCTCAACCAAGACCAGCACGGCGCCGCCGCGCGCTTGGGTCGCAAAGGGCGAACCTGCCAGGTCGCGCCTCCCAGGGTCACGGGAACACCGTGACCTTCCTGGCTGCACTCCCGGCGCAACCGGGTTGACACACCGTCTTTGCTCGGCGGCTCCGTCAACCGCGACGGCTTATTCACCGACGCTGCCTAGAGGCGCCATCGTGGTTGCCGACACCCGGCTGATCCTGTTGCCGAGCCGCGCGCCCGACCTGAACCCGCAAGGGTTTGCCAAGCTCGAGCAGCTGCTGCGCAGGTAGAGCATCCATCAACGGCTGGCGCCCAGTCGTGTCGAGCACGCCTGGCCACGGATAGCTGGTCTGGTTCTGCAGGTCGTCCACGGAGTCCATCAAACTGTCTTGTGCCCAGCTCCGCGTGACGCTGACCAGGGCGGCAACATTCACGGGCGGGACGTCCAGCCCGCACGTCGTCAGCGCCGTGACCATGCTGCCTTGGACGCAGTGGTCAGGACCGCCCGCGTGAACCGCGACGTCTTTGAACAAGCGAGGTGGGCGATGTTCACCTGCACGGCCGTGTAGCCGCTTGAGCAAATGCCTGGAACGAGAACCCGGCTTTCCGGCAGGTTGAACGCTCCGAGCGTCTGGGCCGTGGCGGTCAAGATGCTGACCAGATTGACAGGCCAGAGCAGACCATGGTTTCGGGCGCACCGTTGGCTTTTGCCTTCGAGCGTAACCAGACCAAATGTGGCCAGGTCTGGCATGGTGGAGCTTGTTGGCGCATTTGTTGAGGCTGAACTGCTCCAGCAGGGTGCTGATGCGGTGCCAGGTGGCGGCGATGGACCGCTCCCTGGTTTTGCGCAACAGGATTTTGAGCTTGGCGAACGCCACCTCGGTTGGGTTCAGGTCTGGGCTGTAGAGCAGCAGGGGGCGCCGGTGTTGCGAATGGCTTGCCACACGGCGGCGCCTTTGTGGCTGGCGAGGTGGCGAACACGACGACATCGCCGGGGCACAGGGTTGGCGCGAGAGCCTATGTCACCCAGGCCGGAAACAGGCAGCCGTTGATTCGGACAAATCCGCCTCAAGGTTTGTTGGTGTCAGCTTTTCCACTTCAAAGTTCGAGCTGTAAGAGGATTAGTAAAGTTTCTGCCTTCTGTTTGACTTGCCAAATATTCACGTTTGAGACGAATCATCCAGGCAATTTGGCTATCTGCATCGCCGACAAACAACATTGGTGGTGTTTCAGGACCGTGGGCTAGCTTGGAGGCCATGTCGAGGTCCTGACGTAAAAAGTCGCGCGCCATCCACGCCGCGATCGGCCTTAAAGGCGCAAGCCAGGACATGGTCCAGTATACGCAGTAATGAACGTCTGTTATTCCATCCGTAATTGGAGTTACTGTTGCCAGAACGCAAGCAGAGTGCCGGCTTCCACGAATGTGCTCTATGCGAACGCCTGGTAGAGTAAGCGCTACATCAACTTGAACATCTTCGCCAAGTAAACGATACGGACGAGCACCGGCGCTAAGGCGATGGGTCTTCATCCGAAAACCGTGCTCAATCGGCTCGAAGTCTTTGGTTTTCGGGCGAAGCTTGAGGGCTGATTTGGATTTCCACCAGCGAGACGTATGCACGAATGCTGGATGGGCTGGATCGCAGAAACCATATGCAGCTATGTCTGCGTTGGACGGAAACCGCATTGTGGTCGAGATCTGTGGTGCAACACCCACAAACCCTGGAACCGTTGGCACACTCGGCAACTGTTGAGGCAATGCCCTGCCATCTGGCATAAACACCCAGATATTGCCTTGAACATCACGGCATGGATACGCTTGGAGGCGAAAGCGGCTTGGCGATGTTGGGTCACACTCCGACAAAGCTGGAACTTTCGTGCATTCGCCGTGCGACGCCGAAAAAGCCCACCCGTGATAGCAACACTGTAGGTTCTCGCCATCAAATGTGCCATGGCGCAAAGGCATACCCCGATGTGGGCACCTATCCGAGTAGGCGAACACGCTTCCTTCCCTGTCTCGCCCGACCAGTATGTCGTTGTTGAGCAATGTGATGGATTTCGTCTTGCCCCGAGCAACTGCGGTCGATTTGAAGGCGATGTACCAGAATCCTCGGATCATCGGCAAAGCGCTTGTTTAATCATCCGCCTAACTTAGCTGGTTAGAGCTTGGTGCGAAAGTGCTCTGGGATAGGCCAAAGCTCTGCAGCGTTTACGCTAAAATCTTGCTTTCTGGACCCGCCTTCCTGAGCTTGGGCGGCGATAACTCGCCTGATCCAGTCTCTTATAGGCAGACTTGATGGATTGA
The DNA here is from genome assembly GCA_937871605.1 of uncultured Terriglobus sp. GTDB lineage: Bacteria > Acidobacteriota > Terriglobia > Terriglobales > Acidobacteriaceae > Terriglobus. The sequence continues at coordinate 2,282 of CALMRM010000119.1, read as the reverse complement.
ACTCCAATGGTCCCGTGCGTGGAAGGTCCGCCATCCCGTGGAACAGAGCGCTCCAAGCAGTGTCTGCAATCCTTTGATGGTGACCTGAAAAGTCATCCGCCCAAGGCATGGTTCTGGTTTTGCTCAAACGGCAAAGACCAATATCATGATCAGCCCAATGGAGATGAAACAGATATAGCTCAGCAAAAGCCGGTACGTGATTCGAACTATGGAAACCTGGAGTCCAATCAAGCGGTTGGCAGGTAAGCACGGGTTTACACATGGCGCTTGTAAAACGAGCCCAGCCGCGTTGTGGGCCGATTGGTTGATCTAGCTTCAAAGGTGGTTCAAGAAAAGGCACGTGTTGGACGTCAAATCCAATGGCGCTGATGACGTTACTTTCTATCGACTCACAGAAACTGGGTAGAAAACTGTGTTTCTGAGGATTTGCAAGCACTAACTCATCGACGTCAGTGTAGATTATCCAGTCATAGTATTCTAAAAGGCTGTTAGACAGTTTGGATATGAAGCGCGCGCGCCGCGTATCGTCGTGAGGAGAGCGAGGGAGGCGCACTATATTCATTCCCGGCGGAACCAAAACTGGTTCAGTCGAACCATGGTCAATGACATAGCAATGATCAGCGCCGACCTGGCGAGCATAGTGCTTAGCCCATATCGGCAGCATCATCGACTCGTTGTAAACCATTGTCAGCGCGGCAAGCTTTGGTTGCATTGGCGGTCAGCTCTTGCTTCACTCCTGCCTAGCCAAACAAGGCCAGCTTAGCAACACGCACCCTGGGGATCACCGGAACCCGTCGTCAGCTGACGGCCACGGCCGCGAACTCCGGCCCGTTGTCTGAGCGGATGTGCCCAGGTGTACCCCGGGTGATGAACAGACTTGCTTGCTTGAGAATGGGCTTTTCCAGCATCAGGTCCGACGCTGCCCGTTGCAGACGGCTGTTCTCCTGCTCCAGCTGCTTCAGCCGACGCACTGACCTCGAATGAGCTATGCGCGTCGGTGTGGATCACGTGCAGGCTACCGTTCTCGTACATAGTTTGTGCGAGACCAGCACCCTTCCCAACAAGAGGGATGGAAGTGAGCTATGCGCTTATCAACTAACTATCTGTGTGATTTGGCAACAAGAGTGCAATTAATAATGTCGCAAGCTAGGCATGTTGTCGAATAACGATGTTTCTGAGATCAGTGCACAAAGAGGAAGCTGTGTCGCAGGAAGGGAGCCTTGGAGGAGGAGATTGTGCCGGCACTTACCTTTGCTCCGTACTGCCCGCTCAAATCCAAGCGTGCACGGGCGGCTTCACCCCGTTCAGCGCATAGTTGCCGATGACGTGGAATTTCCAGCGCACTGGGTCGTGCAGCGTGTGGACGCGGGCGTTGCGCCAGTGCCGGTCCAGCCCGTACTCGGCCAGGGTGGAACGGGTGCCTGCCAACTCGAACAGCTTGTTCACCGCCAGCATCGCCGCCTCCGTGGTCAGCACCTTGGCCTCTGCCACGGCGATGGAAGACGCAGCAACGGAGTCCGGCGTTTCGTCCTTGGTTGCGTCATCAATGACCCGGCCGGCGCGGTGCAGCAGCGCCTCGGCCGCATGCAGCCGCACCTGCAAGTCGCCGACCGCCGCAATCGTGTAAACGTCGTCAGCCGCCCGGTCCTGCCCGGCATCGGTCCATGGGCGAGCCTTGGTGCGGACAAAGTCTAGGGTGTCCGCCATCGCGCCGCGGGCGATGCCGAGGTCGATGGCGGCGTGGACGATCTGCGACACCGGGCCATACAGCGTGGGTTTGGCCGAGGCGGCGTAGGCGGCGATCACGTGGCTGTCGGGTACGAACACCCCTTCCATCCGCACGGTGCCGCTGGCGGTGGTGCGCTGGCCGAAGCTGGTCCAATCGTCCACCTCTGTCAGCGCGGGCGAGCGCTGCGCGGCCAGAGCGCGGCGGGCGCGGCCATCCTCATCCAACGCCTGGATCGGTACGTAGTCAGCGAACAACGCCCCTGTGCAATAGCTTTTTGCGCCGTCCAGCACCCAGCCGCCCGGCACCCGGCGCATGCGCGCAGCGATATCGCGCGTGGTCTTGCCGGCCGACTCCGCCAGGGCGTTGCCGAAACTCCGGCCCTCAAGCGCCAGGTGATAGAACAGGGCGGCCTTCGTTGGGTCGGGCTCGTAGCGCAGCAGGCGCACGAAGCCGTGATGGTTCTGCGGGATGTGCCCCAGCGAGGGGTCGGCGGCGGAGATGATGGCGGTGACTTCCGCCAGGGTGGCCACCGACAGGTCAGGCCCGCCATGCT
>CALMRM010000118.1 GCA_937871605.1 uncultured Terriglobus sp. | reverse complement strand
CGAAGACACCGGTGAAGCTCGCTGTGAAGGCCGCCGCAAAGAAGGCTGCGCGACGGTAGTACCCGTTTCACCGCCATGAGCAGCTTTTTGCAGCAGATGAGTGCGCAGAACCCCTCCGCCGCCGAAGCCAGGCAGCGGCAATGGGTCTTTCTGCCGTATGACAGGCAGAACGACCGGCTGGGTGTGGTGGCCAACAACCCTGACGCGGGCCTTATCTTTGTGGAGTCGCACGCGAAGGGTAAAGCGCGGCCATACCACCGCAAAAAGGTGATGCTTGTGCTGTCCAGCCAGCGGCACTTTGCGCTGGAGCAGCTCGACAAGGGCCGCGCGGTCCTGTACCTGAACGCGCCGGAGAGCTTCGGAGAGCAGCTGCGCACCGTGCAGGAGCGCCTGCACCTCCCACCCGTGCTCCTGAGCCCGCCAGCGGAACGCGAGTTGCGCAAAGACCTTCAGGCCGCCCAGGCAAACGGACTGACACTGGAATACCAGCCCGATACGGCGTGGCTTTCCACGGAGGCAGACTGGGAAGCAGTTTTCGGCAAGCCAACGCGTGGACGGCAGTACCTGATGGAGCGGTTCTACCGGCACATGCGGCAGACCAGTGGCCTCTTGATGGATCCGGGCGGCAAGTTTACAGGTGGGCGCCTTTCCTTCGACGAGGAAAATCGCGAACGTTATCGCGGCCAAATTCCTGTACCGCCGCGCCCAACCTTCCCGGTGGACGACATGACACGCGAAGTGGTGGAGATGATCGATCGCCTTACGCCGGACACGCTGGGCACGTCGGAGGGCTTTGACCTGCCGGTGACGGGGAAGGATGTGGACGCGCTTTGGCAGTATGCGCTCAAGCGGCTGTTACCGTTTTTCGGACCGTATGAAGATGCCATGGACTCGGGCGAGCCGGTGATGTTCCACTCGGCCATGTCTGCGCTGGTGAATGTGAGCCGCCTGTTGCCACGCCAGATGGTGCACGATGTAGAGGCCGAGTACCGCAAGGGCAAGATCCCCCTCGCCAGCGCGGAAGGCTTTATTCGTCAGGTACTTGGCTGGCGAGAGTTCATGCGGCACATGCACCGGGTGACAGATGGTTACCGGTCACTCGAGCAGTCTCCTGACTCTCCGGCAAACCGGAGCGCCAATGCCTACAGCCCCATGCTGGTGAAGGAGATCAACGCGGCAGAACCGGACCGGCCCGCCGTGCCCTCTGCCCTTGGCGCGCACCTGCCGCTGCCACCGGCGTACTGGGGTCAGCGTTCCGGCATGTTTTGCCTCGACACCGTGGTGGCGCAGGTGATGCAGACGGGTTGGTCCCACCACATCACCCGGCTCATGGTGCTCTCAAACCTGGCTGTGCTGTGCGGCTTCTCGCCGCGCGAACTGACGGATTGGTTCTGGATCAGCTATGTGGACGCGTATGACTGGGTCGTGGAACCGAATGTTCTGGGCATGTCGACGTTTGCCGATGGCGGTCTGACCGCGACCAAGCCGTATGTGTCGGGCGCAGCGTACATCAACCGCATGAGCAACTACTGTGGGCAGTGCACACTGGACCCCAAAAAGGCTACAGGCCGGGGCTCTTGCCCGTTCACAGCGCTGTATTGGAGCTTTCTGGAGCGACATGCGGACCTGCTGGGTAGCAATCAGCGCATGCGGATGCCCTACAACACGCTTGGCAAGAAATCCGCCGAGGAGCGTGAAGCGCTTCGTACACGTGCGGAGCAGGCTGTGCAGCAGTTGGAGCGCGGCGAAATCGTCACCTGAGACGCCGTCTTACACGAGAAACGGGTTTGTCTCACGTTCTTCGAGGATGGTTGTCGGTGCGCCGTGACCCGCGACCACCTCTGTGTCATCCGGCAAGGTCAGCAGCTGGTCACGGATAGAGGACAGGATCAGCCGACCGTCGCCACCTGGCAGGTCCGTACGGCCGATGCCGCCCCGAAACAGGGTGTCGCCCGCAAGCAGAAGGTGACTTTGGGGAAAGTGCAGCGAGATACTGCCGGCGGTATGGCCCGGCGTATGCAGGATTTCACCCACCTCTGTTCCCACAGTGAGCTTCGTTCCCGCCTCCGCGCTCACATCTGGCGGTGCGACTCGCGGGGTCGGGACACCCATCCAGGCAGCCTGCTGCTCCATCCACGATAGCTGGAAGAGGTCGGCCTGGTGAAACAGCACGGGAGCACCCGTCTGCTCAGACAACACCTTGGCTCCAGCAATGTGGTCGAGGTGGGCGTGGGTGACCACAATCTGCCGCAGCGTGAGGTGGTGTGCAGCCAGAAAGGCGTTGATCTCTGCCAGATCGCCGCCCGGATCTACGACAGTGGCGTCCTTCGCGACCGTGTCGTACAGGATGGAGCAATTGCACTGCAGCGGTCCGACGGGAAACGTAGTGCGCTCCATTGCGTCAGTCTCCAAGCAAAAGCGTGGACCGAAGCCCACGCTGAGAGCGCGCGCCGAGCTATCTCTTTGGGGCGCTCTGGTGCGTTGTAGTGCCTGAGAGCACGGACCGATCACTCTTACGCGACATCAGAATCGTAAGACTGATGGAGGTGACCATGAAGAGCACTGCCGACCAGGTGGTCAGGCGCGTCAACAGGTTGGCCGTGCCACGCGGGCCAAACGCGGTCTGCGAGCCCTGCCCGCCAAACGCACCTGCAAGGTCGGCGCTCTTGCCCTGCTGCACCAGGACCACACTGATAAGGAACAGGCAGATGATGATGTGAACAATCACGAGAAGTACGATCAGAGCAGTCATGCAAGCTTCCAGGGGTGTGAACAGGCGCTCGTGAACACCACGGCGACCATGCCAGCAACTGTTACCCGTGATAGCGAGTATACCACTGCAGAAAGGTACAAGGCGGGTCCTCCGTATAGATCAGCTGCCTCTTGGTATACTGCCGTTTGTTAGGCGGGCTAAGCGCTGGTTTTCATGCCCGGGCCTTGAGGGAAGAGTCATGTCTGGCCACAGTAAATGGGCAACCATTAAGCACAAGAAGGGCGCCGCAGACGCCAAACGGGGCAAGGTGTTTACCCGCCTCATCAAGGAAATTACCGTTGCTGCCAGGCAGGGCGGGGGCGATGCTGACGGCAATCCTCGCCTGCGCACGGCTATTCTCGCAGCTAAAGCTGAGAACATGCCCGCAGACAACATCAAGCGCGCCGTTCAACGTGGCACGGGTGAAATTGAGGGCCTGAGCTATGAAGGGATTACCTTTGAAGGGTACGGCCCAGGCGGAGTCGCGGTGATTGTGGATGTGCTGACTGACAACCGCAACAGAGCAGTCAGTGAAGTACGTCATGCCTTCAGCAAGAATGGCGGCAACCTGGGCGAGACGGGTTCTGTTGGGTATATGTTCGCCAAGAAGGGCCTTATCGTGATCGATAAGGACGGTGCGGACGAAGAAAAGCTGACGGAGACGGTGCTGGAAGCTGGTGCTGACGACCTGAGCGACGAGAGCGAAAGTTGGGAGATCATTACCGCCCCGAAGGATTTCGAGGCTGTGCGTGAGGCCATTTCAAACGCTGGCTTCAAGCCGGAGCACGCGGAAGTGACCATGATTCCAAGCACGTACCAGAAGCTGGAAGGTTCGCAAGCCAATGCCATGCTGCGCCTGCTCGAGGTGTTGGAGGACCTAGACGACACCCAGAACGTGTACAGTAACTTCGACATGGACGAGGCCCAAGTTCCAGCTTGAGCAGCAAATTTAGACCGGTGCAGGACGGGGCCGCCGGTGAGGCGGCTTTCGTTTGGGGAACCGCAAGAGGCAAACAGTTGAGACAGTTGATGGTAGTTGCAGTGTTCGGTCCCGCGCTTATCTTGGCGACGGGCGGCGCTCAGTCTGTTGTGCAGCAATCACCCGTGCAAGCCGAGGCGCAGCGCAGGCCGTGGGAAATGGGTGTGCTCTTCCAGGGCGGCAAAGGCGTGACCGACGATCGCGACAGCTTCCAGTTCTTTATGGCGGGTGTTCACTTGGGCAAGGTGCTGACGCATGAGCTTGGCAGGGGTGCATTTCGCGGAAATTTTGAGTACGCGGCCGAGCTGTTTCCATACTGGCAGTCAAACACGCCGACCTTTCAGCGATATAGCTGCCTTCCAACTGCCAACCCCTCATTTATCAGCTGTGTAGGTCCGTACACAGTGGGCGGTACCTTCCACGGCATAACAGCGACTCCGATCATCCTGCGTTGGAACTTCACTGCCAAGCACCGCCTTATGCCCTACGCCCAGGCAGCAGGTGGCCTTCTGTGGACGAATCACAAATACCCGGCTTACGGTGAGGGGCCGGTGAACCTTGGCAACGACGGCCCAAATGCGGATGCAAGTGTTTGGAACTTCACCCCGCAGGGCGGTATCGGCCTGCATTACTTCACGCGGCCACGGCAATCGTTGGACTTCGGAGCGAATGGTGTCCATATCTCGTCAGCCAGCCTCGGCGACCGTAATCCAGGCGTGAATGCAAGTGTGCAATTTTCGGTTGGCTATAGCTGGTGGAAGTGAGTCACCAAACAAGCGCGCTGTGCCGGTGACCCTAGCCGAACCGATTGTGGAGTGCGTTCCGAACTTCTCGGAGGGTCGCGACGAGACGATTGTGCGCGAAATTGTCCGGTCCATGCGGGTCGTCGACGTCAGCCTGCTGGACTGGTCTATGGATCCGTCGCACAACCGCAGCGTGGTGACAATTGCCGGTGCGCCACAGGCTGTGGCAGAGGCGGCGATCCGCGGCGTGGGGCGAGCGGCGGAATTGATAGACTTGAACGCTCAGAGCGGTGTGCACCCGCGCGTAGGAGCTGCGGATGTCGTGCCGTTTGTGCCGGTCAGCGGCTACAGCCTGGGCCAGTGCGCTTCGCTGGCGCACCATGCGGGGGTTGAGATCTGGCAGCGGTTTGGCGTGCCTGTGTACTTCTATGAGGCGGCAGCCCGGCGTCCGGATCGCATCCGTCTGGAAGATGTACGGCGTGGACAATTTGAAGGCCTGCGTGACGCAGTGAGAACGGATCCGTTGCGCTGCCCGGACGTAGGTACGTGCGAACTGCACCCCACCGCGGGTGCCGCACTGCTGGGTGCGCGAGACGTACTGGGGGCGTACAACCTCTTTCTGCAGGATGGCACGTTGCAATTGGCCCGTGGTATCGCTCGGCAAGTTCGGGCCAGCAATGGTGGGCTCCAGGGCATAAAGGCAATGGGCGTGCTGGTGGACGGCAGGGCACAGGTGAGTATCAACGTCACCGATGCCCGTATGACATCCGTCTCAGAGGTATGTGCGGTCGTGGAGCGTCTGGCTGGGGCGTCAGGGGTTACCATCGCTGAGGGCGAATTGATCGGTCTGGTACCGCAGGATCTGGCAATGTGCCAAGACGACATGACGCTGCAGACGTGGACGCGTCAAATACCTGGGTTCCGCGGGCGAGAGCGCATTCTAGAGCAGCGTTTGCAACACCCGCTGGAGTGGCCGTGAGAAAGTGCGCTGAGCACGGCATTGAGGAGAGAACGATGGCAAGGGCACATTGGAAGCAGGGATTGGTAGTGGCAGCGGTGAGCCTGTTTGCCGGTCTGTCACACGCGCGAGGAGCGCAGCTGAGTGGCGATGCAAAGGCGTCTATTCCCAACGATCTGCAGCAGCTGATTGTGGTGGATTACCGCGCCATGCAGGCCTCGCCTTCAGCCATGAATCTTAAAGAGAAGATTATGCCGCCAGAGCTGAAGCGTCTGGAAAGTGCGCTGAAGACAAGCGGGTTGCGAGTGGACCGTGATGCCGATACGCTGGCGTTTGCCGCATTCCGCGTGCCGGGGAACAGCGCACAGACGCGGACGGTCGGCATCGCGCAGGGGCAATTTCAAACATCGGCGATCCAGGCGACCTGGACCAAACAGAAGACTAAGCCGCAGGTGGTACGCAACTACAGCATCTACCCCATGGGTGCGGCAGGCCTGAGCGTGGTGTTTCTGAACCAGACAACGATGTTGTTTGGCGATCTTTCCTCCGTCAAGTCCGGGCTGGATGCACGTGATGGTGTGGTTCCGAACATGTTGACCAACGGCGACATGATGAACGAGATGAACGTGGTGGATTCCCGCGCGTTGTGGAGTCTGCTGGATCAGCGGGGCACGCAGACGATGATGCGTTCGGTGCTTGGCGACGCGGCGTCGCTTACCGACTACGACAGTGTCAAAAATCGCATGAAGAGTTCCCGCTACACGGTAGACTTCGCAAACGGCATCCACTTCGACATGGCGGTCGTCATGTCTGACACGGTGACCGCCGCGACTGCCGCTACCCTGATGAAGGGCATGGTGCTGATGCGGCGAACACAAGGCAGCAGCCTGGAGAAGACGGCGCTGAACGACACGTCCATCGATTCAAATTCAGGAACCTTGCAGGTGTCGTACGGCTCGTCTGATGGGCAATTTTCGGATCTGTTGAACTCACCCCTGTTTCAGCAGGTGGTGCGATAACGTCGAGCACACCTAATGGGCATCGAGCGGGTGCCCATTTTCATAGGGCGATACGTCTTAGTGCTTGCCCGTACAAGCTGACATGATGCGGGTGACTGTGCGCTCACGTACTTCATCGGTCAGTTCATACACCTGGTGGTCACGGTAAACGCGAATAGTTTGCCGGGTGGTGTCGACCAGTACTTCGCAGTGGTGGCACTCACACAGATGCGCTTTGATTTCGGCGAGCAGTTCAGGTTCGACCTCGCCGTCGAAATAGTCAGTCATGCGGGCCAGGAAATCGGTGCAGGTCACGGTTTGACTCTCCCGTCATTGCGCTTCATGTAGCGGCTCAGGCGTTCCCGCAGCTGCAAGCGCGCGCGAAGCAATCTCGACTTAACTGCCGGTACGCTCAACCCGAGCGCCTGCGCCGTCTCTTCCGTCGACAAGTTTTCGATGTCGCGAAGGGTGAAAACGGTGCGAAAACCAGGTGACAAACCTGCGATGGTCCGCTGCAGGATGTCGCCCAGCTCAGACGTGCCGTATTGCTGCTCCGGATCGGGCGTCCAGTCGGCAAAGTCGCGAGGAATGGAGCCCTCGTCCGTCTGCACATCCTGGTCCATGGACACGGTGCGACTGGTTTTGCGCTTACGCAGCCGCATCAGGCTTTCGTTTACGGCGATGCGCGTCAACCAGGTGGAAAATTTGCTGTTTCCCTGGAATTGTTCCAGCTTGTTGTACGCCTTCATGAAGACGTCTTGTGTAATATCCTCAGCGTCTTCGCGGTTTTGGGTGATGTGCTGCGCAGTGCGGAAGATTTGGCGGTCATACTGCCGTACCAGCTTTTCAAACGCTGCAGTGTCGCCATTTCGTGAAGCTTCCACCAAGGCTACGTCCGGGTGAACTTCCTCTGTGCCGGTTTGTTCGATGACTGGCATGCGCTCTCAGAAGTGTACTTCGCTACGGCACTGGCAGCAACGCACGGCAAGCGGGGCAACTCATGCAGCGAATGGCTCGGCAAGGGTGTGTATGAGTAGCCATCATCCCGTGAAGCTCTGCAAAGAGGTGTCTGTACAGTTCCAGCACGGGACCTGCCTAGGTTCCGGCGTCTGTTTCCGAGATGGTAGCCGCGGAATGCGGCTTAGAGTGGATAGGGTGAAGCCTTTTTATGCAACGGCGTTGCTGGCATCGGTGCTGATGGCGCATGGTGCTGCTACAAAACGGCACGCTATACCCGCCGCCGTCCACACCAAAGGTGTCGCGGGTTCCAGTACCCGTCACCAAACCAGTTCGGCTGCCAGCAATCGCACGTCTAAGGGTAGGCCTGCTGTGGCGAAGGGTAGGGTGGCCAGCTCCAAAAGTGTGCACGGCCACGCTGTGGGCAACGCTGGGCGCGTGCGCACGGCAGTGGTGCAGGCCGAAGCGACACCGCAGAGCCGGCGCTTGTTTACGGCGTTTGTGGCCACGTCAACGCTGCGGCCGATGGCACAGCAGCTTGCGTCATCGCGCTCTGCCGGAGCATTCGCGGGTGTAGAAAGCTACGCGGCGGCGCACCCCGGAGAGGCAGCATCGGCTGCCTACCTTGCCATAGGACATGCGTATGCGGCTGACCGCCGCTACGGCGAAGCGGCACTCGCCTATAAGCAAGCGGGAAGCGGCGAAGCACTCCGAGATTATGCCGAGTACCTGGGCGCGCAGGCAGCTCTGCAGAACCACGACGCGGGCACGGCTATCACGCTGCTGACTGGCTTCGCCGACCGCAACCCAGGCAGCATCTTCGCCGCAAGTGCACCGGTGACGCTGGCGAACGCCTACCTTTTGAACAATGACGCTACAGATGCGTTGCGTGCCCTTTCGCCGCTGGCAGGTCAAAAGCGAGCAACAACGGCTGACTACCTGATGACAGAGGCAAAGGCCCGGCAGGCTGCAGGCGATGGGTCTGCGGCATCCACGCTGTACCGGCAAATCTATGTTCGGTTGCCCTTCTCGGCGGAGGCCCCCCAAGCCAAGGCGGCGCTGCAGGCGCTGGGAGCAGGGCCAACCGCGGGCGAACGCAAGCTGCATGCGGATGCACTCTTCAACGCGAAACGCTACGCGGAGGCCGGTGCGGACTACCACGAGGTCGAACGCAGCGACGCTTCGCTCTCGCAGTCTGACCGCGACGCCCTGGAGATTTATGCGGCCGTGTGTGATCTCCGGCTAAAACAACTGTCACGCCGCCAGGCAGAGGCCCTCCCTGACACCGGTGATGACAGCGCCGCGCTGAAGCTTTACATCCTTGCGGAACTGTCGCGCACGGAAGGGGACCAGGCAGGGCATGCCGCCATCCTGCAGCAGATGGAGCAGCGCTTTCCACGCAGCCGCTGGTTGGAAGAGGCACTGTACTCCGGCGGCAACATGTACCTGATCAAGCGCAACTCCGCGCAGGCCATTGAGCACTACACCAAGCTGGTGCAGTTCTTCCCAAACAGCACCTATGCGCCCTCCGCGCACTGGCGAGCGGCTTGGCTGAGTTACCGCACGCGCGACTACACAGCTGCCGCACAGCTGATGGAAGAGCAAATTGTTCGCTTTCCCAACAGTACGGAAGCTGTGAGCGCGCTATATTGGCGCGGACGGCTGTATGAGGAGCCGGAGAAGAACCCGGCACAGGCAGTCAATTTTTACACCGCTCTGACTGGAAGCTATCGGAACTACTACTACGCAAATTTGGCTCGCCAGCGGTTGGCTGCGCTCGGTACACAGCCCAACGTCGCCCCCGCTGCGGCGCTCGGCAGTGTGCGAACTCCACCCGCTGCCAGCCTGGTGGCCGCGTTACCGGAGAACGATCCGCACCTGATCAAGGCTCGGCTGCTGGCGAATGCGGCGCTGAATGAATACATCGCGCCAGAGATCCAGGCCAGTGGAACCAGCGGGCAGTGGGGCGCCTTGGCTGAAGCGGAGATTTACACCAGCTATGGTGAGAATGTACGGGCCTTGCAAGCCATCAAGCGCAGCGGTGTGTCGTTCTACACGCTTCCTATCTCTGAGGTGCCGGAAGAGTATTGGCAGCTCCTTTTTCCAAGACCCTACTGGAGTGACCTGACGGCAGATGCCAACAGTCAGGGTCTCGATCCGTACCTGGTGGCCTCGCTCATCCGGCAGGAGAGTGAATTCAACCCAGGTGCCGTTTCGCGCGCGAACGCCATGGGGCTGATGCAGTTGCTGCCAGCCGTGGGCAAGCAGGAAGCCAAGCGAGTGGGTATGCGCGGCTTCTCTTCAGGCAGCTTGCTGAACCCGTCTGTCAACCTCAAGCTGGGCACCGCAAATCTGCGGCAGGTGCTGGACCGCTATAACGGCACGCCAGAATACGCGCTGGCGGCTTACAACGCGGGAGACGTGCCCCTTCGCAACTGGATGGCGGAGAACAACTACAAGGACTTGCCGGAGTTCGTCGAGTCCATCCCGTACACGGAAACACGGGAGTATGTGCAGGCGATTCTACGCAACCGTGAAATGTACCGTCAGTTGTACGGCGCGGGCACGGCACAGGCCAGCCGCCAGGGAGAGTGAGACAGCGCCGCATCGCCAGCGCTGTACCGCAGCATGTATAAGGGTGTGCCTGACATTTTCTTTGTGCGAGAACCTATGGCCGTACTTGCGTTTGCCGTCTCACGGCAGTTGACCCAGCTTCATCCCGTCGATGTCCTGATTTTGGCACTCTATTTCGCTCTTGTGCTGTTTATTGGTTTCTACGTCAAAGGGTCGACGAACACCAGCGAAGAATTTTTCCTTGCCGGTCGCGAGATGAGCGCGTGGATCGCCGGGTTGAGCTTCGTGTCCGCCAACCTGGGCTCATTGGAGCTGATGGGTTGGGCCGGATCCGCATACCAGTACGGCATTCTAGCCATGCATTGGTATTGGATCGGCGCGATCCCGGCGATGCTGTTTCTCGGCATCGTAATGATGCCGTTCTACTACATTTCGAAGACGCACTCGGTTCCGGGCTACCTGCGGCTTCGCTTTGGCGAGGGTGCACGTGCGCTGAGCGCCGGCAGCTTCGCCCTCATGACCATTCTGATGAGTGGCGTGAACATGTATGCCATGGCAGTGGTGATGCAAACCGTGCTCGGCTGGAACATGACCTTTTCCATCTGGATCGGTGCGGCTACCGTGGCGATCTACGTCATGCTGGGTGGATTGCGGTCAGCCATCATTAACGAGGTGCTGCAGTTCGTGCTCATCTGGGCAGGCGCGGCACTTATCCCGATCCTTGGGCTGATCGAGGCTGGCGGCTGGACCAACCTGAAAGCACAAATTGCGCGCAACGTCGGCTCAAACGATTACATGCACATGTGGTCCACCCTCGGCACCTTTAAGGGCAATCCTATGGGCATTCACTGGACCGGCATCGTCTTCGGTCTGGCGGCTGTGCTTTCTTTTGGTTACTGGACGACTGACTTTCTCGTTGTGCAGCGAGTGCTGAGCGCCAACAACCTGCGTGCAGCCAAGCTGGCGCCGGTCATTGGCGCTGCCTTTAAGCTGGCGGTACCCCTGATCGTGGTGGTACCCGGCTTGCTGGCGCTGGCCGTGCTCAAGAATGCAGACGGTAGCACTATGCACCTGGTGGCAGGCGATGTTGCAAAAGCTACAGGTCAGCATGCCTACGATGAGGTGCTGCCGCTGATGCTCATTCGTTACTGCGGTCCGGGATTGCTGGGCCTCGGGATTACCGCGCTGGTGGCAGGCTTTATGAGTGGTATGGCGGGCAATGTGAGTGCCTTTTCGACGGTCTGGACGTACGACCTGTATGGTGCCTACCTTAATAAAAAAGCCAGTGACAAGCACTACGTGGCGATGGGCCGCTGGTCGACGATCGTCGGGATGCTTGTCTCCATTGCAACGGCATACATCGTGGCCAATGCCAACTCCATCATGGATTATGTGCAGGCCTTGTTCAGCTTCTTCATCGCGCCGCTGTTTGGGACTGTGATTCTGGGCATGCTGTGGAAGCGAGCCACCAAAGAAGGCGGCTTTTGGGGGCTGCTGGCGGGAACGATCAGCTCGATTGCCATGTTTGCCTACGTGCAGACCGGCGGCAAGGCGGCGCTTGCGCACATCGCGCTATCGCCAGATGCCAAGCCCATGGCTGAGAACATGTACCGAGCACTCTGGAGTTGGCTTATCTGCGTGGCCGTGACAGTCGCCGTTAGCCTCCTCACGAAACCCAAGGCAGAATCGGAATTGGAAGGCCTCGTTTACGGTGCTACGGTGATTCCCGATGATGGTTCGCGCACACTGTGGCAAAAGCCTGTGTTCTGGGCAGGGGTCGTGATGGTGGTCTTTGTCGCACTCAATCTGGTGTTCTTCTAAGGAGCGATGGCTATGGCTGAAGGTACGGGACGCGGCGAAACGCTCTCCATCTGGTTTTTCGTCGGCATTATGACGCTGGTCTATGGCCTGGTTCTGCTGCCGTATGGTGCGTGGGCCTGGTTTGGCGGGCACGAGGCACCCACCACCCTAAATAGGCTGCACCCAACCTTCTGGTGGGGTGTACTGCTCACGCTGTTCGGCTGCTTTTACACACTGCGTTTCCGGCCACACCGGGGTGACGAGCGGAAGGTGTAGTAGGGGAACATGGTGCCCGGGGCCGGACTCGAACCGGCACGACCGGCTAGGGTCTGCGGATTTTAAGTCCGCTGTGTCTGCCATTTCACCACCCGGGCACCACCACATTCTACGGTGTCTCCTGCGGACGCAACTTGCTGACCCTGTAGACAGGCGTACGTACGCAAGGGTGACGATGGTTACGGCACATCCACCAGTGCGCTGTGAACATCTCAGCGAAAGAGCGACACGGGAGAGTAGATGCACATTGTTGTCTTCGGCCTGACGGTGTCTTCGTCCTGGGGCAACGGTCATGCAACACTCTGGCGTTCGCTCATTGCCAGCCTCGTCAAACGTGGTCACACTGTAATGTTCTACGAGCGGGATGTGCCGTATTACGCAATGGCACGCGACCTGCGGACCCTGCCAGAGGGGGCGATGCTTCGCATCTACGACTTAGTAGACGACATTCGTGTAGAGGCCTGTGAGCAACTCGCCGTTGCAGACTTGGCATTGTGCACAAGCTTCTGTCCGGATGGGGCAACAGCTGCAGAGTGGATACTCTCGTCGCGGGCAGGGGTGCGAGCCTTCTACGACATGGACACGCCTGTCACGCTGCGGGCTCTTGGAGCAGAAAGTACCCATACGTACCTGCCAAGCCAAGGTCTACGAGACTTTGATCTAGTGCTCAGTTACACAGGCGGTCGTGCCCTCAATGAGCTGCAAAGCAGACTGCAAGCCCGGAACGTGGCTGCGCTGTATGGCTGGGTGGATCCGGCAGTGAACCGCCCTGTGGCTGTTGCCGAACATTTCCGTTCGGCATGCTCTTACCTCGGAACCTATGCGGCGGATCGCCAGGCAGCACTCACAGAGCTCTTTCTGAAGCCAGCCCGCGCCCTTCCGGAGTGCCGTTTCCTGATCGGCGGCGCGCAGTATCCTGATACGTTCCCGTGGAGTCATAACCTGCACTTCACTCAGCACCTGGAACCGGCACAGCATCCTGCCTTCTTCTGCTCCAGCCGTGCGACGCTCAACGTCACGCGGCAGGCTATGGCCGAGTATGGGTTCTGCCCCTCGGGGCGCTTGTTTGAAGCTGCAGCCTGCGGTGCACCGCTCTTTAGTGACGTTTGGGATGGGCTGGAAAACTTCTTCGACCCTACTATGGAGATCCTCGCGGTACACAGTTGTGACGATGTTTTGAACGGACTAGCGCTCTCAGACACGGAATTGCATAGGATGGCTGGTGCCGCGCGGACGCGCACACTCGAACAGCATACCGCCGACGTCAGGGTGCGTCAGCTTGAGCAGCTTTGCGATGCTGCAAGGCGGCCCACGCCAGCAGCGCAAGGGCTTACGCTGAAAGCCTGAGGAGAGTTTCGGATGTGGGGCATCATTCCCGCTGCGGGAGCAGGTAGCCGAATACAGCCACTGGCGTTCTCGAAAGAGTTGCTGCCGGTGGGGAGTCGTGTGGAAGAAGGCGTCGAGCGTCCGCGTGCCGTGAGCGAGTATCTGGTTGAGCGCATGATCCGCGGCGGTGCGGACAAGCTCTGCTTTGTGATTTCACCGGGCAAGACAGACATCTTGCAGTATTACGGTGCGCGGCTCTGGGGTGCGGACATCGCCTACGTGGTACAGCCGCAGCCGGGTGGGTTGTGCGATGCCTTGTTTCGGGCGATTCCACTTGTCTCCGCGCACGAGCCGGTGGTGATCGGTCTGCCAGATACAGTGTGGTCTCCAGCAGACGCTCTGCTGCAACTACCGGCAGATCGTCTCTCCTTTCTTACGTTTCCGGTGGAGCGGCCAGAGTTGTTTGACGCAGTCGTTACGGACACGAACGGGAATGTCACTCACATCGAGGTCAAGCAGACGGACGCGACTTCGCGCTGGATCTGGGGCGCGGTAAAAATGCCGGGCCGCGTGTTCCACGAACTTCATAGCCTATGGTGCAAGCCTGAGCGACAGGACGAGTACCTGGGCACTCTCGTCAACGCTTGGCTGGAGAGCGGGGGCAGCGCCGTGGGTATACCCGCGGGTGAGCACTACGTGGACACGGGTACCCTGCATGGGTACCGCGCTGCCATCCGGCTTTTAGAAGCTGAGGCAGCAGAGGGTATGCTGCTGAAAGCCGTTGCCACGGCAAATGTCCGGCCTCAGGAGTGACATGACTGTACCTGCAAACCAGACCGCGCTGGAGACACACATTCGCGAACTCGGCCCATGGTTCCACAACATGATGCTCGCTGGCGTGCGCACCGAACCAGACCATTTCCTTGGCGATTACCCTGCCGTTAAGTACCGCCACTTTCGCGATGTGCTACCCGCCGACCTGACCGGCAGGTCCGTGCTCGACATCGGCTGCAACGCGGGCTTTTACTCGCTTGAGATGAAGCGCCGCGGAGCAGAGCTCGTGGTCGGTATCGATACAGACGAGCGATATCTGAAACAGGCGCGCTTTGCGGCAGAGGTCTCTGGCCTTGACATCGAATTTCAGCAACTGCCTGTGTGGCAAGTGGCACAATTAGGTCGCCGCTTTGACCTGGTTATCTTTATGGGTGTGCTTTACCACCTTCGTCACCCATTACTGGCGCTTGACTTGATCCACGAGCATGTCGCAAAGGACATGCTGCTGTTTCAAAGCCTGCAGCGTGGCAGCGTCGATATTGCCGCGGTGGATGAAGACTACGAGTTCATGGCCCCAGCTCCTTTTGAGGAACCGGGATATCCCAGGCTTCACTTTGTGGAAAGACGTTATTCGCGCGATGAGACCAATTGGTGGATCCCAAATCGGGCCTGTACAGAAGCCATGATCCGCTCAGCGGGCTTTCGCATCGAGTGCAGGCCCGAGGACGAAACCTACTTCTGCCGCTGGCAGCCTATCGCCGTGCCTCCGGACGGTCCACATGCCGTGTACCCGGCGAGACAGTCGCGTTGATCAGCGCCGACGAGGCACATGCAGCGGCGGCCTTGGTGCGTGCAGAGACCTTGCTGCAGCAGCGCAAGCTAGGGCAAGCGGCAGAAGCCTACGACCAAGCTGTACAAGCGGGTGCCGACGCAGATCGTTGCTCGGCAGGCCTGTGGATGTTGGCCATGTTGGAGGGCCGTTTCGAAGCTGCATGGCAGCAGAGCGATGCCATTCGACAGGGCGGCAAACCAGATCCGCACCGCTTTTGGAACGGTGAGACCATTGATGGATGTCAGCTCATGGTGCGCTGTCTGCACGGGCTGGGTGACAGTGTGCAGATGCTGCGCTATCTGCCGCAGCTGAAGAAGCGTTGTAGATCGGTGGTGGTCGAGGTACCGCCTCGACTCTTGCCTTTAACCTCCTGCTTTGCAGGGCTGGAC
>CALMRM010000117.1:6542-9331 GCA_937871605.1 uncultured Terriglobus sp. | reverse complement strand
CTTCAGGTCGGCCATGGACGCGGTCCCCAGCTGTTCGTTCATGGCGGAGAAGTAGCCGGGCGTGGCCACGTTCAGTGTGGTGATGGGTACTTTGATCGCGCTGAAGTAGGCGGGCCACTTGTAGTTCGGGGTCATGGCCTGCAGTTCGGCCAGGGTCTTGATGTGGTACACATTCGCCGGTTCGCGCAGCTCGACACGCGGGGTCGACCCTTTGGCTAGCGCGGTCTCAATCGTCAAAACGGCTTTCGCCTCGGCTGCTGCCTGGTCTGCGGAGTCGCCCAGCAGGGTAAACATCGTTGTCAGGTGATCGGTGTATTGCTGGCGGATTTTCGTCATCCGTGCGTCGTCCTGCAGGTAATAGTCGCGGTCTGGTAGGGAGAGGCCGCCCTGGCGCAGGCTGGGAATTTGCTTGAGGCTGTCCTTCTGGTCCTGCTCGGAGCCGAACCCGTAGAAGAGCGCGAGGCCGTTCTTGTCTTCCAGTTGGCCGACCAGGGTGGCAAGGCTCCCGCGGTCGTTCAGCGCGGCAATCTGCTTCAGCATCGGGTCCAGCGGCTTGCTGCCCAGGGCATCGGCGCGGCTGTCGTCCATGCAGGCTGCAAAGTAGTTGCCGTATTTGACCTGCAAAGGGCTGGCGGGCTTTTCCGCGGCCTGCTGCAACAGGGCGTACACGGTGTACAGGTTGTGCTCGCCCAGCTCATCGAAGCGACCCCAGCGCGTCTTGTCTGCCGGAACGGGATTGTTCTTGCGCCAGTTGCCGCAGGCGTACTCGTAAAAGTCGGTGCAGGGGTTCACGGTTTTGTCGATAGCGGTGACATCGAGTGAAATGCCGGCCTTGGGCACGGAGATGGGCGCGCTATCGCCGTCCAGCGTCAAAACCATCTGCTGGGCGGGGAGTGTGGGTGCGCACGCGCCTAGCAGAACACAGGCAACGGCCAGGGTAGAGCGAAGGTGTCTCATAGCAGTCCTGTAGAGAAGAGGGTTGTGTGCAAACGCACCTGCGCCGCCACATGGGTACTACTGTACTGGCAGGGCAGGCAGGTTGCACACCGCGAAGTGCGTGCAGGCCAAAAAAGCCTGAGGTGCTGCATCGCAGGCGTATTTGCGGGTGAGTAGAACCATCTTGACCCACTTCTGCATCCATAGCACAACGCTTTCAGGAACGTGGGGTGCCAGCGGCATGCAGGCATGCCGTCACTCTGCGATGATGGAGAGCACGGGAGTTAGGACAGGACAATGCCCAGCCAGAGTGAAGTCAAGGTTTCCCAACTAAAAATCGGCATCATTGTGCTGGTGGCCTCAGCCTTGCTGATTGCCCTGCTGTTTTTGATGACAAGCTCCTCGGGCCTGGGTGTGTTTTCGCACAAGCTGACCGTTTCCACATACTTTGAGAACGCGGCGGGCGTAAAGGAAGGTGCAGCGGTCAACCTTCAGGGCGTAACCATTGGCGAGGTCACGTCGGTCTCGGTGGTGCCCGACGGTGACCGCAAGCTCACCCCGATCCGTGTGCTGATGAAGCTGGACGGCAAGTACCAGCAGGACCTGCACAAGGACACCAAGGCGGCGCTTTCCACCGTGGGTGTGCTGGGCGACACCGTGGTGGACCTGAACAGCCAAGCGGCGACCGGCGCGCTGTTGCAGAATGGCGACGAGTTGAAAACGCTGGAGACACCAAACCTGCAGGACGTGGTGAAGGCCAGCCAAGGCACGATTGAAAGCGTCAACGTCATCCTTGCCAAATTGGACCGCATTGTGGACACGGTCTCGTCCGGCAAGGGTTCAGTTGGCGGGCTGATTTATGACGACACGCTGTATCGTCGTGCCAATGAGACCATCGACGAGCTGCACAAAATCGAAGTTGGGCTGAACAACGGTCAGGGCTCCATTGGCAAGCTGTTGAAAGATGATGCTATGTACAACAGCCTCAACCAGACCACAGCCAAGCTGAGCCACCTGGCCAACGATCTGGATGCGGGCAAGGGCAGTGCTGGCAAGCTGCTGAAGGATGACCAGCTCTACAACAACCTGAACCAGACCCTGCAGCACGCCAACAGCATTATGGCTGAGGCGGACCAGGGCAAAGGTGCACTCGGCCTGCTGACCAAGGACCAGGCTTTTGCCAACAGCCTGAACAACACGGTCACACGGCTCAACAACATTATGACGGGCATTGATCAGGGCCAGGGCACGGCAGGTCTGCTGGTAAAGGATCCGGCGCTGTACCACAACCTGGACAAGCTTGCGGTCGATTCACAGAGCCTGGTCAACACCATCCGCAGCGATCCAAAGAAGTACCTGACCATTCACTTCAAAATTTTCTAGTGTTGAATGCAGCATCCCTGTGGAAAGGGGCAGCTTCGGTTGCCCCTTTGCTCTGCTGCGTCTAAGTGGAGATGGACTCGGTTCGATTGGACAAATGGTTGTGGGCGGCGCGCTTCTTCAAAACGCGGGCTCTCGCGGTAAAGGCGTGCGACAACGGCCGCATCACGTTGCGCGAGCAGCCCGTCAAGCCTGCACGCGACATCAAGGCAGCGGATCGGCTGACCATTACTAACGATGGCGGCACCTTCACCGTGGATGTGCTCGCGCTGAGTGACGTGCGCGGACCAGCGACGGTGGCGCAGGCGCTGTACCAGGAGACTGCTGAGAGCGTCGCTGCACGCGCCAAAGAGCAGCAGGCGCGGCGCGACAATCCGTGGTTCGAGATCGATCGCACGGAGCGGCCCACCAAGCGCGACCGCCGTACGTTGACTAGGCTGCGCGGGCGGTAGGTTTTCTTTAAGGCGTCATCC
>CALMRM010000117.1:0-6532 GCA_937871605.1 uncultured Terriglobus sp. | reverse complement strand
CTCTGGCTACTGTAGAAAAGCTCGCGGGCTTTCGTGCGGCCACCAGCTGTGTCGGGCTCCCTCGCTGCGCTCAGGATGACGGCGGGTGGAAGTTTAGCGTCCTGCGTAGTCCGCAGGGTTCACCGCCATGGAGTCCGGCGGGAAGCTGGCAGGCTGTGCGCCGAGTGCCGTGTTGGGCGTGTCGCTCATCATCAGGTCGAGCACGCCGCCGTTCACCAAATCGGCGTGCCGGAACCAGACGCGATCCATGGGCTTGCCATTGACACGCACCGCAGTCACGTACTTGGCATCGCGAGAGCTACCAGGCGCATTCACCACGAAGTCGTGTCCGTTCTTCAGGTGGATCGTCACCCTGGTGAAGACGGGACTGCCAATGTCGTACACCGGCATGCCCACGGAAACGGGGTAAAAGCCCATCATGGAGAAGACCACAAACGCGCTCATGCCGCCGCCGTCCTCATCGCCGGGTATGCCTGTGAGCGACTCCGGGAAGAACGATTCCAGCAGCATGCGGATGCGCTTCTGCGTCTTCCATGGCGCGCCCAGCCGGTCGTACAGGTAGGGGATGGCGAAGCTGGGTTCATTGCCCATCGAGAACTGTCCGGCCATGCTGGTCGAATCCGGCAGCTTGGCCTGGAAGGCGTACTTCGACCGGCCCAGTGGCTCCCGAAACAGCTGGTCCAGGCTGGCCTGTGCCTTGGCCATGCCGCCCATCAGCGTGAACAGGCCGCTAAAGTCGTGCGCCACGTCCCAGGTGTAGGTGTAGCCGTTGTTCTCGTCGTAGAAGTCACGCGCACCCATGCCGCCGTCGAACTTGGGGTCGATGTCGATCCATTTGCCAGCGGCGTCCTTGGGCCACATCATGCCCCTGTCCACGCGAAAGACGTTCTTCCAGTTGGCCGCACGCTTCAGGTAGAACGCCTGGTCGTCGGGCTTGTTCAGCACCTGCGCTATCTGCGCGATGTTCCACTCATCAAAGCTGTTGCCCAGCGTCACGGGAACGGGCTGGCGCTTCTCGCCGGGGCTGACGCCCGGCACGGTTTCCGGTTCGCCGGGGTGCAGCGCGGGCATGTAGCCGTGTTCGCGGTAGAAGGCGTCCAGCGGCCCCGCGGGAGCCAGACTCCACGGCAGCATGGTCACGTCAGTGGAGCGCTTCTTGACGCCCTCGTACGCGGTCGGCAGGTCAAAGTCGCGGACGCCCTTCCACCAGGCATCGGCAAACCAGGCGGCAGCGTGGTTGCCGTTCATGCAGGCGTAGTCACCGCTGACCGTCGCAAACGTCGGCATAATGCCGGACTGCTGGTACATGCGGACGTAGGATTGCAGCTTGTCCGCCTCGGTGGCCGGGTTCAGGATCGTCTGTAGCGGCTCCAGCGCGCGATATGTGTCCCACAGCCAGTTGTCCACGTAGAACGGGCGAGGGTCGGTGTGTACCGTATGGTCGAAGTTGCTGTAGTAGCGACCATCCTCGGTAATGTTCACCATGCGTTCCGAACTGCGGTACAGCGCGGTGTAAAACACACGCTTTTGCGCCTCCGTGCCGCCCTCCACTTCGATCTGGCCGAGGGTCTGGTTCCAGCGCGCCCTGGCGGCATCGCGCACCGTGTCCAGTCCCCATGCGGGAATCTCGTGATGCAGGTTCGCCTTGGCCTGCTCCACGCTGATGAACGAAACACCGTAGCGGAAGTCGAGCGTTTGCGTGTTCTTTGCAGAAGCAACAGCATGCTTGCCGATCGTGCCATCCGTGACGGTGTACGTCACCGGGTGACTGAACTCGCCATAGAAGTAGGCGTGCATGCCGTCGAAGTCTTCCTGTCCGGCCAGCGCGCGCATCGCGCCGGTCCCCTCCGCATGCACGTCACCCTTCAGCCGATTCGCGAGCGCAACCGTTGCCTTGCCGTCCGGAAACGTAAAGCGAAAGTACCCGGCGCGCTCCGTGGGCGCAAACTCAGTCCGAATCAGCGAGCCATCGAAGCGCACGGAGTAGGCGTACGGCGTCGGGTGCTCCTGGTCATACGCGGCAGGCGCGGCAGCACCGGGCATGATGCTGAACAGCTCGTGCATACGATGGGAACTGATGGTGAGCGGAAACGATTGAATCTGGTCGCTCAGCGCATCGGGCCGGATCGGGTACATGCGCACCATGCTATTGGGCAGGTAGGCGGCGGGACGCGTGGGCTCCAGCAGGATGCCGACGTTCCCGATGGTTGGGTCCACGTAGTCCACCTGGGCAGCGGCAGCCAGCGACAACGTGGCGGTGGCACAAAGGGTCAACAGCAGCTTGCGGGTGCGCGTGCGAACGGCAGAGGTCATTGCCGCCATCATCGCGGGCCGGAGCGGTCCTTGTCCATGCCGAGCTTAGCCGTGCCTGGCGCGCAGGAGTGACTCGACGCGCTCCACATCCGCTTCGGTATCGACGCCCACCGTGTCCACGTCCACGCTCTCCACGTACAACGCGAGGCCGTTTTCCAGGAGGCGCAACTGCTCGAGCCGCTCGGTTTGCTCCAGCGGCGAAGGTTCCAGTGTGCCAAAACGCAGCAGGGCATCGCGGCGGTAGGCGTACAGTCCCAGGTGCTTCCAGTACGGTGCACCGGCGGCATCGCGATCGAACGGAATGGCCGCACGCGAGAAGTACAAGGCGCGCCCATCCAGCGCGGTCACCACCTTGACGGCATTCGGATTGCCGATGTTTTCCGGGGAACAGGGAACCTTGACCGTGGTTACGTCCACGTGCGGTCCAAGTTCAAAGGGGCGCAGCAGGGCGGCTACGTGAGCGGGTTGCAGTAACGGCTCGTCGCCCTGGATGTTGACGTAGAAATCAGCCGCGCGGCGCAGAGCCACGGCGCGCATCCGGTCTGTTCCGCTGGGTAGACCGGGGTCGGTCATTTCACACGGCCAGCCATGCGCCCAGCACAGCGCGGCAACCGCTTCAGCGTCTGTGGCTACCACCACTCCATCCAGTTGTGGGCAGCGCAGCGCGGCCTCTACCACCCATTGCAGCATGGGTCTACCCAGCAGCGGCAGCAGCACTTTGCCGGGCAGCCGCGTGGAGGCGAGGCGAGCCGGAATGACGGCGATTGTGCGAGGCGCTGGCATGGCGGTATTTCAGGGCGGCACTTTCGGCCCGCGCTCTCTTCCAGTAAACTACAGGGAGTCGTTCCAGCACCGGTCGTTTGGGTATGCTGCAGCGCGGGTGCCAGCCTGTGCCTACGACTGCGTGGTGGGCCTGATACGCTAAGCGCCACCAGCGCGCAAACACCGTGGCGGTGTAGCTCAGATGGTTAGAGCGACGGACTCATAACCCGTAGGTCAGTGGTTCGATCCCACTCACCGCCACCAGATTCCTCTTTGCTCGTTCGCCGCATGCAGGTAGCACGCGTATGCTACTTCCAGCGTTGCTGCTGCTTGCTGTCCGGCGACGTCTAACACGGGAGACGAGCCGCGTGCGGTGTGCGTCGTCAAGTACAGAGGTGCCCTGCTGCTATGCCAAAGTCGCTCAAGCTGTCGCTGCTTGCTGTTTCTGCCGTTCTGCTGCTTACGATGTTTCTGGGTGCCAACACGCACCGGGTGCGCGCTGCGGGTGAACCGCAGGAGGGTGCCTTCGGGCAGATGCTGGTCTACAGCGAGGTGCTGCGGCATATCCAGGGCGACTACGTCACTGACCCGAACATGGGCAAGGTGACCGATGCTGCTCTGCGCGGCCTGGTGGAGGGGTTGGACTCGGATTCGAGTTACTTAACGCCCCAGGAGTACAAGGCTTACAAGACACACAGCGAGGGTCACGCGCAGGTAGGGCTGAACGTAGCCAAACGCTTCGGCTATGCCACGGTCGTGTCGGTGGTACCGGATAGTCCTGCGGACAAGGCCAACCTGAGCGATGGCGATGTCATCGAGCAGATCAACGATCGTAAGACCAATGAGATCTCCCTGGCTTCGGTCAAGCTGCTGCTGGAAGGCCATTCGGGCACCCCGGTGACGCTCTCCGTGATACACCCACGCCATCCCGCGCCGGAAAAGCTGACGCTGACCCGCACGGATGTGCCGGTCGTACCTGCGGGAGAAGTGTTCTACGAGAGTGGCAGCATCCTCTATATCAAACCCGTCAGCATCGACCGTGAGCACGTGCAGCAGGTGGAGGGCAAGCTCAAGAACATGAGCCGCACCAATTCAAAGAAAATCCTGCTGGATTTGCGCGACGTAAGCAACGGTGACAATGCTGAGGCACTGCGCATGGCTAACCTCTTCATCAAGACTGGCACATTGGCCACCCTGGAAGGCCAAAAGGTTCCCAAGCAGACCTTTTCAGCAGAGCCGGGCAAGAGTGTAAACGGCACTGCTCCCATGGTGACGCTGATCAACCACGGTACGGCGGGCCCGGCCGAGATCGTGGCGGGTGCGCTGCTGGATTCCAAGCGCAGTGAATTGGTGGGCGAAAAGACGTTTGGCGATGGTGCGCAGTTGCGTACCTTTGAGCTGCCAGATGGCGCTGCCATCATCCTCTCTGTGGCAAAGTACGCCACCCCCAGTGGCAAGACGCTGCAGGACGAAGGTGTAACCCCGCCGGTAGCAGTGGCTTCAGCCCAGGATGTGGCTAGTACTGTGGATGAGGACGACGAGGATGGCGAGGGGGACGGCGGCGCCAGCACGCAGACCGTAAATTCCGCCAAGCCTGCGGTGCCGGTGGCGAAGCCGGCCGCCAAGGTGGACGATCAGCTGAACAAGGGCCTCGAACTCCTCAAGGCAAAGGCCGCGTAACGGCAGTAAGCTACTCGCTCAGCCCTGAAGGCAACGTGCTACCGTAACTGCTGTGCCTAGCCTGTTCACACGCGACCCTCAAACGGCACGTCCTTCGCGGAGGGCTGTGTCGGTCCGCGAACGGCTGCTGGGTGAGGGTGTCCCGTTCGCGCACACATGGTGGGCTCAGCACTTCGACTCACGCAGAAAAGCCAAGCGGGCCATTTTTCTGTCGCTGCTTGGCTGCTCCGCGGTCTTCGGCTGCTTTGCCGGCCTCCTATTGGTCAACACCGCAGACATGCCGCAGATGGAAGAGCTGGAGCACTATCGGCCCTCTACACGAACAGAGTTGCTGGATGTGCATGGCCAGACGTTCGGTTCATTTGCGCTGGAACGCCGCGTGGTGGTTCCGTACAGCGACTTTCCGGCTGTGCTGCACGACGCCATCCTCTCCATCGAAGACAAGAGTTTCGACAAGAACGCCGGCATTAACCCATTTCGCGTGGTGGGCGCGGCGTATGTCGATTTGCGTTCGAAAGGCAAGCGGCAGGGTGCGTCTACGCTCACCATGCAGCTCGCACGCAACCTCTTTCTTTCTGCGGACCAGACGGTCGGGCGTAAGCTGCAGGAGATTCTGCTGTCCGTGCAAATTGAACGGCACTTCACCAAACCGCAGATTTTTGCCATGTACGCCAACCAGATCTACCTGGGCAACGGCGTCTATGGATTTGAGGCGGGTGCCAACTACTACTTCAGCAAGCATGTGCGTGACCTGTCGCTTTCAGAGGCAGCGCTGCTTGCCGCGCTCCCGAAGGGACCTACCTCATACTCACCGACACGTCACCCGGACCGTGCGCTGAAGCGCCGCAACCTGGTGCTGAGCGAGATGCTGGGGGATGGCACGATCACACGCACCCGGTATGACGAAGCGCGACAGGCGCCGCTCGGCCTGAAGCTGGAGGAAACGCCGAACACGGTTGCGCCCTACTTTGTAGAAGAGGTGCGGCGGCAACTGGAGCAGGAATACGGTGCAGAGGCGGTGCACGGTGCAGGGCTCAAAATTTACACCACCATGGACCTGCCGCTGCAACTGACCGCGAACAAGGCTGTGCTGGACGGCACGGCGGCCTATGAACGGCGGCATGGCTGGAAGGCAAAGCTCGTGAATGTCGCGGCTACGGGTGCGGACCTGGAGACGTATAAGCATCCGGACTGGACCAACGCCATTGAGAATGGGGCCTATTTTCACGCGTTGGTTACGGAGGTCAAGCCCCGCCGTGTGGTGCTGCGCATTGGCCGCCGCTACGCCGAGATGACGCCGCCGGACTGGGCGTGGACACAGAACTACGCTGCCACAGAGATTCTGGCTGTGGGCGACATCGCGTACGTCCGCATTGAGGATGCCGCTGCTGCACCGGCGACCATGCACGCCACCCTGCAGCAGGACAGTGGCGCGCAGGCCTCGCTAATGGCGGTCAACAATGCGAATGGTGAAATCCTGGCGATGGTGGGTGGCCGCGATTTTGCCGTCTCGCAGTTCAATCGCGCGACACAGGCGGAGCGGCAGACCGGGTCGTCGTTCAAGGCCTATGTCTACACCGCCGCAGTCGAGCAGCTACACTCCAAGCCGACGGACATCATTGTGGACGGCCCGACGAGCTTCTACACGCCCAACGGTCCCTACACGCCGCATAACTACGAAGCAAACTACGCGGGTGCCATGACGCTGACCTCTGCCTTTGCAGAGTCGCGCAACATTCCCGCGCTCAAGCTGGCCAACCAGATGGGCATCCGCAAG
>CALMRM010000116.1 GCA_937871605.1 uncultured Terriglobus sp. | reverse complement strand
ATGAACGTGGTCATGACCGGCAGCGGGGGTTTCGTCGAGGTGCAGGGGACCGCGGAGGGGGCGCCCTACTCCCGCGCCGAGCTTGGGCAGCTGCTCGACCTGGCCGAGGGAGGCATCCACTCCCTGCTCGCCGCGCAGGCCGCTGAAGCAGTGCGTGTAGATGTCGCCGGGGCGCAGGTGCGTGCTGACCAGGTCAAACAGGGTGCGCTCAATGCGGCGCGCGCCATAGTCGATCATCACCGGTACATTGGCAATGTTGCCCGCGATTACGGCCTGGTCGTACGGCTTCCACTCCGGCCCGGTAAAGTGCGCCCTCTTGATGCCGACGACCACGCCCGGAAACTGCTTGGCCTTGTCGCCGGTCAGCTTGCCGTCCATGTCGTCCAGGTTGTCTTCGTACTTGGCACCGCGCATGCCGGAGCCCACGATGTTCAACTCGGCCAGTACGCGCGTGCGGCTCCTGTCGATGATCTTGTCCTTGAAGTCATCAAAGTTGCGCCAGCCGCTCGAGCCCGCATCCACGATGGTGGTGACGCCGTTGCGCAGCGTAAAACCGTCTGGATAGATGCTCAGGTCGCCCGCGTACGAGTTCTTTTCGCCCGTTCCCGTGTACACGTGCGTGTGTAGATCGATAAGGCCGGGCGTGACGTACAGGCCTTTCACGTCCACCGTTTTGAGTGCGTCTTTGGGGTTCAGGTGTGCGCCCACGGCGACCACCTTGCCATCTTTCATGGCCAGGTCGCGGTCCGCGTCAATGCCGTTCTTGTCGTCGAGCAGGTGGCCGTTCACCAGCAAAAGGTCGTACGGCAACGGATTAGGCGGCAGCGCCCGTGGGATGCCGCCCTCCTGCGCCGAAGCGGTGAGACAACCGGCGGTGAGACAAGCGGTGAGTGCGAGTGCAACGACGCGGAGCGTGGAGCGAAAACCCATGTTCAACCTTTCACCCGTTGACGTAGAGCAGAAGGGCACAGCTTCAGCTGTGCCACCAACTTGCCACACCAGAACCGGCTTTAGCCGCCGAGGTCGGCCTTAAAGCTGACCTCGGTGGCTGAAGCCACGACCCAACCCAACCACGTTTCGGCACAGCTAAAGCTATGCCCTTCTGACTAAGCGATCCTACCGGCACAGCTAAAGCTGTGCCCTTCTGACTAAGCCATCCTGCTTCCGACACAGCTAAAGTATCGCCTTCTGATTAAGCCATCCTACTTCCGGCACAGCAAGAGCATCGCGCTTCTGACATGCCCACGTGAGGCTACACGTCTGACCCGTCACGCTTCGCTTACGCCTTGACTGCGGTGAACTTTGCCGTGCCATACTCGCCCAGGTTCACGTCGCCGGAGTAGCCGTTGCCCGCCACCGTACCGCTGAACGTGAAGTTGATGGTCGAGCCATTGGCAGGCATGCTGCTGCGCAGTTCCACGTGGTCGCCCTGCACCTTGCCATGGAGGTCTGCACTGAAGAGTTCGCCCGCCTGCTTGCCCATGATGCTGCCGCCGTCCTGCTGCAGCGTCAGTTGCTGGTGGCCGACGCCCACGCTGTAGTCGATGGTCACGCTCCAGCTGCCCGCCACGTTCACATCCATGGCGCCGGACCGCGCCGGATCCGCGAATTTGCCAGGCTTACGCAGCAGTTTCGACAAGGTGTCCGCCACGACTTTGTGATCGCCGGGCTGCATCATGTACGGCATGATGGTGATGGACGATGCCATGGCGTCTGGCCGGCGGCCTTCGCCACCCATCACCAGGATGCGCGGCGTGCCTTCGTCCAGCTTCTTGACCAGCTCCGTGCCGGTGATGCCCACCTGCGTGGCGTCCCACTTGATGTTGAGCAGCGGTGCACGGTTCGACAGGTCTGCCGTCGGCATTTCCACTTCTGCAGTCAGCGACGGAATGCCCTTAAGGGCGGCGGCAACGCTGTTGTCCCAGGCCAGCCACTGCTTTTGCTCGGCCTCGTGGTCGCGCCGGTACCACATGCGCACGGCGGCCAGCATGCCCATGGCCTCTTCTTTGCCCACCTTCAGCGCGCGGCCCCAGTTGTGGTGCGGCGCAGCGTTCCAGAAGGCGGCCTTGACCAGGTCGGGCGGTCCCAGCAGGACGCCCGCGGTCTGCGGCCCGCGCATGCACTTGCCGCCGCTGTAGCCCACAAACGTGGCACCCGCGGCCAGGTGGATGTTGGGCAGGAGCGGCTCTTCCGCCGCGGCGTCCACAAACACCGGTACGTTCTTTTCCTTGGCAATGGCGCAGATGGTCTTGATCGAGAGCGGCTCCTGAAAGGCGCGTGGGCCGCTGATGATGTAGATCATCGCCGTCTGCTCATTGAGCCGCGCACGCAGTTCGTCATCCGTGTCGGCGGTGACGATTTCAGCGCCTGCCATGCGCGTGGCGAAGTCGTACTGGTTGCGCGCATAGCCGGGGATGAGCACCTGGCTCTTGCTCTTTTTGTAGGGGAAGGCCTGCGACTTCTCGGGGTCGGTGCCGCACATGCAGGCCACCGTGGCCAGGGCGATAGCGGCCTCGCACCCGCAGGTGACGATCGCACCGGGCGCGCCCATCAGGTTGGCAATCTCCTTGCCCACGGCGGCCATCATTTCGTCCAGCTGCACGTAGTACTGCGAGGCCTCGAACATGGCCTGCTTCACCTCGGGCAGCGATTGCGAACCGGAGATGATGGTGTACGTGCCGCGCGCGTTCAGGATGGGGCGCACACCGATGTCCGTGAACAGGTTGCTGGTGGCCGTGCCCTTGGCGACAAGCTGCTTGACGCGGGGCTGCGGCTCGACCGTGCCGGGGGTGGCCGCTTCAGCAACCAGAGGGCCTGCGGCAACGGCGGCGGAGATGAGACCAGCCTGCTTCAGCAGGTCGCGGCGAGAGGTGTGCATGAGGGACATCAAGGCTCCAAGCGAAACAAACTTTTTTGGGACAGTAGCAACAGTGTAGAGCGAGGCGGCGGTTCGGTTACCTGATTTACCACCACATGTACGCGCTGAAGGCGCGTGCTGTAAAAGCCTGGGCCAACGGCCCCAGGTATGTAGCCTGTGGACATGCGGGCTGTAGGCCCGCGTTCTTTGCCTCTGTGGCTGGC
>CALMRM010000115.1 GCA_937871605.1 uncultured Terriglobus sp. | reverse complement strand
CAATTCCGTGCGATCGGACTGAAGCCGGCAGGTACGGAGGGCTACCAGCAGCCTGTGCAGATGGTGCCGACCACCGTGAGCGAGGCCAAGTCCAGCTTTGCCCTAAAAGGTGCCTCGGGCACAACGAAGTTCGACCTGGGCAAGGATGTGACGCTGTCTCCCCACACCGACGGCAACGCGCCTGTGAGTGCTCCCATGGTCTTTCTGGGCTATGGCCTGCGCCTGCCCGCCAAGCACATCGACGACTTCGCCGGAGAAGACCTCCATGGCAAAGTTGCCGTTTTCTACAACGCCCCGCCGGAGCGCCTGCTGGGGCCGCAGCGGGCGTACGCGCGCAGCCTGGACCAGCGCTGGAAGCAGTTGAGCGCGGCAGGTGCGATTGGCGTGATCTCCATCGCCTCGCCGCGCGTGGTCCCCGGCACGGAAAAGATGACGCCCGCGCAACAGGCCGCCGCACAGCCGCAGCGCGCACCCGGCCCAGCGTTCCTGTTTGCCGACCCCGACCTGGATACGCTGAAGGGCCTGCGCCTGAATGCCACGCTCACCCGCGCTGGCTTTGACAAGCTGTTGCAGGGCACCGGCCACACCGCCGACGAGTTGCGAACGCTGGCCGACGCAGGCAAGCCGCTGCCGCACTTTGACATCTCCGGCACAGTCGAAGCGCAGACCGTGGTGGACAAAGCTGCGACCATCTCCGCGTCCAACGTCGTCGGCCTACTGGAGGGCTCCGATCCGAAGCTCAAGCACGAGTACGTGGTCGTGAGCGCGCACCTTGATCACCTGGGCATTGGGCGCGAAATCAATGGCGACAAACTCTACAACGGTGCCATGGACAATGCGAGCGGTGTGGCCTCGGTGATCGAGTGCGCCAAGGTTCTGGCCGCGCAGCCCCGGGCAAAGCGTTCCTTGCTGTTCGTCACGTTTGCGGGTGAGGAGGTCGGCGAGTTGGGCTCGCAGTACTTTGCCACCAAGCCCCCAGTGCAGAAGAAGGACCTGGTCGCCGACCTCAACATGGACATGTACCTGCCGCTGTTTCCGCTGCGCTACATTGAGGTGCAGGGCATGGGCGAGTCCACGTTGGGCAACGACGCGCGCGGTGCGTTTCAGTCGAACGACATTGAGGTGCAGTACGACAAGCTGCCGGACGAAAACCGCTTCATCCGCTCGGACCAGGTGAACTTCGTCAAGCAGGGTATCCCGGCGTTGGCGTTCAAGTTCGGCTGGACACCGGACTCGCCCGAGATGAAGGTCTTTAACGAGTGGGTGGCGACACGCTACCACAAGCCCAGCGATGACCTGAACCAGCCCGTGGACAAGGTGGCTGCCGCGCAATTTACCGCCGTGCTGGCGCAGCTCATGCAGCGTGTTGCCAATGGTCCCAGGCCGGAGTGGTACCCGGAAAGCTCGTTCGCGCTGGCGGCTGCGAAGTAGGGCTGAACCTCAGGCCAAAGCGTAGTCTGTACATGGAGGCACCCGATGGCGACCGCACCCGCGCTGCTGACTGTGGAGCAGTACCTGCACACCAGCTTTCATCCTGACGTGGACTTTGTGGATGGCGAGATCGAGGAGAGAAACTTGGGCGAATTTGACCATGGCCGACTGCAAGGCCTTTTATTTGCCTGGTTTCAATCGCGCGAACGTGCATTCGGAGTCGTGGGCGTGCTCGAGCAGCGGATCAGAGTTGCAGGCACTCGCGTGCGCATTTGCGATGTAACACTTCTCCGCAGGAGTGCCCCGCGCGAAGCCGTGACGACGACACCTCCTCTGATTTGTATTGAAGTGCTTTCACCAGAAGAAAGGCTTTCGCGGGCGGAAATTGTACTTAGAGATTACTTGGGGATGGGCGTTGAAAACATCTGGCTGATCGACCCAATCCGTCGTGTCGCTTACGTTTTTGACCAGCACGGCCTCCAACAGGCTACAAACAACATCCTGCGGGTTGAAGGTACTGAGATTGTGCTTGAGGTGGACATCTTGTTTGAAGATCTGGATGAAGCTCGCGGATGAACGAACACCTACAAGATCACGAGTTGCCACGCACACCCGCCAGCATGCCTGGCATCAAGGTGGCCGTGCTGGGTGCGGGCAAGATGGGCGGCATCCTTCTGCAGGCTTTTCTCAAGAACAACCTCTTGCACCCGGAGCAGATTACCGCCACGGTGGCGCACCCGGAACGGGCCCATGCGCTGTCCACGCAGTTCGGCGTGGAGGTGACGACGGACAACCTGGAAGCCGCGCAGAGTGCCGACGTGATCCTGCTGGGCGTCAAGCCGCTGCAGGTGCCCGCACTGGTGGAAGAGATTCGTCCTGCGCTCTCCGGCAACAAACTGCTGCTTTCGTTTGCCGCATCCGTTAAGACTTTTTCCATCGAGGACACTGCAGGGCTGGAGTTGGGAGTGATCCGCGCCATGCCGAATACGCCTGCCATGCTGGCCGCGGGCATCACCGCGCTGTGTCGCGGGCGCTTTGTCTCTGACGACCAGCTTGCCATCGCGCAACGCATCTTTAGCACGGTGGGCCGTACCGTGGTCGTAGATGAGAAGCACATGGACGCGGTGACCGGCCTGTCTGGCTCCGGCCCGGCATTCATTTACATCATCATTGAGGCGCTTGCAGAAGCTGGCGTGAACGTGGGCCTGCCGCGCGACATCGCCACGCAGTTGGCTGCGCAGACCACCTATGGCTCCGCGCGCATGGTGCTGGAGACGGGCTACCATCCCGCCCTGCTGAAAGATGCCGTGACCACACCTGCGGGCTGCACCGTGGACGGCATCCTGCAACTGGAAGAGGGCGGCCTGCGTGTAACTCTGATCAAGGCCGTAAAGCGTGCGACGCAGCGCGCCAAGGAACTGGCCGCGGGCTAAGCATGGCTACCTCACTGGCACCCTCGCCGGCAACCACACGCAGCACACGCGGCGTGGCTGCCTGGGCGTGGGCGACGCTCGCCTTCTTCGTCTTTGTAGTGCTGGAGGGTGCGATCGTTCGCATCACCGGCTCTGGCGCGGGCTGCGGCGACCACTGGCCACTGTGCAACGGTGAGGTTCTGCCGCACCACCCCCGGCTGGCCACGGTCATCGGGTTTGCGCACCGGTCGCTCACCGGGCTCTCGACGGCGATGTTTGCGCTGCTCATCGGCTGGACGTTTCGTGACACGCGCAGAGGCCATCCCGCACGCCGGGCCGCGGTGGTCGCAGGTGTCCTGCTGCTGACGGAGGCAGCGCTGGGAGCGGTGCTGGTGCTGGGACACTACGTGGAAAAGAACGCCTCCGCGGCGCGCGTATTGGTGCAAGGTGTGCACTTTACGAACACGCTCCTGCTGCTGGCTGCCACCACGGTCACTGCGGTTCTGCTGCGTCCGGTGCGGATCGCCGGCGAAGCTCGCCAGGCGGCGGCTCCACTCTGGCTTGCACTGATTGCAACCGTCGTCACCGGCGCGACGGGGTCCGTAGCAGCCCTGGCGGACACGATCTATCCCTCACCCAGCCTAAGCGCAGCGATCGCAGCAGACTTTGCGAGGAGCTCTCCCCTGCTGATCCGCATGCGCTGGATTCATCCCGCCGCATCCGTACTGCTGGTGCTTGCGTGCCTGTGGCTTACTCTTACATTTGCGCGCAGGGGCCAGCAGGCAGGGTCACGGCTCATCCTGGTGAACCTGTTGGTGCAGCTTGTGATTGGCGTTGTGAATGTACTGTTGCTTGCCCCCGCATGGATCCAGGTACTGCACCTGCTGGGCGCGGATGTGTTCTGGATCACGCTGGTAGCGCTTGCCGTACCTGTGCTGCTGCCGCGTTCGGCGGAGTATGCCGCGCATCCTTGACGCAAGAACGGGTGCTGCCGAAGCAGCACCCGCTTGTCAGCCGCAAGTGGCTGCTTAGTCCTTGCCCGATACCTTGTTGGCCAGCTTCTTGGTGCCAGACGCGGTCTTGCTGGCTGCGACCTTGGTGCCATGCGCCGTTGCGTCAGCGGCATCCACGGTGGTGTCCTTGGTCTTGACTGCCGCCTTCTTGGTGCCATGGCTGGTTGCCCTTGCCGCCTTTGTGGTGCCGGTCTTGGTTTTGTCGTAACCCGTCTCAGTGCCCTTACTGATGGCGTGGCCGGTGTTTTTCGTGGCTTGGGCCGTGTCGTGGCCGGCGGACTTCGCATCCTGCCCGGCAGTCTGCGCCAACAGGCTCGCCGAAGAGACTGCTGCCGCAAGAACCAGTGCTGCAAACCGTGTGTGTCGCATATCGTGCTCCCTTGTCTGTGGAGGAATTCTCTTCCTCATAGATTCCTGAACCCGGAAGCGAGTTGGACGTTGTGCCGCCGGCCGTAGGAGATGTTGGCGAAAGCAACTAGAATCGAGAAAGCGGTCGGGCGTAATAGTCAAGCAGCGCCGCCGCGCAGGAACGATGGTCACCAAAGCAGCCAAATCCACCAAGCGGAAACCACCAGCAGACAAGCCCCAAGCGGCGGCTGCCGGTGAGCCGCAACACCTCTTCTTCAACCGTGACGAATCCTGGTTGCGTTTCAACAGCCGCGTGCTGGAAGAGGCACAGGACAGCAGCAATCCGCTCATGGAGCGCGTCAAGTTTCTAGCGATCACCGCGTCAAATCTTGACGAGTTCATCGAGGTTCGCGTCGCGGGCGTCCTGCAGCGCATTGAAGACGGCTATCAGCAGCCAACCGAAAAAGCCGACGATGGCATGACCGAGCAGGAGCGGCTCGACGTGCTGGCCGAC
Source organism: uncultured Terriglobus sp. (assembly GCA_937871605.1). Lineage (GTDB taxonomy): Bacteria > Acidobacteriota > Terriglobia > Terriglobales > Acidobacteriaceae > Terriglobus. The sequence continues at coordinate 7,749 of CALMRM010000115.1, read as the reverse complement.
CACCTGCACCGCTTCAACCGCGAGCAGTACAGCTGCTGGACGCGCAGCCTGATTCCAGCGCTGCGGACGCAAAAGGTAGAACTGCTGCACTGGGACGACCTGGACCATGCGGCCCTGGAGTTTGCCAACGCCTTTTACGACCGCGAGGTGGATCCGCTGCTGACGCCGGTCACCGTGGACCCGTCACACCCGTTCCCTCGCGTGCTCAACAAGGCGCTGTGCATCGGCCTCTTGATCCAGCGCAAGCGCGGTGCCGCGCGGGGCGGCCCCATGCTGGGCGTGGTCACACTGCCGCGTTCGCTGCCGCGCCTCATCCGGCTGCCTTCACCCGGAGACGTGTCGCGTTTTCTGTTTCTGCATGAACTCATCCAGGCGCACACACCCCGCATGTTCCCGGGGTACGAAATCCTGGCGCGCGGCCCCTTTCGCGTCACCCGCAACAGCAATCTGTACCTGCAGGAAGAGGAGTCGCGCTCGCTACTGGAAAGCGTGCGTGCCGAACTGCACAATCGCCGCCGCGGCGACGTGGTGCGGCTGGAAGTGGGCGCGGGTGCCGATGAAGAGCTGATCGATCAGCTGCGCGTCAATTTTCAGCTGGACCGCTGGCAGGTGTTTCGCGCGGAAGAGCCCATCAACCTCTCCGGACTCATGGAGCTGTACAGCGCCGTGAACCGCGCCGACCTGAAGTTTCCCAAGTTCAGCGGGCGCGAATACAAACCACCAGCCAGGCCGGACGGCCAGCCTCAAAGCCTGTTTGAGACGCTGCAGCACACAGACATTCTGCTGCACCATCCATTCGATTCGTATCGCACGGTGGAACAGTTCATCGAAACGGCTACAGAAGACGACTGCGTGGTGTCGATCAAGCAAACGCTGTATCGCACCTCCGCCGACAGTCCGCTCTTCCAGGCGTTGCTGGACGCCGCACCCACCACGGACGTGACCGTAGTGGTGGAGCTGATGGCGCGCTTCGACGAGGACAGCAACATTCGCTGGGCGCGCACGCTGGAGGATGCGGGTGTGCAGGTGTTCCACGGCATTGTGGGCCTCAAAACGCATGCCAAGCTGGCCTTGTTGGTGCGCCGTGACGCGGACGGCACCATTCGACGCTATGCGCACCTGGGTACCGGTAACTACAACTCAATCACCGCGCGTTTCTACACGGACATCAGCTTGCTGACCGCGAACGAAGCCGTTACAGCAGCGGTACAGCGCGTGTTCAACTACCTGACCGCGGATGCGCAAGGAGAGGACTTCCGCCCGTTGATGGTCGCCCCCGTCACCCTGGCAAGGGACACGCTTGCGCTGATCGACCGCGAAACGGAGCACGCCCGCGCGGGGCGTCCCGCACGCATCATCGCCAAAATGAATGCGCTATTGGACGGCAAGACCATCCAGGCGCTGTACGCGGCGTCGCAGGCCGGGGTCGAAATCGACCTGATCGTCCGCGGTATGTGCGCCCTGCGGCCAGGGATTCGCGGCCTGAGCGAGCGCATCCGCGTGCGGTCCATCGTGGGCCGCTTTCTGGAGCACAGCCGCATCTTCTGGTTCAGCAATGGTGTGCCGGACGGTGAGGCGGGCAACGAGGTGTTTTGCGGCTCCGCCGACTGGATGCCGCGCAACCTGTACGAGCGCTGCGAAGCAGTGTACCCGGTGACCGCGCCGGATCTGCGCGCGCGACTGCGCAATGAGGTGCTGCAAACGTACCTGCAGGACACGGTCAAGGCTCGCGTCCTGCACCCGGACGGTACTTACACACGGGTGCCGCGCGGAACACACCCGCTGGAAGCGCAAGTACACCTGATGCGGTTGGCCCAGGGTGAGTCCGCCCAGGGTTCCAGTGAGCCAGTTGCCGCAACAGCCAAACTACGCCCGCGAACCGCCGCCAAGAAGTCTGTGCGGCAGCGCACACTGCCCCGTTCCTAAAGTGAAACCGACCGTATAGCAGCAACAGCTCTACAGATGCAATCTCGTCGTAGCATCAGGACTGTGAGCGAGACGGCGAATGAGACAGCAGGCGACTTTGGCATCGTGATCATGGCTGCGGGCAAGGGCACACGCCTGCGCAGCACCCGGCCCAAGGTGTTGCACCAGGTAGGTGGCAGGGCGCTGCTGCTGCACGTCATTGCGGCGGCAGAAACGGTAGTTCCTGCGAGCCGCATCGCCGTGGTGGTCGGTCACCAGGCAGAGCAGGTGCGGGCTGCGGCTGTCGTCACCGGTGTGCAGTGTGTAGTGCAGCCGCAGCAACTGGGCACGGGGCACGCCCTGCAGTGTGTACGCGACTGGTACCGCGACACCGGCACGGCCGCGCCGCAGCACCTGCTGGTGCTCTCCGGTGACGTTCCGCTCATCCGCCCGGAGACACTTGCACGGCTGCGCGACACCCATCTGCAGAAGCACGCGGCCATGACCATCCTGACCGCCATGCCGCCCGATCCGACCGGCTACGGTCGCGTTCTGCGCCGGCAGGATGGCACGGACAACGTGGACGCGATCGTGGAGCAGAAGTCGCTTTCGCCAGACATGCTCCGGCATCCGGAGCGGCTGCGCGAGATCAACAGCGGCATCTATGCTTTCCGCACCGACGCGCTGTTCCAGCGCCTTGGCGAGTTGCGCGACACGAACAGCGCGGGTGAGTTCTACCTGACAGACATCGCCGCCATGCTGGTACACGATGGCGAACGGGTGATTGCCGTCGCGGCAGACTCTGCGGACGAGGTGCTGGGCGCGAACACCATCGCGGAGATGATGCACCTGGACGCCATCCTGCGCTCTGCCACGGTGCAGCGGCTGATGGCTGCCGGTGTTACCGTCTTCCGGCCCGAAACCGTCACGATTGACGCGGGCGTGGAGGTAGGGCCGGACACCGTACTGGAACCGTTCACACAGCTGCTGGGGAATACGCGCGTGGGTTCGGGCTGCCGCATCCGCTCCTACTCTGTCGTGGAAGACTCCACGCTGGGCAACCATGTGCTGCTGCGCAACGGGTGCATCCTGTCCGGTGCCACGGTGGACGATGACGCCCTGCTGGGCCCCTATGCGCATCTGCGGCCCGGCAGCCGCATTGGCGCAGCGGCGCATGTGGGCAACTTCGTCGAGACCAAGAATACGACCCTGGGCGCAGGCTCGAAGGCAAACCACCTTACCTACCTGGGCGATGCGGAGATTGGAACCGGCACCAACATCGGCGCGGGCGTCATCACCTGCAACTACGACGGCGTTCACAAGCACCGCACGGTCATCGGCAGCGGAGTTTTTGTTGGATCCGATGCTGCCCTGGTGGCGCCCGTTACGCTTGGGGACGGCTCCTTTGTGGCCGCGAGTAGTTGCATCACAGAGGATGTACCCCCCGGTGCCTTGGCGCTGGGCCGCTCGCGACAGGTCACCAAGGCGGATTGGGCAGCCCGCAAGCAGGCAAAAAAAGCCGCCAAGGACACTTAGGTCGCACCTGTTCTACAGATTTTTATAGAAATCTGTACTTTTTTGTAAATCTCAGTGACTTCTGGGCCGCTACCCGCGTCATACTGTGTGTGGGGCAACAAGCCCACAGAGTTAAGCGGACGGTCGAGCAACATCCCGCCGCCACAAGTTGCGTCACTGGCCTCCCCCGTATGGTGTAAAACCCATACGGGCTTTTTTTGCTTGCCGCACGCCTTTGTCAGCAAGCAGGCTTATACCTCAGCAGAGGCATACACTACGGGTATGAAGCGTCTCTTGGCTCTTGCTGCCGTCGCACTTGCAACCGTGGCGGCCTGCGCTCAGTGGTCCAACCCCGCGCTGGATATTCCCGACTACAACCCGTCTGCGCCCACACATCGGTTGCCGCCCATGCTGACGCAGCAGCAGCTTGCCTCTGCAGGCGTTCGTGATGGCTACGTCGTTACCGTATACCGCATGGCAGAGAAGGCGTCGCCGGTGCTGCACCAGATGCCCTGCTACTGCCGGTGCGACCGCGCCATGGGTCACAACAGCCTGCACTCCTGCTTTGAGGGCACGCATGGGGCGGAGTGCTCCACCTGCATGCAGGAAACCGTGTTCACCTACAACGAGACCAAGCACGGACGCACGCCGGCGCAGATCCGCGCTGCCATCGAGCATGGCGAGTATCTCCACGCCGACTACCAGCACCCAGTGTTGTAGCCGGGCTACAGGGTAGCTGCGACCTCTGTGGCCGGCCACAGCCATGCCGCACCGCGTACGCCGCTAGCGTCGCCGTGAATAGCCTGCCGGATGGGCGTCTCACACCCCTTGCCGAAGGTGTACTGCGCAATCAGCGGCGGCAAGTTGGTATAGAGGCGCTCCAACCGCGACAGCCCGCCACCCACCACGATGCAATCTGGATCGAGCAGGTTCATTACGTTGGAGAGGCCGCGCGCCAGCCGGTCTTCCAGGCGGTGCAGTGCCGCTTCCGCCGTGGAATCGCCCTGCTCGCTCAGCGTAACGATCTCCGGCCCGCGTAGCGGTTCGCCGGTCACGCGCAGGTAATCCAACTCTAACCCGGTGCCGGAGACCCACTTCTCCATGCAGCCGCGCTGGCCGCAGTAGCAGTCCGGCCCGGGGAACTCCTCCGGGTGCTCCATGGGTAGGGTGTTGTGCCCCCATTCGCCGCCAATGCCGTTCGGTCCGCCGTGCACGCGACCGTTGATGGCGATGCCGCCGCCGCACCCCGTGCCCAGGATCACGCCGAAGACCACTAGAAAGCCCGCACCCGCGCCATCGATCGCCTCAGAGACCGCTAGGCAGTTGGCATCATTGGCACAGCGTACTTCCCTGCCCATATGGCGCGAAAGGTCCGCCTCTAGCGGCATGCCGTTCAGCCACGTTGAGTTTGCATTTTTAACCAGCCCCGTGGACTTGACGATGGAGCCCGGGATACCCACGCCCACCGTTCCCTGCACACCGACGCGGGTTTCCAGCGATGTTGCCACGTCCGCAATGGCGCGGATCGTTCCTCCGTAGTCTTCGCGAGGCGTGCTGACGCGCAGGCGGTCCAGTTCATGGCCGGTTGCGTCAAACGCGCGGCCTTCGATTTTTGTGCCGCCCAGGTCGATACCGATTCGTAAGCCGTTCAACTGCGTTCCTCGTGCACCAGCATACCCGTGTTCCTGGGCGGGCTGCTTGGCTGTCATAGAGCCGGCTGTTCGCCCCGGGCAGCGGCAGCGTGCAGGCGCACCTCCACCATCTCGCAGATGGTGTGCAGCAGCAGTTTGTGTGCTTCCTGAATGCGCGCGGTCACCTGGTCGGGCACGATCAATTCCACATCGGCCACGCCCGCGGTGCGCCCGCCGCTGCGGCCCAGGAACGCCACAGTGAGAATGCCTTCGCGCTTGGCCGTGGCAAGGGCGCGCAGCACGTTTTCACTGTTGCCGCTGGTGGTAAAGGCGAACAGGATGTCGCCGCGCTGGCCGTACGCCCGCACCTGCCGTGCGAACACCTCGTCGAAGCTGTAGTCGTTGCCGCACGCCGTCAGGTCGCCGCCGTTTGCCGTGAACGAGATGGCTGGGTACGGCCGCCGGTCTGCCTGAAAGCGCACCACAAACTCCGTGGTCAGGTGCGAGGCATCGGCAGCCGAGCCGCCATTGCCGCACGCCAGCAGCTTATGCCCGGACAGCAGCGCCTCGGCCAGGAGTTCGGCGGCGCGATGCACGGCGGTCTCCAGCGGCAGCAGGGTGTCGAGCACGGCGCGCAGGCCCGCGATATTCTGCCGAAGAATCGAAGTTTCTGGCATGGCTGCTTCCTTTTACGCCGGCTGCTGCTGCAGGTAGTTCTGCACGTAGTCGCGGATGCCCTCTTCCAGCGTGGTAAAAGGCTTGCTGTAGCCCGCGGCGCGCAGCTTGTCGGTCTTGGCCTCGGTGAAGTACTGGTACTTGCCGCGGAGGTGCTCCGGCATGTCGATGTAATCAATTTGCGGGGTGTGGTGCATGGCCATGTAGACCGCCGTCACCAGGTCGCGCCAGGTGCGCGCGGTGCCGGTGCCGCAGTTGAACAGACCGCCCACCTCGCGCTGCTCCAGCAAGAACAGCGTCACGTCTACCGCATCCTTGACATAGATGAAGTCGCGCATCTGCTCGCCGTCGACGTAGCCGGGCCGGTGGCTCTTGAACAGTTGCACGTGGCCTTTGCCGTCCGCGCCCACCTGGCCGAAGCTTTTGTGCACTACGGAACGCATGTCGCCCTTGTGCTCCTCGTAGGGTCCGTAGACGTTGAAGTATTTCAGGCCTGCAATGGGGTTGTCCGCCTTCGCAAACAGCCCTTCGCGCAGCGCCCACAGATCGAACATGTGCTTCGAGTAGCCGTACATGTTCAAGGGCCGCAGCGACGGCGTGACCAGGTCATTGTCGTCGTAGCCCATCGCACCGTCGCCGTAGGTTGCGGCGGAAGAAGCGTACACAAACCGGGCGCCATGCGCCTGTGTCCACTCGCACAGCGTGCGCGTGTAGGCGTAGTTATTTTCGAGCAGGTAGTCGGCGTCGCGCTCTGTGGTGGCGGAGCAGGCACCCAGGTGCACGATGCCGTCGATTTCAGGTAGGTCGACGGTGCCCACGCCGTGGATGCGGTCTAAAAACTCGTCGGGTGAGACGATGTCGTCGTACTCGAGCCCGAGCAGGTTTTTCCACTTTTCGTCGGTGCCCAGCTGGTCTACCAGGAGGAGACTGCGCTGCCCGCGCCGGTTCAACTCCGCGACCACGTTGCGCCCAATGAACCCTGCCGCGCCGGTCACCACCGTCATCTTCGCCATGCGGTTCATTGTAGACGGGCGAGGTTGGTAGAAGAAAAGCAGAACGCGAAGTGCGCAAAGGTACAACGCGAAGGACGCGATGATTCTGAAGAGGGGTGGGCCGGGTGCATGGAGCGTCGCGTACTTCGCGTGCTTCTCCTTTGCGACCTTCGCGTTCTGCTTTTCTGCATTTACGTAAGTACAGCTTGCTAGACTTAAACCGAGCCCCGATGCCTGACAAGTTCTACCTGACCACGCCCATTTACTACGTCAACGCGCGCCCGCACATCGGCCACGCCTACACCACCGTTGCGGCGGACACGCTGGCGCGGCACAAGCGCCTGCTCGGTGCCGACACCTACTTCCTAACCGGCACCGACGAGCATGGGCAGAAGATCGGCCGCTCCGCCGCTGCTGCAGGCATCGAGCCGCAGCAGTTTGCCGACGAGGTGTCCGGCAGCTTCCACGCGCTGTGGCGGCGCATGGGCATCCGCTACGACCAGTTCATCCGCACCACCGACGCAAAGCACAAACGCGGCGTGCAGAAGCTCTTCGCAGACCTGTACGCGAAGGGCGAGATTTATCTCAGCAGCTACACCGGCCAGTACTGCGTCAGCGAAGAAATGTTCGTCGAAGGGCCGCCGGGCACTATCGGCCCGGATGGCAGGCCAACCGAGACCGTAACAGAGGAAAACTTCTTCTTCCGGTTGTCGGCGTACCAGAAGCAGCTGATCGACCTCATCGAATCGAACCAGCTTGCCATCCAGCCCGATGCGCGCAAAAACGAGGTGCTCAGCTTTCTGCGCGGTGACCTTCACAGCGGCGCAGAAACGCTGCTGAGCGACACCGGCGTGCAGTACGTACCAGGCGCGCTGAAAGACCTTTCCGTTTCCCGCACCAGCTTCGACTGGGGCATCCCCGTGCCGGAGCCCGCCGCCTCCGCGACCACGCAGAAGCACGTGATCTACGTGTGGCTTGACGCGCTGGCCAACTACATGACGGCCATCGGCTACGGCGGCGACACGGCGGAA
>CALMRM010000114.1 GCA_937871605.1 uncultured Terriglobus sp. | reverse complement strand
CTGGCGTGGTCCAGACCGGCCCAACGACCGTTTCGCGGGCGTTGACCGCCCCCGAGTTCCAGGGCCTCGCCGAGATGCCGGCGGAAATGGAGTGGTTCGCCAACATCGACAATCCGCGCACGCGACGGGCTTACAAGATCGACGTGGCCGACTTCATGGCCTTCGTCGGCATCCAGCGGCCTGAGGAGTTTCGCATCGTCACCCGCGCGCACTTCATCGCGTGGCGGCGTGACCTGGAGGAGAGGGGGCTTTCCGCGCCGACCATCCGGCGCAAGCTCTCGGCGCTTTCTTCGTTGTTCGCGCACCTGTGCGATTCCAACGCCGTGACTCACAACCCGGTGCTGGGGGTGAAGCGGCCACGGTCGGAAACGGCGGAAGGCAAGACGCCCGCCATCGGTGACGGGCAGGCCCGCGCGTTGCTGGCAGCACCTCCGGCAGACACCTTGAAGGGCAAGCGCGACCGCGCGATCCTGGCGACGTTCCTTTTTCACGGGCTGCGTTGCGATGAGCTGTGCCAGTTGAAGGTGCGTGACCTGCATCTGCGTCGTGGTGTGCTGCACCTGCGCGTCCACGGCAAAGGAAGCAAGACGCGCTACATCCCGGCGCACGCTTCCGCGCTGGAGAAAATCAGCGATTACCTGGAAACCGCCGGGCACGGCGAGGACCAGAACGGCCCGCTCTTTCGACCGGAGCGCAACCGCACGGGAAAAGGGAAGCTCGACAAGCGGCTGTCCTGCGGGGCGATTTACGCGCGGGTGGTCCGCCACTATGCGAAAGCGGCCGGGGTGGACATGCCGGGCTTTTGCACGCACAGCCTGCGGGCTACGGCGGCCACCAACGCGCTCGACCACGAGGCCGACATCGCCAAGGTGCAGGAGTGGTTAGGACACGCCAACATCGCCACCACCCGCCTCTACGACCGACGCAGGACGCGGCCTGAAGACAGTCCCACGTTCAAGGTGGCTTACTGAGCGACGAACCTACCAAAATCCTCACAGTTGCTGTTAGGCGATGGCAACAGGTGCGTGGCTTTGGGCGATGGCAATGAACTCTTCCTGCGTGGCGGCGGACCCAAAGCAACGCAAAGGAATAATGTGGGCGTTCATGGATGAGGGGGCGATGAAAAGGTGAGTGGGAGTCAGGCTGACGAGGGCAACATCTTGCCAGCGGGTGCTGAAATCGAAGCTCGCGGAAAACTCTCGCACAGCTTCTGGACCGAGTTCGATGGTTCGTGGGCCAAACGCCCCTTTGCTGCCGAATGCGCGTACCTGCTGTGCATAGCGCCAGCGGCGTAGGAACGCCGAAACGCGGGACGAGGATCTCGCACTCTGGCCATCAGGCAGAAGCAGGCAATGATCATACCACGCGAGATGGTCCGCTGAGGAAAGCTCGTAGCTGGCTGTCATGGGTACATGGATGGCCGCATGAATCTTAAAAGCTTAGCGAAAGAGGCTTGGCGAGAAGAGGCTCAACCACAAAAAGGAGCCGACTGCCAGCCGCCATTTGCTGAAGCGTGCTGCCAGGCGCGTGGAGATCGGCGGAGTAGATAAACTCAGCATTTTCGCTCATGGGACGCTCCTTTCGGACGGGGCAGCCGTAAGGCAAGGAACTCCTGCCCCCGGTCGTCAGGTTCGCTTTCCAGCGAACGCGCCCAGGCGAAAATCCGCTCGCGTGCTGGCTGCTCTGCCGGCAACTCGACCAGAAGCCGGTGGGAGAAGGGCAGCCCTGTATCCATACGGCAGTAGACCTCGTAGACGTGGATGCGCTTGGCCCCGGCTGCGTAGCCACGGCGCATGGACCCCAACGACTCGACAAAGCCGAATTCGCCGATGGTGGAGGCTTGGTGGGTGTCGCCACGCAGCCAATCGAGGGCCTCGTAGGCACCGTCGCTCAGAATCCGTTTGGCTTGTTCGGCAGTCATGGATGGACAGGCTACTCGATGAACTTGGTGAAGATGGCGAAGCGATCCATACCTTCCTCACGCACGAGCAACTGTACTCGTTCTGGTTCCTGCCATGGCAACCGGCGCAGGCGATCCATGAAGGGCGAGAAGCGGAAGTCGAAGAACGTGGCGGCAAAGACCAGGGAAGCCATCGGCTTGTTGCCGCCCGCGTAACCGGACACCTCCCAAAAGCCTTCGGAGTGGTTCTGATCGGCCAGCCAGCGGGTGAGCTGATCCAGGCAACGCACGACGCGGGGTGACTCGGGCGATTTCTCTGCCGCACTGGTGAGCAGGAGCAATTCTGTATGCTGGCTCAGCTCGGAAGGAAACGACATAGGCGATGTTCTGCATGGCGCGTGCCGCGCCCTGACACCGCCAAGTTCAGCGTTGCGGGGTAGACGATGCGCTGGCGAACTATTTAGCCCCGAGCAGCGAGATCCTGGAGGTGTTCATCGACTGGCAGAGACTTACCACCCAGGAGCGAGTGGATTTTTTGGCCGAGGCGAGCCTAGCCGACGAGGACCGCCGCGCTGACAGGGGATAGCCCATTGGCCGACAAAGCGTAAAATCCCCACAGGCGCGCAGCGCCGAGGATTGCTTCGTCATTTGCTGGGCACCGCCTCATTCATTTCTTATACCACATGAGCGGGAGCCAGCAGGCAAGGGTGAGCTGCGTCGCCGCGTTCAAGTTGGATCGTGGCATGAGCGATGCCGAAGTTTTCGCGCAATTCGTCATACACTCGGGCGAGTAGGCCATCGTCAATTTCGGCGTCTGGTTTGACCAGATGAACAGTGAGAGCGGTTTGCGTGGTGCTCAAGGCCCAGATGTGAAGATCGTGCACTGCCACTACCTCCGGCAGCTTTTCCAGGTAAGAGCGCACCGCCGCCGTGTCGATTCCCGAGGGCACGGCATCCAAAGCAAGGTTTGTTGCGTCACGCAACAGCCCCCAGGTGCCCCAGACAATGATGGCATTGATAAGTAGGCTCGTTACCGGATCAAGCCAATGCCAGCCAGTGTAAAAAATGGCGATGCCCGCCACGACCACCCCCGCGCTTACCGCCGCGTCAGCGGCCATGTGCAGAAATGCCCCTTTGACGTTTAAGTCCCCTTTGCGTCCGGCCATAAACAACAAAGCGGTGGCCGTGTTGATGGCAATCCCCAGCGCGGCCACCCAAATAACTGTGCCGCCTGCCACTGGCGTTGGATCGTGGAAACGGCGAACTGCTTCCCAAGTAATGCCGCCGACCGCCCCTAGCAGAAAAACCGCGTTCGCCCGGGCCGCGAGGATGGATGCGCGCCCGCGGCCGTAGGTGCGCCGCTCCGTCGGGATGGATTTGACGAGGTGGCTGGCCCACCAGGCCAGCAGGAGGCCAAACACGTCGCCCAAGTTGTGCCCGGCATCGGCCAGGAGAGCCAAGGAATGAGCGAATAGGCCGAAGACGACTTGCACCACGACAAAGCCCAAGTTCAGCGCCGTACCAATGGCAAAAGCCGCGCCAAAGTCTTCTGGAGCGTGACTGTGGCCCAAGCCGCCATGATGATGCTCGTGATCGCGGCCGTCATGATCGTGATCGTGGCCGTCGTGATTGTGAGACATGGAATTTACTATTGTTACTGAAGGATTGATAATCTACACGTAATTGCCAGAGCAGGACAACGAAGGAAAAGCTGTGGAGCAGAAGGACTAGATAAGCGACGAGGCGTTGCCAGCGGATCAGACGCCGGGCAGCAAAGAAGGCCAGCAGGAAACCGGCTGCTTCCGTGCAAGCTGGCGGCACGTCTGCGCGAGGGATTAGCGGCGTGTCGAACTCAAAAACCGGCAGCAAAACGAAAGAGAGCACGAGCAGGCCCACCGACACGACCAGGGCGAGAACAGGCGCAACAGGCTTCATGGCAGCCCAAGATAAAACAATCGGTGTAAG
>CALMRM010000113.1 GCA_937871605.1 uncultured Terriglobus sp. | reverse complement strand
CACATTTGTTAGCGCAGATGCTCTAAGCGGAGGGCCGGCGCTGGCCACCGCGCCGCCTGTGCCCACGCTGAAGACGCGTACAAAAGAGACCGGCTTCCAGATCGTGTGGGGGCTGGCGTCTGACGCGACGGAGGCGCTGCGTGCAGGAGCCAGTGGCCTGCTGCAACCCATTGCCGCCGCTGTGCCGCAGGCTGCCTTTGAGGTGTGGGCTGCGTACAAGGACGGCAGCGGCAGCATCATCGCGGAGAAGCAGGGCAGGCTGCTTGCGGCAGAGCAGGGCATCCCACCGTGGGACATCCCAGGGATCAAAGCAGGTTCGGAGCTCTCCGGCTACGCGGGGGGGCGTCCTCGCCTGCCCTTGTTGCCCGCGTTGGCGGATCGACAGCAGCAGATCGCGGAACTGCTGCGCTCCATGCGCGCCTGATTGCTTTTTGCATCACACTCGTCATCCTGAGCGAAACGCAGCGAAGTCGAAGGACCTGTTTATCTTCCGGGCTGTACTGCTGCCCCGTGCAAAACAGCAGGTCCCTCCACTGCGCTGCGATCCGGTCGGGATGACAATCGTAGGTGGTTAGCTTAGCGGGTGCGAGGCGTCACCGTGACGCCCATGCCGCTCAGCTTGCTGCGGGCGGCGCTGGCCTCCTGCGAGTTGGGGTAGCGCTGAATGAGGGAGCGCAATTCGCGCACACCTGCGTCATTCTGCTTGAGCGCCAGCAGCGCCTCGCCCTTGCGTAGCTCAGCCACCGGTATCTTTGGGTTGCCAGGGTACTGCTCGCTCACGTGGTCGTAGTTCTTGGCGGCGGCACCGTAGCGGCCTGCCTTGTAATCGATCTCGCCCAGGTAAAAATAGCTGTTACCCGCATAGTTCGCGTCCGGATAGTACTTGATCACATCGCTGAACTCTGCCGCGGCCACCGTGTACTTGGCACCGTTGTAGTCGCTGAAGGCGGTGCGGTACAGGTCTTCTACCGGCGGCGCGTTGGGCGCGGCGGCGGGCGGGGCAGAGAAGTCACCGGCTGGCGTACCACCTGTCGTCGCAGGCGTATCCATGCGGGCACTCATGGAGGCCTGCGAGCTTTGCAGGTCGCCCAACGTCTTTTCGATGCGGCCCAGCCGCGCCTTGAGCTCGTCCACAGAGTCATTCAGCGACTGCATTTGCCCGGAGACCTGCTGGGTCGCGGTGCCGTTCGCCTCGCTTTGCGCGCGCACCTGCCGCTGCAGGCCGTCCATTACCTGCGACATCTTGTTGACGGAGTCGACTGTTTGCTGGATCAGATCGCGCTGCACACCCATGCGCTCGTCGTTGGATTGCTGCAGCCGTGCCACCTGGTCCAGCAGCTGCTGCACCTGCGTCTGCAGCTGGATGATCTCCTTGCTGGCGGCGAATGACGGTGCTGGCGCGGCCAGTGTGACAGCGACAAGGGCGAGTGTAGCGGGAAGCATGCGAAAGCTGTGCATGGTGTCTCCTAATGATTACAACGTGACGCTACGATCCCCTGGTGACACCGAATCATGTATCCAGAAGGGCACAGCTTTAGCTGTGCCGTAAACCAGCTTCAGGTACGACGGGCTTTAGCCCGCCCCGAGGTCGGCTTTGTGGAGCAGACCTCGGAGGCTAACGCCTTTGGCTTCTTCACTTGTAGGGGCAGGGCTGAACCCAGGCCACTCCGAAAGCACTTGTTGACGTTCCTTCAGCATCAGTCAAGAAGGCAGCTCACAAAGGTTAAGTTACTTGTCAATCAGGAACTGCGCCCGGCGATTCTGCTGGTAGCAGCTCTCAGCCTGCTCCGTGCAGAACTGCTTTTCCTTGCCATAGCTCACCACGCGGATGCGGCTGGCTGGCACACCTGCGTTCACCAGCGCCGTTTTTGCGGCACCCGCACGCGTCTCACCCAGCGCCAGATTGTATTCGGCAGAGCCACGCTCATCGCAATAGCCGCCAATCAGCACCTTGATGCCGGTGTGCGCGTTCAGGTACGTCGCGGCATTGTTGGCGTTCGCCACAGCATCCGGCCGCAGGTCGGAACTGTCATAGTCGAAGAAGACGTCCTGCACCGCGGCGTGGAAGGCTGCGTCTGTACCGGTGTCGCCCAGGTTGCTGGACGTGCCGGATGTCGGCGCCACAGGCACACGCACGGTGACGCGCACGTTGGCCTCCGCCGTACCGCCGTCACCCGTCGCGGAGAGGTGAAAGTTGGTGCTGTTCGATGGCGTCACGTTCTGCGTGCCGCTCAGGTTTACCGGCCCGATGCCGTCAATGGTCACGGAGTTCGCGCCGGTGGTACGCCACGTGAGTACCACGGACGAGCCCACGTCGATGGCCTCAGGCGATGCGGTGATCGTAGCTGTGGGCGCGGCGGCCGCGGCAATGGCCGGTGCTGTGTACGGCGGTGGCGCGCTTGCCTTCTTGTGGCAGCCAGCCAGCATCAGCGTGGTGGCTGCGGCCAGTGTCAGCAGCACTCGTGTTCGCACGGAATAATTCATTGCCTCTCCTGCCCGATATCCGGGTGCTATGTCCATGTTTGCGCTTCCAGTGTACGGGTGCGTGGTCATCCGGGGTACTCCTTACCAGTTTCGGAAGGGCATGGCTTTAGCCATGCCAACAATGGGTCATGGAGCGATCGGCTTTAGCCCCTGAGGTCAGCCTCCTTTACAGCTGGCCTCGGCGGCTGAAACCGCTTCTCCCTACAGGATTTGTGGCATGGCTGAAGCCATGCCCTTCCGAAAGGCACGTCCTTGAGACACGAAGCCGCAATGACGTTGCATTCTAGCGAAAACTCCAGTTTGGCATGTCGTTGCCGGAGCCCAGCAGACGATGCTTGCCCGTGCCGTCAGCCAGCATGGTCCAGATCTCCGCGCGCGCACCTGAACCCACGGCATACACGATGTGACGACCGTCCGGCGACCATGATGGAAAGTCGCACCGGCCCACGCCGTTGGTCAGCTGCACCCAGCGTTTGCTGGCCACATCCATCACGTAGATGTCCTGCCCGCCCGGCGCTCCCGGGCCGTACTTCCTGTCCCACGCAAAGGCCAGGAACTGCCCGTTCGGCGACCATGACACGCTCGTGGCATAGCCGCCATCGGTCATGCGCTGAATGCCCGCGCCGTCCGCGTCCATCACGTAGAGCTGCGGCAGGCCTGTGCGCCCGCTGACCCAGGCAATCTGCGAATTGGTCTTGGGGTTCCATGTGGGCGACACGTCCGGCCCGCGCGAGGTGGTTACGCGCCGCGCGCCGTTGCCGTTGCCGTCGGCCACATAAATCTCAGGGTCTCCCGAGCGCGAGGACGAGTACGCCAGCTGCCCGCTGCCCGACCACGCTGGCGACAGGTTCGTGCCGCCACCGCTCGGCGACGCGATCATGCGGTTCAGCAGGAGCGAGAACACCCGAATCTGCCAGCCGTCGTTGCCCAGCGATGAGAAGGCCACGCGCGAGTTGTCCGGCGAAACGCGGGGCGACAGCGAGATGGTGCCCAGGTGCGTGACCGCGTGCGGGTTGGCACCGTCATAGTCCATGGCCCAGATTTCCTTGGTGCCGCCCGCCGCGTGCACGTAGAAAATCTTGCTCTCGGCAATGCCCGGCAGGCCGCCGCCCAGCCGCAGGATGATTTCGTCGGCAAACTTGTGCGCCACCGTGCGCGCGCCATTCTCGTCCGCCGCATCCACGTACTGCTTGCCCAGCACCTGCGGGTACTGCATGTTGTGGGTGTCGAACACGTAGCCGTTCACGGTCGAACGCCCGCCCGAAACACCATACGAGCCGAACGCGACAAACGACGCGTTGGTCGCACCGCCGCTCCAGTCCGTCAGCTTGAGTTCTGCGGGTGAGCCGGGTTGCGTTTGCGGCTGCAGGCTCTTCGACATCAGGTCGAACACGCCGGCATTGCCCAGGTCGCTGAACAGCACGGTGTCGAACACGCGCTTCAGGTTGGCGGCATCGGCCGATCCGGCCTTGAAGTCCGCCGCCGCAATGCGCACGCGGTCCGCGCCCGTGTTGGTGCCGGTAAACACGTTGTCCTGCGCGTGCAGCACGGCAGCGCAGGTGACGCCCAGCAGCAGCAGGGCACAGCGAAACAGGGATGAGAGGGAACGCATCGTCATCGCTCCCTATGGTAGACGCCCCGTGCAGGAAAGTGCAGCGGCCTGTGCTGAGATGAATACCTCCGCGCGCACGCAGCACAAAAAAGGGCTACCGCTTACACGCGATCGTGGTCGGCACGCCACTGCTGGATTGCCTGCTTAATTGCTTTGGAATCCAGTCGCTCCGACTCCGCACGCCGCGCCAGCGCGGGCACTTCGGCGTCGCTGGCAAAGCGCAGCGCGATCATCTGCCGCATGGTCAGGCCGGAAGGGTCCACGCTCAGGTGGTGCAGGCGCACATTCTCCTCGAGCCGGATGAGACGATTCTGGTTTTTGAGTGCGTAGTGCTGCGCCGCCCTGCCAGCGGACCCGGCGGAAACTGCCAAGCCCAAGAGGAACCAGTGCAGAAGGTCATAGTGGCGTAGCAACTGAACGGCGGCCGTAATAAACAGCGTGAGGTTCAGCACGGTCAGCGCGAGATAGGCATAGTCTCTGCGCGCGTGGTTCTTGTACGTTTGCTGCTCTGCCATTGCGGCTCCTTGTCCCACCAAGTCTCGCATAGGTTCGCTAGCATGGGGCATGGTCGCAGCACAGCCCGCTCGCCGCATCGGCATCCACCTGTCCACCAGTGGCGGCACCTGGACGGCAGTGCAGCGCGCGGTGGACTGCGGTGCGGACTGCTTCCAGATCTTCTCGTCGTCGCCACGGCAGTGGAAGCCCTCACCCGTCAGCGAGGGGGACGCGGAGAAGATGCGCACGGGCCTTCTCCAGCACGGCATTGCGCCGCTGGTCATCCACGCCTCGTACCTGCTCAACCTGTGTTCGCAATCGGAGTCCGTGCGCGAAAACTCCACCAAAGCGTTCCGCGGTGAGGTGGAGCGGGCGCTTGCGCTGGGTGCGACTTACCTGGTGCTGCACCCCGGCTCGTGGAAGGGCATTACACGTGCCGAGGCGTTGCAGCACGCGGCAGCGAACATCGAGCGTGCCATCGGCGGCCTCGGCTGTCAGGATTCGCCGCTGCGCATCCTGATTGAAAACAGTGCAGGCAGCGAGTTCTCCATGGGTGGCACGCTGAACCAGATCGCCGATCTCCTGCACCTGCTGGACCGCTGCGCACCGGTCGATGTGTGCCTGGACACCTGCCACACTCACGTCGCGGGCTACGACTTGATCACACCTGAGGGCTATGCCGAAACGGTGCAGCTTATCGAAGAGAGCTTTGGCACCCGCCGCGTCCGCGTGTGGCACTGCAATGATGCCAAGGCACCGCAGGGCAGCAAACTGGACCGCCACCAGCACATCGGCGAGGGCACCCTGGGCGCGGCCGCCTTCCGCCGTCTCCTGCACGACAGTCGCTTTGCCCATGCCGCCTTTATCGCAGAAACGCCGGTCGACGAACCCGGCGACATCCTGCGCAACGTGAGCACGCTGCGCGCGCTGGCCGCCCTGTAATCGAGTCGCCACCGTCGCCCGTCAGTGCTACACTTCCCGCGTCACGGTTGAGGTGCATTCCCATGCGTCCTGCAGTCTTCCTGCTTCTCCTGTCCATGTCCTGCACCGCACAGGGAATTGTCGTGCATTCTGGTGACGTTCAGCTTTTTAGCGGTAGCGTGGGTTCGCAGACCAACAATCCCGTCACCATGGTTTTCGAGCACAAGCAGGTACAGACGCTAGTGGATGGCCCCCACATAACCAACATCACGCACGAAACCTTCTACCGCGACACCCTGGGCCGCACCCGAATGGAGAACGAGTCACCGATGTTCGGCATGGGGGCGAGCACACCCATGCGCAGCATCAGCGTGCAGGACCCGGTCGCGCAGACCTCGACCAACTGGCAGTTGGGCGGCTATGGCAACATGCCGCACGAGTACTTTCGCATGGACACCAACCGGCACACCCAACCCATACAAATGATGACTCAGCTCCTGGCTCCGCCGCCGGTTGCGCCACGGCCACGAGCGCAAATTCAACCACGGCTGCAGCCAAAGAACACGACAGAACAATTAGGCACACAGGATGTTCAGGGTGTTCCCTGCGAGGCCACGCGGACCACGACCGTGTACCCGGTGGACTTCATGGGCAATGACCGTCCTATCACTGTCACTCAAGATTTCTGCAACTCACGCGAGTTTGGCAGAAACATTCGCGAGTCCATGGAAGACCCGCGCACCGGCGTCCGTACCACCACGTTGCAGACCATCAGCCGCGGTGAACCGGATCCCTCACTCTTCCAGCCGCCAGCGGACTACACGGAGCATCCGCAACAGCACTGAAATCTCGATTCGAGGCCGGTGAATAACTGGCCCTTGCCGGTGCTACACTTCCGGCGTAATGCCCGGAGCGAACCTTACATGCGTCCCGTAGTCCTCCTGCTCCTCCTGACCTCACCCTGCGCCGCACAGATTTCTACCGGCATGGGTGCCAGCACCGGCAATCCCGTCAGCATGGTCTTCGAGCGCACCCAGCCCCACACCCTGGCCGACGGCACCCACATCACCAACGTGACGCATGAGCAGTTCTACCGCGACAGCGAGGGCCGCACCCGGACGGACCATGACGTGCAACTCGGCGGGCAGAGCGGCGGCGCACCCAGGTCTCTGGTCACGGTGCAGGACCCGGTGGCCCGCTTTACCCTGCACTGGCAGACCGGCGGCAGCAGCACCGCGCCGCGCCAGTTCACCTCGATCGACCAGGATGTACTCGCCGAGCGCATGCCAATGCGGCAGCCCGTGCACCAAGCAGGAGACGACCCGCCGCTGCCGCAGTTGCATCACGCGCCCGTCGCTCCGCAGGAGCAGACCGCAGAGCGCCCAAGACCGACCCACACCCTGAAAAATCTGGGCACGCAGCAGCTATTGGGCGCGTCCTGTGAGGCTTCGCGTATCACGGTCGTCTACCCGCCCGGTTCCTTCGGGAACGATCGCCCCGTGACCACTACCACCGAGCGCTGCATGTCACACGAGTTTGGCCGGGCTCTGCGCGAGGTGGTGAATGACCCGCGTAGCGGAACGCGTACCCTTACTGTGCAATCCATCACACGCGGCGAGCCCGACCCTATGCTGTTCCATCCGCCGGCTGACTACGCCGAACGGTCGCAGACGCCCTGAGCAGCCGCTGTAGAAAATACCCGGGCCATGGTCGCCACTTTCTCTTACAAGGCCCGTCTCTATTGGTACGAGACTTTCACTCTGAGGTGCTGCTGTATGACGCGTTCCCTGCTTTCCGCTACCGCTCTTGTGCTGACCGCGCTGCCCATCCTGGCACAGGGTCCTGGTGGCCCCATGGAGCACGGCCCTGGCGGCTATGGCCCCATGCGCACGCCCGTGACCAACGCGCCGTACTCGGCGACCTTTACCAGCACCTCAACGGAGAAGCTGCAGGACGGCACCGTGCTGACCCGTACCGACACCCGCACAGCAAGCCGCGACAGCATGGGCCGCACGCGCGAAGAGGTGACGTTCCCAGCTCATGGCGACGAACCCGCGCACACCTCCATCACCATCTTTGACCCGGTAGCGAAGACAGTGACGCAACTGCACCCGGACGAGAAGACGGCGGTGGTTCGCGCGCTCCGCACGCCGCCTGCCCCGCCCACCGGCACGGCAGCGCCGTCCAGCACAGACGCTACTCGCGGACCGCGTGAGGACAAGAACGCCGTCAAGACGGACCTCGGTTCCAAGACCATTGACGGCGATGTGGCCAGCGGAACGCGCGTGACCCGCACCATCCCCGCAGGCTCCATGGGCAATGCCACAGCCCTGGTGTCCACAAACGAGCGGTGGATGTCGACTGACCTCAAGATCGAGCTCACACAGTCCGGTAACGATCCCTTTCACGGCACGCGCACCATGGCTGTCTCAGGCTTGAACCGGGCAGAGCCAGACCCTGCGCTGTTTGCCGTGCCCTCTGGCTACACCGTGAAACAGGCAACGGAGCACGCCGGTGGCCGCCACGGTGGGGGTCCGCGCGGTGGCCATGTGCCACCCTCCCCGGAGGGTGCACCACCCGCGCCGGGCATGTAAGCAGGCAGCCCATACACCTAGTAGTGGGGCAGCTCTGGCTGCCCCATTTGCGTGCTTGCGTTCAGGATGTGAGCGCAGGGCTGGCCGACTCGCTCGCTTGCACCGTCTAACGGCTTGAGGGTAGGTTTGCGACGACGAGCGGCAGCGTGGGTGGGCGTATTGGCAGCGGTGCTGGCCGGGGCTTTGTACGCGCAACGCGCCTTTCGCGAGTACCCGTCGGTCGAGTACGGCATGATGCCCATGCCCGCGGACTGGCAGAAGCCGGGTGAATGGACCTTTGCCCGGCTCATGTACCCGCCCGGCCCGCTGGATGGCTATGCAGGACGTTTCGACGGCCCCTGGCAGGAGGGTCTGTCACTGTGGACGCAGGACTATCCCCGCGCCGACCGCGCCCTGGCCAACGCCGTTCACCGCCTTACCCGCGCGGACGCCCGCTCGGTCGAGCAGTCTGTAAGCCTGGACGACGGCGACGAAATCTATAACTGGCCCTGGCTCTACGCCGTGCAGGTGGGCGAGTGGGGGCTGACCGATAAGCAGGTCGCCAAGCTGCGGGACTACCTCTTGCGCGGCGGATTTTTCATGGCCGATGACTGCCATGGCTCGCAGGAGCAGGCGTATTTCGAGCACACCATGAAGCAGGTGTTCCCGACCGCGAGCTTGTCGACATCCCAGACAGCGACCCCATTTTCCACATGCTCTTCGATCTGGACGACCGCATCCAGGTCCCCGGTGCCGAACACCTGAACAACGGCCACAAAAAGGACGGCTACGTCGCCCACTGGAAGGGTATTTACGACGACCACGGCCGCATCATGGTCGCCTTCTCCCTCAACAGCGACCTGGGCGACAGCTGGGAGTTCCTCGACGAACCCCGCTACCCCGCTAAATTCTCTACCATGGGCACAAAAATCGGCGTCAACTACGTCCTCTACGCCATGACTCACTGAGCACCATTACCGGCACTACTGCAGCGTCTTCAAGCGGAACCCATTGTGCAGCGTTAAGGGTTGCAATTCTCTGCCTCGATGAGTGCTCAGCATCGCATTGCGCTTGTCAATAAGAGAGGGCGAATCGGGCTATGCTTTTGCTAAGCAAGGTCACATCTCGAAACGAACATTCAATAGCGCCGACTCTAAAGCACCTGAGATTGGGCGTAATGATCGCTGTTTCTGCGGAAGTGGCCTAAAATTTAAAAGTGCTGCCTTATGCGATTACAGCCAAGAATGATGGCTTCGAAAGACGGCATTTCTTGGGGAGAGGTTCCACCGGGTCTACGCGAGAAGGCGGCGGCTCTTTTCGAAGAAAAGGGGCGCAAAGAGCAAGAGAGTGTTCAGCGATTCGGCCTCGTGCGACCGCAAATCTCCACCGTTGCGTTTGGTAAACGAGTGGTTGCTGTAGGCGGTCGGCTATACAGTTCCGACAAATGGAAATTCTTTTCGGATTTCTTACGCGATTACGTGGTAGAAATCCTTGGAGTTGACTGGTGTAAGGCGGAAGGCGCCAAGCCAGAAGAGGAACGCCACCCTGTCATTACATGGAGGACGCAGGCTGCTTGCTACATGAACGCTCAACCCGCCCAACCCGACGGAAGTCGGATTGGCTTGATCACTGGGGCGCTCGCGGCCTTTAACTGTTTCGCCTATGACTTGTATATCGTGGATGATAACGGCGGCATTGACGAAGAGTGGCTTCAGCGGCTAAAGAACCGAGAGCTATTTCAAGGCGCGCGCCACGAGTTATTCGCTGAAGCGACCTGCTACCGAGCTGGCTTCAAGGTCGAACATGAAGATGAGAAGGATGGGCGTACAAAACACGCCGAGTTTACTGCTCGCCATGAACTGACCGGTCAACGCTTGTCAATCGAGGCCAAGAGCCGATATCGGCAGGGCGTCCTCGGAGTTCCGGGCACTCCTGAGATCAAACCCAACTTCCGTTTAGGACCACTCATCAACAGCGCCGTGGCGAAACAGACGAGTGAGCCACTCGTGATCTTCATCGACACGAACCTCCCGTTCAAATGGGCAGATAGAATCCTAGGACGCCAAAGCAGAGATGAATTCTCTCGTCCGATGCTCGCTCTTCTGGATAGGGTTAAGGAGCAACACAATGGTACCGACCCATACGCAATGATCATCTTCAGCAATCATCCACACCACTATGCGCTTGAACAGCCAAACCCAGAACAACATCTTCTCTCAGTCGTACCACAACCGCAGACCGTCCATCCTTTGGCACTCAGGAGCCTCCATACGGCGGCTGAACGCTATGGCAACGTTCCGAACGTTTTCAGTACAGAATACGAAGATCCTTTACTAACTCCTCCGAACCCGTGGCCTAAGACGCGCTACGACCTAGAGGTTACGGGATCAGACGTTCGAGTGTTACGTGAAGGCACACCGATCTCGCAGGTTTTCTCGGTCGAAGACAAGGACCGTCCTCAAGCTCCAAGCCAGTTGCATGAGTTTCTAGAAGATGCTGGTTTATCGCGCGTGGATGCGCACATGATTTGTACCTATATCGAACAAGGCTCTTCTATCCACGCCGTCTTTGCACTTCGTTGATTGGGAGCGCTGTCGTCCGACCGCCGGTCCACAAATTGGAGATTGGCTTAATTGTTTATTGGTCTATCGAGGCCTGGTCAGTACTGACCATTCGACTTGTCTTTGGCGATTACTCGCTTCATGCTTTCGGAATACGCCTTTCGACGCTGGCAAGATGATCTGCGCTTGTCAGATGTGACGCGAATCGTGAAACGGGAATAAAGTCATCGCAAGTCCTGCAAAGGACCTCAACATGACGACGACCACCATGGCCATTTGGGCACTGCCGAATGTCGTCTTTACCAAACCAAATCAGTGCACAGGTCGGACATTGGTAAAAGCCGCTCTCCTGAAGCTCTCTTTCTTCGACAGTGAGCGGTGGGACTTTATTGGCTGGCATCTAGAGACTCCTCCTCACGAAACTCATTACGACAAACCATTCTCCGCGATCTGCCGGCCGCCGGAACTCAATCGGGTGCTCGGTAGTCCTTATAAGTCGGCTAATCTTCACTTACTCTCGCTTAGCTACCTGTTGCAGGCTGGCCGAGGAGCAGAAGTAAAGGTGGTCAATGCGAACTCCACGTCTTGTCGCCGGAGTTGCAGAGGGTTTCGAGGGAGCAGTCGGCGCATTTGGGTTTGCGGGCATCGCAGATTTGGCGGCCGTGGTGGATGAGTTGGTGCGCGAAGTCGATCCAGCGGTCCTGCGGGATGAGGCTCATCAGGTCGCGCTCGACCTTGACCGGGTCTTCATTGGTGGGCAGTTCCAGGCGGCGGCTCAGGCGCAGGACGTGCGTGTCCACCACCACGCCGCTGGCGTGGTGGTACCAGGCGGAGAGATTGAGTGAGAAGGGGAGTCGCGGCTCAGAGTTAGCATGCGACTCCCCTCTCCTCATGCCCCTCAATTCAGGTTGGCTGAAGTCGCCGGGCCGGTGCTGGTGGTAATGGCACCGTTGACGCCAGTGGGGAAGAATCCGCCCGACGAGACACCCGCCTGGTTGCCATAAGCAAGATAGAGCACCTGTCCGGGTGTGCGCACCGCCGGCAGACCGTTGGAAGGGTTAATGGAAAGGTACTGAATCTGCGATCCCGTCGGTGGGGGCACAATGTCCGCGCCATCCAGAACAGGTGACGGAATGTTCAACCGTGCAATCTGCGTTCGCACCGTTGACACGTGCTCGGCCTCTGCCGCCAGAATCCGCGCGGCGTAGGTAATGACCGCCGAGGTCGTGAGGAGACCTGCCGCACCCGCATAGGCGGAGACGCCGATGTCTTCGAAGATGCGGGACAGCGTCAGAAACTCGTTCTGGCTGCCAAAGCCCAAGCCGAGCGCGTTCAGATTAAGGTTCGGCTTGGCAATGGCGAGGTTTCCGAGCAGGCTGCGCAGCAGAACGACGTGCGCACGTTCGTCCGAACCGATCTGTGTCAGGATGGGCTGTGAGAACACCAGGCTGTTGGTGAACGTGACTTTTTTGCCGCCGGTCGTTGTACCGCCGGTAGAGGGATTCGAGCCGTTCGCTTGACCGTTGACGCCAATGCTGAACTGCTCAATGCCGTACCCGTAAATACCGTAGGTATAGAACTCCGCCTCCAGGTACTCCAGGTTGAGAGCAAAGTTGAGGACCGACACTTCGGTCGTGGTTTGCGCGTCGGCCTGCTTTGTGGTGGCAAGGGCTCCAACAGCAGCGGTGGCGATACCTAGGGTCCGGATGAATTTACGGCGATGGGGTGAAG
>CALMRM010000112.1:8095-11110 GCA_937871605.1 uncultured Terriglobus sp. | reverse complement strand
TCTTCGGCTCGGTTAAAGGGGCCATCGATGCCGCCTTCTCCTCCGGCGAGGTAGACAGCTTTCTCCGTTCGCTCGACAAGGGCAAGTTGCGTATCCGGCACTTTGAAGAGGTTGCGGACGCAGGCAAGCTGGGGAACCACGTTGCCGGCGAGTACAAGCAACTGGGCGACGGCGACCAGGGCATGATTCGCGAGCACTACCTGAGCACGCTCGAAAAGGTAGACCCGGCGCTCCGCAAGAAATACCTCAAGGTGTACGCCTACTACTGACATCGATGAACACTGATTTCCAGATCGTGACAGCAGGCATTCCGGCGACGGCAGATGAGTGGTTCCGTGCTCAATCGTTGCCGGAAAGTCAGTTACCTCCTCTTGAAGAGGCGGATCGTCCGCGCGCACGACTGAATTGGATGTCAGAGACCCAGTATCGCCGTCGTTTGGCACTGAGACAGATGGCCGCCGATCGGGAGAGGGCCGATGCGCAGCACCTTGGACGGCGCATTCAGGAACTGCTGCCACTTTGTGGCGGTGGCTGTCTTGAATCATTGGCGAGACGCGGACAGGCGTATGAGTGGGAAGCAAACGTCCGCTTAGAAAGAAGTGGTCGGACTGCCTTCAAAACGTTCACCGTCACGAGAGATGGCCTGACCATGGATGAAGCAGATTTTGCTACCGCACTGAGACAGATTCTGGTGGATGAGACACCGATGCGAGACGTGCGTTGAACCCTTGGGAGCAGAATGATGTAACACTGCTTCTTACCGCACAGGGTACGGAGTTATGTTCCGATCTTCCTGGTGAAGACATGTGGAAGACAGTCTTTGTCGAGGCAGCAGATAACCTCGGATTATGGGTTGCTGTGGACAGGTCTGCGCAGGACAAAGTGACGCTTAGGCTCTTACGCTGGGAGTACTTCGTGTCGGCGCAGGTACAGGTCGTAACAGACGCGCCGAAAAGTCTCGGCAAGGTAATTGGCTTCAAACGCTAGCTAAGTTTTCCTGGGCTTGGAGCCGCGCGGTGCGGCAGCCCTCACCCTGTTCTCGAACCTATTCGAGCCGCCTGGCAAACGGCTTATCCCTATCAGGAGCACCAACATGGCGAAGGAAAAATTCGACCGGTCTAAGCCCCACGTCAACGTGGGCACCATCGGTCACATCGATCACGGCAAGACCACGCTGACCGCAGCTATCACCAAGGTCCTGTCGAAGCACAACCCGAAGAACAGCTTCCGCTCGTTCGACACCATCGACAACGCACCGGAAGAGCGCGAGCGCGGTATCACCATTGCGACCTCGCACGTGGAATACGAGACGGCGAACCGTCACTACGCCCACGTTGACTGCCCGGGCCACGCCGACTACATCAAGAACATGATCACCGGTGCGGCGCAGATGGACGGCGCGATCCTGGTGGTCGCGGCCACCGACGGCCCAATGCCCCAGACCAAGGAGCACGTGCTGCTGGCTCGCCAGGTTGGCGTGCCGTACATCGTTGTCTTCTTGAACAAGTGCGATGCAGTCGATGACGCCGAGTTAATCGACCTGGTCGAAATGGAAGTGCGCGAGCTGCTGAGCAAGTACGAGTTCCCTGGCGATGACGTGCCGGTGATTCGTGGCTCTGCCTTGGGCGCGCTGAACGGCGAAGCCAAGTGGGAAGCATCCATCGACGAGCTGATGGATGCGGTAGACAAGAACGTGCCGCAGCCGGACCGCCTGGTCGACCTGCCCTTCCTGATGCCGATTGAAGACATCTTCTCCATCTCGGGCCGCGGTACCGTGGTCACGGGCCGTATCGAGCGTGGACAGATCAAGGTCGGTGGACCGGCAGAAATCGTCGGCTTCCGCGAGACACGCCAGACGGTTGTTACCGGCGTGGAAATGTTCAAGAAGCAACTGGACGAGGGTCTTGCTGGTGACAACGCGGGTCTCCTGCTTCGCGGTATCGCCAAGGAAGACGTGGAGCGCGGCATGGTTCTGGCCAAGCCTGCGTCCATCACACCGCACACCACCTTCAAGGGCGAAATTTACGTCCTGAGCAAGGAAGAAGGCGGCCGTCACACGCCGTTCTTCGACGGCTACCGTCCGCAGTTCTACTTCCGCACCACGGACGTAACCGGTTCGGCCAAGCTGCCTGCCGGTACGGAGATGGTGATGCCGGGCGACAACATTTCGCTCGAGATCACGCTGCACACGCCTGTCGCCATGGAGAAGGGTCTGCGCTTCGCCATTCGCGAAGGCGGCCGTACCGTGGGCGCCGGCACCATCAGCGAAATCATCAAGTAAGCAAGTAGCTGTACCAGGAAAAAGGCTCGGCTAAGCCGAGCCTTTTTCCTTTCATTGCACGGAGTGTTGATCCCGCAACACTTCGATTCCTTGTAGGTGGGCAGCTGTGTTCATGTCTGTCATGGCCTGTACACTTCTCGCATCCACTCCCAGGAGATTTTGAAATGCTTGTACGTACCCTCGCGGCAGCAGCAGTTTTGCTTGCCTCTCTGTCTGCCCACGCTGACCCTCTGCTCTTCAACTTCAATTCTTCGAACGGCTCCACAACCCGTGGCGCAGGCAGCGGCCCCGCTCAGGGCGTCATTGTAAGTACCACAACCAACTTGACAAGCTTCGCCCTCTACATCGAGACGCCAGCTGCGGAAAACCTGAAGTTCTTCATCACAGACGGGACTGGAACCAGCCTCCTGTACTCGGGCGTCGAAAGCGTTGGGAGCACGTCCAGCTTCAACTGGGTAAGCTCCACTGCGCTTTCCCTCACGCTGAATGCAGGTTCTGAGTACTACTTCGGCGTTGTTGGTAACGGCCCCTCAACGCTGATCAGTTACCTTGTTCCAACAACGACCTACAGTGCAAACGGGCTTAGTGCAGACACCACAGGCAATGTGAACGCGGCATCTTTCGCAAATCCTGCACCACTTAGCGGAAAGGCCTCCACAGACATCGATCTGCAGCTCTACGGAACGCAGGGGACCGCTGTCACGCCAGAGCCAAATTCGCTGCTGCTGTTAGGT
>CALMRM010000112.1:0-8085 GCA_937871605.1 uncultured Terriglobus sp. | reverse complement strand
GTATGCAAGCGCAGGGCCGCTCTTTCGAGCGGTCCTGCTAACTCTCAGGCAGCAACAGTAATTGCCGTTGAGGAAGCAAGTGACTGTTTGCTTGCAGAGGAATTTGCTATCATGAGGTGTTCGCCCGGCCGCTCAGTGTGCACTCATGTGGACACCGCGGCAGAGTTGCAACGGTACAGGGGCGTAAGCTCAACGGTTAAACTGTCGGTCTCCAAAACCGAACTTCTCGGTTCGAATCCGAGCGCCCCTGCCAGTTCCCAGCGAGTAAACTTGAGTTGTTAGAGTTCAGGGCACGTTGCGGCGTGTCTGACGCGGAAGAGGGTTAAGGCAGAGCATGGCCAAGGCAATTGCAATCGCGGAAGAAACCGGCATCGGCAGGGCCAAAGGACAGGCAGAGCGGCTGTCCACGTTTTTGGGCGATGTCCGCAACGAGCTGCGCAAGAGTTCAACGCCCAGCAGGATGGAAACGCGTACGACGACCATTGTCGTCATCGCCACGGTCTTTGCCTTTGCCTTCTTTTTCTGGGCGGTGGATTATGGCATCAACCACACGCTGAACGCGCTGATCACCAGGCTTACCCAGCAGCACTAAAGCAGCAGAACCGGTTAAGGACAGACACATGGCAGAACAGTTACTCCCCGAAGCTGGCTATGCAGTAGACCAGGAAGAGATCGCCTCGCAGCACGGCCAAGAAGCCGCTGAGAACGGTGGTGAGCTGCCACCGGCAGAGGGCGATGAGTTGGCCGCCAGCCACCCGGAAAGCACGCTGAAGTGGTACATCATCCACGCCTACAGCGGCTTTGAGCGCAAGGTGAAGGAGTCGTTGGAGAGCCGTGTGCGTGCGTTCGGCCTCCAGCACAAGATCGGCCGCATTGAAATCCCGGTAGAGCCGGTGACCGAGCTGCGCAACGGCAAGAAGTACACCATCGATCGCGTGTTTCTGCCCGGCTATGTCTTTGTCGAGATGGACCTAGACAACGATCTATGGCACCTGGTGAAGAACACGCCGCGCGTCACCGGCTTTCTGCAGACGGGCGACACGCCAAACGCGCTGAGCGAGGCTGAAGTCAATAGCATGCTGCAGCGTGCGGACGTGCAGAAGGACAAGCCCAAACTCAAGGTCAAGTTCACCAAGGGCGAGCAGGTCCGCATTACCGAGGGGCCGTTCGCCAATTTCAATGGTGCCGTGGATGATGTGAACGAAGACAAGCAGACCCTCAAGGTCATGGTCAGCATCTTTGGCCGTCCTACACCGACTGAAGTGGAGTTTTCGCAGGTGGAAAAGCACGCGGAGTAGCGGAAACTACTCGCGGCACCACACATACAAGACCTGTCGTGAAGGTGGCTTCTACCCTGCTCGCGACCAACCTACGCAAAGGATAGACACATGGCACCGAAGAAAATCAACGGATACGTAAAGCTGCAGGTGATGGCCGGCAAGGCGACCCCCGCGCCGCCGATTGGCCCCGCGCTGGGTCAGGCGCAGGTCAACATCATGGAGTTCTGCAAGCAGTTCAACGACCGCACCAAGGACCCGGGCATGGCCGGCTTGACGATTCCGGTCGTCATCACCGTCTTTGGCGATCGCACGTTTACCTTTGTCACCAAGACGCCGCCCGCACCCGTGCTGCTGAAGAAGGCGGCCAAGATCGAGAAAGGTTCGGGCACGCCGAACAAGGCGAAGGTGGGCACTGTGACCGAGGCTCAGATCCGCGAGATCGCGACGCAGAAGATGCCCGACCTCAACGCCACCTCCGTTGAGGCCGCTATCAAGAGCATCAAGGGCACCGCCCGCTCCATGGGCTTGGACGTGGTCGCCTAACGAACCAAACGCAACACCGCAAGACCTAGGGAGGGCGTATGGAGTGGTCGCTGACGGGAGTGCCGTTGCCGATCGTCCTGCGCCCTCCTTCGCCGTTGACGGACGATGAACTGCTCGCGTTTTCTCGTAAAAATAGACCGTACCGCGTCGAGAAGAACACGGAAGGCGATCTCATCATCATGACGCCAGTGGGTGGCGAGGGTGGTTATTGGGAGGCAAGCATTAGTGCCAGGCTCACCGTCTGGGCTGAGAAGGATGCGCGTGGCTTAGCCTTCTCACCCAACACTGGCTTTAACCTGCCGGATGGTTCAACGCTCAGTCCTGATGCAAGCTGGGTGTCCTTGCAACGGTGGAACGCGCTGACCACTGAAGAGCAGCGCAGGTATCCACCCCTATGCCCCGAGTTCGTGATTGAGTTGCGGTCGACTTCCGACTCGCTGCGACCACTCCAGCAGAAGATGGTGCAATACCTCGAGAACGGCGCGCAACTAGGATGGCTCATCGACCCTGCGGTTGGCACCGTCACTATCTTTCGGCCTGGTCGCGAGCCGGAGGTGCTCCACCAACCGGCACAGGTCATTGGTGAAGGCCCGGTCGCTGGCTTCACGCTCGCCACCGCACGGCTTTGGACACGTTAGGCATGTTGCAATCAGCCATGCAAATGACCCAGGAACGTGAGGCGGAGTGGTCGCTGACAGGAGTGCCGTTGCCTATTATCCTGCGCCCCCTTTCGCCTTGGACGGATGACGATCTCATTACCTTCTCGCGCAGCAATAAACCCTACCAAATAGAAAAAACTAAGGATGGGGAAATCACGATCATGACACCGGTAGGTACAGAAGGTGGAAGACGCGAGTTGCGCATTGGCATGCAGCTGATGGAGTGGGCTGACAAAGACGGCAGAGGCGAGGCCAACGGTGCAAATGCCGGATGGAACCTGCCGGACGGATCCACCCTAAGCCCGGACGCATGTTGGACCAGCAACGAACGGGTGCAAGGGTTTGACAGCGATCAGCGCGAGCGCTTTCTGCCAATTTGCCCAGATTTCATTGTGGAGGTTCGCTCTCGAAGAGACAGTCTGAAGCTTCTGCAAGCGAAGATGGAGATTTGGCTAGCAAACGGCGCAAGTCTTGCTTGGCTACTCGACCCGTACAAAGGAACGGTAATGATTTACCGTCCAAACCAGGAACCGGAGACGCTGCAGAGACCTGACTCCGTTCAAGGCGAAGGTCCGGTGGCTGGCTTCCGCCTAACCACCGCAAAGCTCTGGGCCGAAACCCAAGACTAGGCGTTCAGTGCCTTCTGCTTGGGCGTCAGTGCCTCGTGGATCTCATTGCCAAGTGTGCCGAAGGGGTTGCGCAGTGTCTTGGTCAGAACCTCGCTCAGCGGTGCTCCGCGTTTCACCATCAGGTAGGCCGCAGCCACGCCCGCACCCAGGGTTCCCCAGAAAATCAGTTTCTTCATCGCACTCCTCCATGGTTCATTGCCGAATCATCCAGTAAGATGCCACCTGCGCCATGCGCAGCAACTGCCATTGCGCGAAATACGCCTAGGTGGACAGTGGCAAGGTGATCTGCAGTCCTGTGCCGGACGCATGTGCGGTGACCCCGTCGAGTGACTCGGCGATCCAGGTGGCAGCCTGCAGTTCATCAGCGGGTGTGGAACTTAGCAATGCCAGTACACGACAGCCTGCGGCGGCTCCTGCTGCTACGCCGGAGGCGGCGTCCTCCACCACGATGCAGTCTTCGGGTGCGAAGCCCAGCACCTCTGCCCCGCGCCGGTACGGCTCTGGGTCTGGCTTGCCGCGGGTGACCATGTCTGCCGTGATCATTCGCTTCGGCAATGGCAGGCCGGCTGCCTGCAATCGCGCATCGGCCAGGCGGCGTGTGCAACTGGTGACGATGGTCCAGCGCTCGGCTGGCAGGCTGGCCAACAGGTCTGCGACGCCAGGGAGCACCCGCAAGTCGCTCACGTCTTCAATCTCAAGGTCTTCAATCACGCGAAGCGCCTCGTCCGCATCCACGTCGGGCCGCACCTGCCGGATGATGTCGCGCGCAGGCACGCCGTGCGGCAGGTCGAAGTTTTCCGCGTCCGGGATGCCGTACATGGCAGCCCAACGCCGCCAGCAGCGCACCGCAGAGCCAAGCGAGCTGATCAGCACGCCATCCATGTCGAACAGGAACGCCTGCGCCTGAATCTCGATAGGAGCAAGGGTGGCCATGCGATCAGCCCTCCAGCACAAAGTGCTCGGCAGCCTTCAAAATGCGCTGTACCGCAGCCTGCGAGGTGGATTCACAGTAGACGCGCAAGAGCGGCTCTGTGCCAGAGGCGCGCAGCAGTAGCCACGTTTCTGCAGCGTTCACCACGCCCTTCGCTTCCGAGTTTTCCAGGTAGAACTTGATACCGTCCAGGTCTTCCTTGCGCAGGACCTGGTAGCCAGCGATCTCCGTCAGGCCGCTGTTTGCGCGCTGGATGGCGGACTGCTTCAGCCGGTCGTCGATGTGCATGTCGATGCGGCCATACTGGTGCTCGCCGAACTCGGACTGCAGCATGGCCACCAGTTCACCCAGCGTCTTGCCCGCCTCGGCCATGACGTTGGCGATGAGCAGCGCGTTCAAAATGCCGTCGCGCTCCGGCAGGTGCCGCTTGATGCCGACGCCGCCGGACTCCTCGCCGCCGATAAGGATGTCTTCGGCCAACATCAGGTCGCAGACGTACTTGAAGCCGATGCCGTGCTCGTGGAGCTTGCGGCCATACTTGGCGGCGATGCGGTCCAGCATTTTGGTGGTGTTGAAGGCGCGGGTCACGCCACCAGGCCAGCCCTTGTACTCCAACAGCCACCACAGCAGGATGCTGTAAATCTTGTGCGCGTCCACCACGTTGCCATGCTCGTCCACGGCACCGATGCGATCCGCATCCCCGTCGGTACTCAGGCCTGCATCGCACGTCTCTTCCACCACGCGCCGCTGCGTCAGTGCAATGTGCGGCAGGATGGGCTCCGGATTGATGCCTGGGAATAGCGGGTTGTGCTCTGCCCGCATCTCGACGCAGGGCACGCCAGCCCGCTCAAAGATACCTTTCAGCACGCCTGCGCCAGCGCCGTACATGCTGTCGATCAGAAAGCGGTAGCCGGATTTCGCAATCAACGGCAGGTCCGCAAACGCTTCCACGGCGGCGATGTACTCGGGCAGGAAGTCCGTCTCGGTGATCTCTGCCCGTTTGCCTGCCCGCGGCAGCGGCTGGTCGAGGTATTGCTCAATCTCCCGGATGATGCCCGGCGAACCGGAGCCGCCATAGCTCCCCTTGTACTTGACGCCATTCCACTGCGCAGGATTGTGCGAGCTGGTGATCATGATGCCGCCTGCCGCGCCGCAGTGACGTACCGCGTAGGAGAGTGCGGGCGTCGGCGTGATGCGGTCGGCCAGCTGCACCGGGATGCCCGCCGCCGCCATCACCTCTGCTGCCAGCCGTGCAAACTGGGGCGAGCCGAAGCGCGTATCGTAGCCAATGCAGACACCCTTGCTCGGGTCTTCGTGCTGCAGAACATAGTGCGCAATGGCATTGACTGCGGTGCGAACGTTGTCGTAGGTGAAGTCGTCGGCGATGATGCCGCGCCAGCCATCGGTGCCGAACTTGACCGGGCTTACCGGCTTGTATCCGTAGCTTTCGCTCATGCTGCTACTAGTCTACTGGCGGCCGTGATGTCACCGACTCACCGTGTCGTGCGCTTGGACAGGTCGACCTTCCCACTTGGGAACGGCTTAGACAAACTCTGTCCGGGACAGCTTGGTCAACTCACTGACGATGCGACCCACCTCCTGCGAGTGGGCGCGCGTCGTCACCAGCAAGGCATCGTCCGTCTGCACCACCACCAGGTCACTGACACCCAGCAGGGCGACCACCTTGCCGGGCGCGTACGCGTAATTGCCAAAGGCGTCCAGATGCAGCGGCAGGCCGGCGTCCATCACATTGCCATGGCCCAGGCTCTGTCCCTGCGCCATGCTGTGCTCGTGCAGCGCGGCCCAGCTGCCCAGGTCGTTCCAGCCGAAGTCCGCGGGCAAGCAGAAGATGTTGCTGTCCGCCCCCCGTGCGGAACGCGGCTCCAGCACGGCGTAATCGATGCTGATGTTCTCGACTTTTGGGTACTCCTCGGCGAATACGGTGTCGAAGTGCTGTGTGCCGAAGGCGGCGGCGATGCGCTCGAGCGGTCCGGCCATCGCCGGACGGTACGAGCGGATGGCATTGGCCAGCGTCTGTGCGGACCACAGAAAAATGCCCGCATTCCAGCTGTAATTGCCATCCGCCAGGAACTCGATGGCGCGGTCGATCTGCGGCTTTTCGGTGAAGCGCTCTACCCTGCGGGATTCGACCGTACCTGCAAACTGCTGGGCCGTGGCGCCCATGCGGATGTAGCCGTAGCCCGTCTCTGGCCGGGTGGGCGGTGCGCCCAGCACCACAATGTTGTCTCCGGCCGACGCGATCTGCACCCCTGCGCGAATGACCTCAGTGAAACGCGCCTGATCACTCACCACGTGGTCGGATGGAAAGATGCCCAGCACGGCACCGGGCGCGGTGCGTTCCACGATCATGGCGGCCAGGGCACAGGCAGGCGCGGTGTTGCGGGCGCATGGCTCACGCAACAGCCGTTCCACTGGCACCTGCGGCAGTTGTGCTGCCACCGTGGCTGCCAGCAATTCGTTGGTGATGACCAGTACGTCCGCCGCGGTACACAAGGAGTCCAGGCGTTCCACCGTTTGCTGGATCATCGTGTCTGCCCCGGCGAGCGCCAGCACCTGCTTGGCACGGGAACGGCGGGAGCGTGGCCAAAACCGTGTGCCGCTGCCGCCGGCCAACACCACAGGAACAAACGTCACCGTGCCCTGCGCAACCGTATCGTTGCCCATCAGTCCAGGCCTCCAAAGAAGCTCCGCATGCGTTCGATGCCCTTGTCGATCACTTCGGCAGACGTGGCATACGAGAAGCGAAGATGCTCGTCCGTGCCAAACGCCTCGCCCGGCACGCAGACGACGTGCGCCTCACCCAGCAGCCGGGACGCCAATGCAGAGGCAGAACCCGCACCGGGCTTGCCGAAGAAGGCACTGACATTCGGGTACACATAGAAGGCCCCCTGCGGTACGGTGCAGGTGATGCCCGGAATGGTGGCGAGGCCGCCCAGCATGCGATCGCGCAACTGGATGTACTCAGTGCGCATGTCTGCGACGCATTGCTGCGATCCACTGACAGCGGCGATGGCGGCGTACTGCACAAAGCTGGTGGTGTTGCTGGTGCTCTGCGACTGCAGTTTGCCCATGGCCGCGATGACCGGCTTAGGCCCAAGCGCGTAGCCCGCACGCCAGCCCGTCATGGCGTACGTTTTCGACAGCGACCCGAGCACAACGAGGTGCTCCTTGCAGTCCTGGAACTGCGCGCCTGAGATGGACGTGCCTTCGAAGTTCAGGTAGATGTAGCACTCGTCCAGCAGGAGGTAGATGCCGCGCCGATGCGCCAGCCGAACGATGGCCTCCAGGTCTTCCGGCGAGACAACCGCGCCGGACGGGTTTGACGGCGTGTTCAGGATGATGGCCTTGGTGCGGTCGGTGACGGCCGCCTCGATCATGCCAGCGGTAATGCGGAAGTTCTCCTCTTCCTTTGCGTGTACCAGCACCGGCGTGCCGCCCGCGAACTGGATGATGTCCTTGAACGACACCCAGAACGGAATGGGCAACACGACTTCGTCGCCGCGCTCGACTAACACTTCAATCGCGTTGAACAGGGCCAACTTGCCGCCCGCGGTGAAGACGCACTCGTCCGGCGCGTAGTTCGTGGCGAAATCTGCGGCATGGCGATCGACGATGGCACGGCGAATCTCCGGGATGCCGGCGACCGCGGTGTAGCGCGTGTAGCCTTTTTCAATCGCTTCGATGGCGGCGCGCGTCTCCGGGCCGTCTTTGTACTTGCCTGTGCCAACGATGAGGCGTGACTGGAAGGCTTTGTTTGCGATGACCAGGGGTTCCATGGACCTATTTTACGGCGGTGCGCTTTATGGTGCGTGCGTCATCCCGCACATCCGCTTTGCGTACGTACGGGGCACCCGCTTATTGGGAGGCATGCGCTTGCTGGAGGGCTGATGAGAAAAGCAACAGCCCGAGCCGGTAAGGGCGTCGGGCCGTGAGCTTTCGGTGAACTGTTGAGATTGACCTGAGGCGTCCACTCGTTTTGGGAGGGCCTCGGCGGAGAGCCGATGATCGTGCTTTCGGCGAAA
>CALMRM010000111.1 GCA_937871605.1 uncultured Terriglobus sp. | reverse complement strand
TCGCTGAACGATGACGTGAGCTACGAGGCCTGCCACAACAGCATGAAAGCCAATCACATGGACATCAGCCAGTTGGACGCGGGCGTGGGCACCGTACCCAGCGGCGGCCGGGAGATGGCCATGAAAAAGGCCGAGGGCTGGACCGTGCTGGACGACAAAAAGCTGCAGTAGCTGCAGTAGCTGCACTGGCATGCGGATGCACTCTGCCAGCATCCGCATTTCATCCGGCACACCGTCGCGAACTTCTCTGCATCGTCCGCTGCTGCTTCGAATCTGAACTGCCGTATGGCAACTTCAACGCAGGAAACCGGGCAGTCGTCCGAGGTGCGCGCCGCCGCGCAGGTGCCGTGGACGCCGAAGCACAACAAGTGGCTCATCGCCCTTACCGTGACGCTGGCCACCTTTATGGAGGTCCTGGACACCTCCATCGCCAACGTGGCGCTGCCGCACATGGCGGGCAGCCTGGGAGCCTCGCAAGACGAGGCCACCTGGGTCATCACCAGCTACCTGGTGGCCAACGCTATCATCCTGCCCGCGTCGGCCTACCTGACCACGTTCATCGGCCGCAAAAAGTTCTACATGTCCTGCGTGGTCATCTTTGGCCTGTCGTCCATGATGTGCGGCCTGGCACCCTCGCTGCCCATCCTCATCCTGTTCCGCCTGTTGCAGGGCGCGGGCGGCGGCGGCCTGGGGCCGAGCGAACAGGCCATCCTTGCAGACACCTTTGAGCCAAAAGAGCGCGGTCAGGCTTTCGCGCTGTACGGCTTGGCGGTGGTTGCCGCACCGGCCATCGGTCCCACCCTGGGCGGCTGGATTACCGACAATTACGACTGGCGATGGATTTTCTTCATCAACATCCCGGTCGCCATCCTGTCGTTGATCCTGACCTCGCGCATGGTCGAAGACCCGCCGCACATTATTGCCGAAGTGGCGGAGAGCAAGCGCAAGGGCCTGAACCTGGACTACATCGGCTTCGGCCTGCTGGCGCTTGGCTTTGGTTCGCTGGAGTTTGTGCTGGACAAGGGCCAGGAAGATGACTGGTTCGGATCACACATCATTACCGCCTTTATCATCATTTGCGCCGTGTCCCTGGTGTCTCTGATTGGCTGGTCGCTCTACCAGGCCAGGCAGGGCAGGCGACCCATCCTAAATCTGACACTGTTCAAACGGCGATCCTTTGCTATCGCGTTTACGCTGCTGTTCGTCCTTGGCTTTTCGCTGTATTCATCCACTGTGCTGGTTCCGCAGCTGGTGCAAACATTGATGGGCTACACGGCGGAGCTTGCCGGGCTTGTGATGTCGCCGGGCGGTGTCATCATCATGCTGATGATGCCCGTCGTCGGCCTTCTGATTACACGGGTCGATCCGCGCGCCATGATCAGCTTCGGCTTCATCCTGCTAGCAACATCGCTCATGGCCATGCACCAAATGCTGGCGCTCAACAGCAGCTTCAAAACCGTCATGTGGCTGCGTGTGTGGCAGGGCGCATCACTGGCGTTCCTGTTCATCCCCATTAACACCATCAGCTACAACGGTGTGCCGCGCGAGCAGAACAACGACGTCAGCGGCCTGTCGAACCTGGCCCGTAACGTGGGTGGGTCAGTAGGAACGGCGCTGGTCGCCACCATGCTGGCGCGGCGATCCCAGGCGCACCAGCAAAACATGGTTCGCGACATGAACGCGGGAAACCAGGCTTACAGCAGTCAGCTCAACTCCTTGGCAAGCTACTTCCAGGGCCGCAGTGGACCCGGGAGCGGCAACCACGCGGACGCGCTGGTGGCGGCTCAGGGCAACATCTACAACATGCTGCACAATCAGTCGCAGATGCTGGCCTACCTTGACATCATTGCGCTGCTGACCGTGTTCTGCTGCTGCATGGTGCCGCTGGTGTGGTTTGTGCGCAAACCCGCACCGGCCAGCAGCGAGACCATGGCGCATTAGCGGCTGCTGAGTCGAGTGCGGCGGGCTCAATCATCGTCATCCTGAGCGAAGCACGTAGTGCGCAGTCGAAGGACCTGCTTTCCTTGCTGACTGCAGTGCCGCTCCGGGCAAACAGCAGGTCCCTCCACTCCGCTTCGCTCCGGTCGGGATGACGAGTTTGGATTTGTGTGCGCTGCACTTCGTATACTCGGGAGCTGCGGCTGCCAAGGGTGCAGCCCTGCAGGAGAGCCATGGCGCAATCGGACCGTTCGCGGCGCACCTTTCTGAAGAGCCTGTCGCGCACGGCGCTGGTCCTGAGCCTGCAGGACGTGCTCTCACTTGCCCTGCCCGCGCAGCAACAAACCGGCATTGGCCGGCCCAGCTTTAATGCGCCCGCACGCCCCGCACCGAAGATGGCATCTCCGGTCTCAGGTACGCCGCTGGGCTATAGCTTCATGGACGTGGGAACGCGGAGCGGCTTGCACACCAAAACTATCTTTGGCGACGAGCATAAGAATCGTTACCTTTTGGAGACCACCGGCTGCGGTGTCGCCTGGTTCGACTACGACGGCGACGACTGGATTGACCTGTTCCTGGTGAACGGCTCCCGCCTCGGCGGCTTCCCCAAAGGGCAGGAGCCGCAGAGCAGCCTATGGAAGAACAATCGTGATGGCACCTTTACCGACGTGACGGCCAGCACCGGACTCCATCGCGCCGGGTGGGGCCAGGGCTGCTGCGTGGGCGACTTCAACAACGACGGCTGGAACGACCTGTTCGTCAGCTACTACGGCCAGAACGTACTGTGGCGCAATAACGGCAACGGCACCTTCACCGACGTGACCGCCAAGGCAGGTTTGCTGCAGCAGCCCGGGAAGAACGGCGCGCCGCGCTGGAACTCCGGCTGCGCCTTTCTCGATTACGACCGCGACGGCCACCTGGACCTGTTTGTCGGCAACTACATCGACTTCGATCCGAAGACCGCGCCGCTGCCCGAAGCCGCGGGTTGCGCCTACAAGGGCATCCAGGTGGCGTGCGGTCCGCCGGGGCTGGATGGCGGCAAGAACATCCTGTACCGCAACAATGGCAACGGTACCTTCACCGACGTCAGCGAAAAGTCCGGCATCCTGAACACCATCGGCACCTACGCCCTGAGCGTCACAGTGGCTGACCTGGACAACGACGGCTGGCCCGACATCTACGTGGCGAACGACTCGACCGCCGCCACCTACTACCGCAACCAGAAGGACGGCACCTTCAAGGATGAGGCGATCGAGAGCGGCATCGCGTACTCGCCGGACGGCAAGCCGCAGGCGGGCATGGGCGTGAGCGTGGGCGACTTCAACCGCGATGGCCTGCTCGACATTGTGAAGACAAACTTCGCGGGCGACACTGACTCGCTCTACCAGAACCTGGGCGACGGCACCTTTGAGGACCACACCTACCTCTCGGGCCTGGGCATCAACACGCGCTACCTGGGCTGGGGCGTCGGCTTCTTCGACCCGGACAATGACGGCTGGCCCGACATCCTGATCTCCAACGGCCACGTGTACCCCGAAGTGGACAACTCGCACATCGAGGCGCCGTACGCCGAGCACAAATACCTCTACCGCAACCTGCGCAACGGCCAGTTTGAAGAGGTCACGAAGCAGGGCGGCGCGGGCATGAACGACCCCGCCGCCGCGCGTGGATGCGCCTTTGGCGACTACGACAACGACGGCGACATGGATGTGGTGGTGAACTGCATGAACACCACGCCACAGCTGCTGCGCTGCGACACAACGATCCCGCGCAACTGGATCAAGCTGCGGCTTGTGGGCACGAAGAGCAACCGCACCGGCGTGGGCGCGCGGCTTGCCGTGACTGCGGAGAACCAACCTGGCAAGCCGCTGCGGCAGATCGATGAGGTCCGCTCCGGTGGCAGCTACTACTCACAGAATGATCTCCGCATCCACTTCGGCCTGGACGCCGCGACGACCGCGAGCGTCGAAGTCCGGTGGCCCTCGGGCGCGAAGGACACGCTGAAAGACCTCGCCGCCAACAACCTCTATGTGGTGCAGGAGGGCGGCAAGGTACTGAAGACCATGTCTATGAGCGCGGCTTCTAAAGCCGTAGCACCTGCAAAACCCGCCGCTACAAATTAGCCGCGTTTCTATACTTTGTCATCCTGAGCGGAGCACGCAGTGCGCAGCCGAAGGACCTGCTTTTCTTCCGGGCTGCACGGTGATTATGGCAAACAGCAGGTCCCTCCACTCCGCTTCGCTCCGGTCGGGATGACAATAGAAGGGCGTGGCT
>CALMRM010000110.1 GCA_937871605.1 uncultured Terriglobus sp. | reverse complement strand
CCGCCACACGCTGCTGTTCCTCCAGGTGAATCTGCGCCTCTGCGATGTCCCGTTCCGACGCGGTGACGCTCACCGAATCTGCCAGAACCGCCTGCAGCGTAAAGGTGGCGGTGGCGACATTCGCATCCGGGGCCAGGCGCACCGAACCTGTTACCGGCGCAAAGCCATCGCGTGAGACGGTGACGCGAAAGGTGCCCGGTGGCAGGTCTGCCATCACGAAAGTGCCGTCCGCGCCGGTGCTGGTCTCTCTCCGTGGCAGCAGGGGCCCGCTGAGCTGCACGGCTGCTCCGGGCAGTGGTGCACCGTCTGCCGTGGTAATGCGGCCACTCAGGCTGCAGTAGGTCCGGCTCGGCTCGGGAGCCGCAACGCTCGCTGCTGCAGGTGTCCCATGCCCGCGCGCCTGGCCGTCCATGCGGACAGGATTTCCCGCGCACACCGTGCACACAACGAGTATCCCCAAGCGACCGGCTGTGCTGAATAAGGGCATGAATCCTGTTGGACGCTCAAGTACGAGCAAGAGGCTGGCCCGGATACTCTTACCTCCGCCGGACCACACAGTACTTCGACGCGCCAAGGCATCTATCCATGTATCCGCGTAGTGTGAGCGTACCGGGAGTTCCTTTCGTGATCTTGCGCCTGTCCATGCGCATGCGATGTTTGCTGCTGCTGATACTCGCCTCAGCCTGGCCTCCAGACGCGCATGCTTCGCTCACGGTTCTGGTTGGCGAGCCGTTTGGCAACTTCGGCACCATGATGCCGCTTGGGCACACCGCCATTTATCTCAGCCACGTGTGTGCGGATGGACCGTTGCACGTCCGCATGTGCCGCAACGACGAAGCGGAAGGCGTAGTGCTGGCTCGCTATCACGCAATTGGCCGGTATGACTGGCTGGCAACCCCCATCATGGACTTCCTGTATGCAACGGACACGCCCGCGGAGGTCCCGTCCTATGCCACGCCTGAGGCGCTGTGGGCCCTGCGGCAGCGCTACCGCGAGCGGTTTCTTCGCGAGGTGGTGCCGGATGGAGCGGAAGGCGAGCGCGCCGGGGACGGCGGCGCAACGCATGCCCATGATCTTGAGGAGTGGTGGGAGACCGCCGGGATGGCATACCAGCGGCGCTTTTGGGCCTATCAGGTGGCAACGACAGAGGAACAGGATGCACGTCTGGTGGCCTCCATGAATGCGCACGGCAACCGGCATCGCTACCACCTGAGCGGTGCCAACTGCGCCGACTTTGCCGCTGAACTGCTCAACCTCTACTATCCCGGCTCGGTGCGCCGGGCCGACCGCATTGCGGATTATGGCCTGATGACACCCAAGCATGTGGTCCGCAGCCTGGTGGACTACGCAGGGTCTCACCCGGCCCTGGACCTGCATGTATGGCAGCTCCCACAGGTGCCCGGCTCCCTGCGGCGCAGCAGGCCTGTGTGGGGCGGTGTGGAGTCGGCACTCAAGACGAAGCGCTACCTCTTCCCGCTTCTGGTGATCCAACCAGAGGTACCGCTGGTGCTGGAGGCGCTTTACCTGAGCCACGGCCGATGGACGATCGGGCAGGGCGCGCAACCGATGCCGGGGTCCCCCGCGCTACCGCCCTACCTCCCTTGCCCGTAAACCCTGCTACAAGGCGTCGCCATCATGCATCACCTCAAGTGATGTCGCGCGAAGACTGTCTGGCCGCGGCGTTTGATGATGAGCCGGCAATGCCAAGATGTCCCGTAGTCCCAATCCCTAGCGTCAGTCGTCTGTATCCTTACAGGATGCAGCGACCAGCTGCGGTGTAACGCTGATGGGGGCACATGAAACGACTTCTTTCCAGGGTAACTGCGGCCGTCCTCTGCACCTCTGCTTTCGCCCAAGCGCCACAGAGCAGTTCGACCCAAGCGGTCGTGCATGCAGCCAACGACTTTCTTGCAACACTCTCCGCAGAACAGAAACAAAAAGTG
>CALMRM010000109.1 GCA_937871605.1 uncultured Terriglobus sp. | reverse complement strand
GAAGGCGCGGAACCGGCGCGGCGTGGCGTGGAAGTGCGGGATGGGCGCGGGCAGCGGCGGGGCGGGCAGGTCCGCCAGCTGCTGCTGGAACTCTCCAAAGGCGCGTGCCGCGGTGCGCGCCTGCGCCGCCGACTCCACGCGGTCATACGTCGTCGTGCGCTCGAGAAAGCGGTACATGCGCCAGCAGCTGCCGTCGTCCTCCCGGTGCAACAGCTCGCCATCGTGCGCGGCCACAGGCGTAAGGACGCGGCGGTCCGCATTCGAATCATCCGCGACGTTTGCGTAGAGGTGCGCGGTCACGCGGCCAATGTTCTCCATCAGCGCAGCAGGGTCGGCAAACACTGCCGTGTTGATGCGCTGCAGCAGGTAGCTGTGCTCCGCGCCGGTTAACCGGCAGCGCACGCGGTACGAGCTGTTGATGTGCCCGCTGCCGTGCGGCTCTGCGGCATAGCACGCACCGGCTACCTGAAAGCGGCTGGCAATCGCCTGCAGCGCAGCCGTGGGCGTTATGGCCACAGCACCGCCGGGTACTCGCCCGCAGCCGTCAGCCGCCCGATTTGTGCTACCACCAGCGGCCGGTCTTCCGGGTATGTCATGCCGCACCACGGGCTGTCGGACGGCAGCACCTCCACCGCGTACGCACCCCGCGCGACTAGCCCATTGACCGCCTCGGGCAGGTAGGCCTCGGTCTTCTGCTCTGTAGCGTGTTCCCGCAGAAACGCGAGAAACGACGTCTGCAACAGCGGTACTGCGGCAGGCGTGAACGCCCACATATTCATCGACACCACGCTGCCGCCCGGCAGCGGCACGCGCCCACCACCCGCTGTATCCACCGCGTCGTCGCCTTCGCGCACAATGCTCGTCCGCTCCACGATATTCGTCAGCCTGCCCTCCGCGTCCACCTGACACACGCCGCGCGACACAGATCCAAAGTCCGACAAGGTGTTGCGCAGCCGGAACCCGGCCATGGCACCGCGTTCACTGCCTCCAAGCAGATGCCGCCCCAGCACAGCGTAGCTCTCGCGCCCGTAGAAATCGTCTGCATTGATCACGGCAAAGCTGCCCGGCACCTCCGCCGCGCCCACCAGCGTTGCCTGCAGCGTGCCCCATGGCTTGGTGCGGCCATCCGGCACGGCAAAGCCCTGCGGCAGCCCGTCCAGCGCCTGAAAGGCGTAGCGCACCGGCACATGCTTTGCGATGCGGTCGCCAATGGCCTCACGGAACGCCTGATCAATGTCGTGCCGGATGACGAACACGACACCACCAAACCCCGCACGCACCGCGTCGAATACCGAGTAGTCGAGAATGCCCTCGCCCGCGTCGTTGACCGGTGCAATCTGCTTCAGCCCGCCGTAACGGCTGCCCATGCCCGCGGCCAGCACCACCAGCGTGGGTGTCTGTGTTTCGCTCATGCGGTTGATTATCTGCGAACGACAGAGGCTCGACAAAGGTGCATAGCGCGGCCTTCAGCCCGCACGCGGCCCGCACTCCAAACCTGGGGCTTCGCCCCAGGCTGTTATAGCGCAGACCGTTGGCCCGCAGACATCTGCTACACCCTGACACGCGAGACGATCGCTGGTGCCATGTCTACAACGACTTAGAACTTCAGCCGCGCCGCGAACTGCACCAGCCGCGGGTTGTAGGCGTTTGCCGTAGAGGTGATGGTGCCAAAGGTCGACACCGGCACGCCGCCCGACAGCGACAACGCGGCATTCGGGTTCACGAATTGCGCCGTGTTCAGCACGTTGAAGGCCTCCGTACGGAACTCCAGCTTCAGGCGCTCCGTGATGTCGAAGTTCTTGAACAGCGACAGGTCCACCCGCTGCAGGCCGGGGCCGTACAGCTGGTTGCGATGCTCAGACCCGATGGTGCCCGCAGGCTGGAAGGCAAAGGCCGTGGTGTCAAACCAGTGGCCGATGGTGGGGTGGCCCACCTTGCCGCTGCCCAGCATGTTGGGCCGGTCGCTGGTGCCCGCCGTGGGCCGCGTGCCGCTGCGATTGGTGATGTTGGTGACGGAGAAGGGCATGCCCGTGCTCCACACCACCAGGCCGTTGCCCTGCCAGCCCTTGCCGAGCACCCCCGCGAAGCCATGGAGGTTTTCGCCAAAGGGTAGTGCGTAGTTGAACGTGCCGGTCACGCGGTTGCGCACATCCAGGTTGCCATTGCCATAGTCGATGGTATTGATCAGTTCCGCCGCCGTGCCAAACCCGTTGCCGCCGTTGTTGCTAATGCTCTCCGCGTTGTCCAGCAGACGCGCCACGGTGTAGGCCACCTGCAAATCGAGCCCCTTGCTGAAGCGACGCTTGAGCACGGCCTGCATGCTGTGATAGCTGCTGGAACCATTACTGCGGTACAGCGGCACACTGGTCACCAGGGGTGCCGTCGCGTTGAAGCGACGTAGCGAATTAAACGTGGTTGCCGTCGCAGGTGAGTTCGATGTGGTGTCGAACTGTCCCTTCGGGGTGACCACGCCCGTCGTTGCATTCACAGTCGGTGCGGCTGTGAAGGAGTTAATCGCCTGGTTCAACGGGATCGTGTTGTAGTCCGATAGGTAGTACGCATTGCGACGGCCAAGCTCACCCACGTACGACAGGCTTCCCACAAAGCCCGCATACTCCCTCTCCAACGTCAGGTTGAACTGCTCGATGTAGCTGGACTTGAAGTTGGGATCGAGCGCCGCTGTAATGCTGCCGCTGGGATTGGTATAGCTGTTGGGTCCCGGTGTGGGCAGGCCACCGGCAAACTTCAGGTACTGGTTGCTGCCTGCGGCAATCGCGGCCTGTGCGGGCGTGTATGCGCCGAACGTCGCGGTAAACGGCTGGTTGACCAGCGCCGAACCGGAGGTCGTGTTCTCCGGCGCAAAGGTCAGGCCAAAGCCACCGCGGATCACCGTTTTGGC
Source organism: uncultured Terriglobus sp. (assembly GCA_937871605.1). Lineage (GTDB taxonomy): Bacteria > Acidobacteriota > Terriglobia > Terriglobales > Acidobacteriaceae > Terriglobus. The sequence goes on along the minus strand of CALMRM010000109.1, from coordinate 23,360 downwards.
CGCGGGCGTGTACGCAAAGCCAAACCGTGGCGCGACGTTGGTGTAGTCGAACTGGATGCCGCCGTGCGAGCCCGTGTTGCGGCCCGCCACCAGGATCGCACCGTACCGTATGTCAAAGTTCGAGAGGATGTTGTTGATTTCGGTGTAGGGCGTGAACAGGTCGTAGCGCACGCCGATGTTGAGCGTCAGGTTCTGGCTGGCGTGGATGTCGTCCTGGATGAAGCCGTGCGGCTCCCACGTGCGGTTGTGCGGCGTATACAGGATCTCGTTACGCCCGCCGCTCAGGTAGTCGCCGCTCAGCAGCGTGGCAAACGTGGTGAAGCTCCAGTTGCCGTTGGCGGTGTCGGTCTGCGTGGTCGAGTCCTGCCTGCGAATGACACCGCCGCCCACCTTGATCGTCTGGCGGCCCAGGATGTAGTTGAGGATGCCCTCATACTGCCACGTGTTCTCGTGGTAGATGATGGGCGGCCGGTTGCCCAGTGTGGGCACCAGGCCTTGGTTGATCGTCACCGCCGACAGCTCCGCCGTGCGGCCATCCACGTTGATGTTCGGCTGCCCAAACGCGGAGTTGATGGCATTGCCGAAGTTGAGCGGGTACTGCGCGTTGTCCAGCAGCGTGTACCCGGCCTTTAGTTCCAGCAAGACGTTGGGCGTAAAGGTGTGGATGTAATTGAGCTGCGCCTGGTGCGCACGGGTGCGGGCCGGGCCGGGATAGCTGCCCAGATTGCCGCCCGGCAGAATGGTGCCAGCTGCTGTGTTCACCGCGGGGAACAGGCTGCCGATGGTGGTATCAACCGCGTTGTAGCCGTAGCGCAGGTAGAACAGGTCGCCATTACCGAAGCGGTGGTCCACGCGGCCATCCGCCGTTTTGTTGAACTTTGAATTGTATGTTTTGGCGACGTAGTTGAGCTATAGTTAGTTGTTGGTCGGCAGCGGAAACAGGTTGAAGTACTGCAGGCCCACCTTGTCGAAGTTGGCCGGTGCGACGACGGTATTGACCGCGGGATTATCGCTGAAATTACCCGGGTTCTGCCGCTCAAACAGCGTCGGCACGGTGGTGGTCGTCGGGTTTTGGTTGCGGACGATGTTCAGACCCTCATAGTCCGCAAAGAAGAACGTGCGGTCCTTGATGATGGGCCCGCCCAGGCTGCCGCCAAACTGGTTCTGGCGAAACTTCGGCTTGGGGATGTTGGCACCGAACTTGAACGGGTTCGCGTTGAGCTTGTCGTTGCGGAAGAACTCGTACGCCGTGCCGTGCAGGCTGTTGGTGCCACTTTTGGTGATGACATTGACGATGGCACCTGCCGCGCGGCCCACCTCTGCCGTGAAGACGTTGGTCTGCACGCTGACTTCCTGGATGGAGTCGACCGACGGGCGCAGGCCGATGCTGCCGATCACGCGCTCGTTGTTGTCGATGCCGTCGATGGTCTGGTTGTTCATCATGTCGGCCTGGCCGTTGACGGACACAGACGAGGTCTGGCGGCGGTCGTCCGGGCGGTTGCCGCTGGCCAGGCCGTTGTTCAGGCCCTCCGTCGCGCCGGGCGTTACCTGCACCAGGTTGATGAAGTTGCGGCCGTTCAGCGGCAGTTCCTGCGTGGCCTTCTCGGTCACGGTGGTAATCAGGGCGCTGGAGTCGGTGCGCAGCGCGGGCGTGGTGGCCTCGACGGTGACGGTTTCACCTGCAGAGCCTGCATTCAGGTGGGCATCCTCACGCGCGCGGTCACCGGCGGCAATGTTAAAGGCCGTGATCTGGAAGCTTTTGAAGCCCGGTGCCGTGACCGAAAGCGAGTACGTGCTGGGCTTGAGCAGGGTAAAGGTGTACTCGCCGTTGCTGCCGGATTGCGCCGTGCGCTTCTCGTGCGTGTTGACGTCCGTCAGCTCGACCGTGGCGTTTGGAATCACCGCGCCGGTCACGTCGGTGGCCGTACCTACGACGTCGGCCGTGGTGTTCTGTGCCAGCAGCGGCGCGCCCGTGGCTGCGGCCAGCATACCCGCAGCAGCAAGGTGCTTCAGCATGGGGCGTGCAAACTTCTGTGGCGTAACGGCATGCTTCCGGCTCGGTCGGCGAGACATCATGTACAGCCCTCCCAGCACTGGTGTCTTGCGCTTGCGGCCCTGCTGGTACGCCCGCATGGAGGGACGCACTCGGCAAGTCGTACACCGCCCGCGCCAGCGTGCGGTTGCAAACCACATGCCGGCTGACGACAGGACACGTCCGCAACCTTCAAGAAACTAGTGAATGTCTCATCGTAGGGTGCGGGCGATGCGTGGTCAAGAAGTATGCGCCGCGGATGCGTCTTTCTGTTCCAGGGAAGTTACTGTTAAGTATCTGAACTACCATGGGCAGGCGTTGGCAGCAGCAGGATGATGAGCGAGGCGCAGAGTACAGACATCGACATGAGCAGGAAGCCGGCCCGCGGGCTGCCGGTGCGTGCCTGCAAGAGGCCCACGGCATAGCTGCCCACAAACGAGCCCAGCGCGCCGCAGCCATTGACCAGCGCGGTGACCTCGCCGCTTACGTTGCGCGGAAAGCGCTCGGCAATGAGCGCAAAGAACGGCCCGTAAGGCGCGTACATGAGGCCGCCCGCCAGTACCAGAAACACAAACGCCAGCGGAAAGCTGATGCCCGCGGTGAAGAACGAGCCCAGCAGGGCAAAGCCCGCCACCAGCAGCGCAGGCCAGATGAACGGCTGCCGCGTGCCGCCGCTGCGGTCGGACAAGTACGACGTCAGCAGCATGAGCACAGCCGCCGCCGCATACGGTATCGCACTCAGGAGGCCGGTAACGGCAATGCCCCGCGCCGCGCCGCGCTGCACAATGCTGGGCAGCCACAGCACAAAGCCGTACACGCCGATGCTCCACAGAAAGTACTGCACGGACAGGGCAATGGCAACCGGCGAACGGAACGCGTGCCCCACGGAGCTGACCGCGGGGATCTCCGCCTGCTCGCGCTGCAGCGCTTCTTCCAGCCGCCGCCTGCTGTCCGCATCCAGCCAGCCCGCCTGCGCGGGCCGGTCGCGGATCAGCGTGTACCAGACCACGCCCCACAGAATGGACGGGATGCCTTCCAGAATAAAAGTCGTTTGCCAGCCAAACTGCCGCATCAGGTAGCCCGTGGCGGCACTCATCCACAGCACCGTGACCGGGTTGCCGAGGATGAGAAACGTGTTGGCGCGCGACCGCTCCGCCCGCGTAAACCACTGCGATAACAGCAGCAGCATGCCCGGCAGAATGAAGCTTTCGCTCATGCCCAGCGTGAGCCGCACCAGCGCCAGCCCCCAGAAGCTTTTGACAATGCCGGTGAGCATGGCCAGCACGCCCCAGCTGACCACGGCAAAGAAAATCAGCGTGCGTGCGCTGCGCCTGCGGGCATAGGCCGCGCCGGGAATCTGGAACAGGAAGTAGCCCAGAAAAAACAGTGCTGCCAGCAATGCGTTGCGCGATTCCGTGATGTGGAGCGTCTTTGCCAGACCCGCCGCCGCGCCAAAGCCGTAGTTGGTACGATCCACGTACGCCAGGCTGTAGGTGGCGAACACCAGCGGCACAATGCGAACCCAGCGCGCGCGCAGCCCCGGGGTATTCAGAGTCGAGTCGGGCTCGAGCGGGACTTCATCGGCAGCGGCGGCTGGGGTTGTGTTCTGGGCCATGGGTCCTCATAGGGGTGTCGCAGACTGTGCGCTGCGCGCGGCTGTGCAAACGGCACCCTCTACTAATACGTCACGCGGGTCACTCCTGGCGCGTGCAGAGCGTGCGTTACGGTGTGCAACGGGGCTGTTTTGCGCGCTCTTCTGCAGCAGTAAGCGCCTCCGGGGCTGCAGGAAGAGCCTATTTCGCGTGTTTGGCACGCCCATGTGCTGCAGTTAGAGCCTGCAAATGAGCAATTCGCGCTCATAAATCATCTCTGGTGGCAGGTGGTCGTGGAGCAGCAGGAAAATTTCCTCGTGACCCATCACTTCACGCTTCCACACGGCACGATCGACGCGCTGCAACGCGGCGAACTGCTGCTCAGTGAAGTGGAGGCCGTCCCAGGTCATGTCGGCGTACTTGGGCGTCCAGCCGATGGGCGTCTCCTGCCCGCGGACACGGCCACGGCAGCGGTCGACGATCCACTTCAACACGCGCATATTTTCCGAGTAGCCGGGCCACAGGAACTTGCCCTCGGCGTCCTTGCGGAACCAGTTGACGTGGAAGATGCGGGGCGTGGTGGAGAGCTCGCGCTGCATGCGGAGCCAGTGCCGAAAGTAGTCGCCCATGTGGTACCCGCAGAACGGCAGCATGGCCATGGGGTCGCGCCGGACGGTGCCTACCTGGCCGCCCGCCGCCGCGGTCTGCTCTGAGCCCATGGTCGCGCCGATGTAGACGCCGCTGGACCAGTTGAACGCCTGGTATACCAGCGGCATGGTCGTCGCGCGACGGCCGCCAAAGACAATGGCGCTGAGCGGCACGCCGTCCGGGTCTTCCCACGCGCTGTCGATGGTGGGACACTGCCGGGCGGGCGCGGTAAAGCGGCCGTTGGGGTGCGCGGCAGGCGTCTTGCTGGCAGGCTGCCCATGCCGCGCTTCGCCGTACCAGGGCTCGCCGCGCCAGTCCAGGGCCTCGGCGGGCGGGGTGTCGGTCATGCCCTCCCACCAGATGTCGCCGTTGGGCACACCACCCTCGGTCACCTGCGCGACGTTGGTAAAGATGCTGTTGCTGCGCAGCGTGGCCATGGCGTTCGGGTTCGTTTTGTCGGACGTGCCGGGCGCAACACCGAAAAAGCCCGTCTCCGGGTTGATGGCGCGCAGCTGGCCGGTTGCATCGGGCTTAATCCAGGCAATGTCATCGCCCACCGTCCACACCTTCCAGCCGTCGAAGCCGGCGGGCGGAATCATCATGGCGAAATTGGTCTTGCCGCAGGCCGAGGGAAACGCCGCGGCGACATAGGTCTTTTCGGTCTTGCCGCCGGCATCGGCTGGACTCTCCACGCCGACGATGAGCATGTGCTCGGCCATCCAGCCCTCGTCTCGCGCGATGTTGCTGGCGATGCGCAGGGCGAAGCACTTTTTGCCCAGCAAGGCATTGCCGCCGTAGCCCGAGCCGTAGCTCCAGATTTCGCGCGTCTCCGGGTAGTGCACGATGTACTTGGTATCGTTCTGCGGCCAAGGCACGTCCGCCTGGCCGGGCAGCAGAGGCGCGCCCACGCTGTGAATGCAGGGCACCACGCGTTTGTAGTCCTTATCGATCTCCGCGTAGACCGGCAGGCCGATGCGGGCCATGATGCGCATGTTGACCACGGCGTAAGCCGAATCCGTCAGCTGCACGCCGATCTGGCTCATGGGTGAACCGACCGGTCCCATGCTGAACGCCATTACGTACATCGTGCGGCCGCGCATGCACCCCTTGAACAGCGCCTTCAGCTTGCGCCGCATCACGAACGGGTCTTCCCAGTTGTTGGTCGGCCCCGCGCCGTCTTTTGAAAGCGAACAGATGAAGGTGCGGTCTTCTACGCGGGCAACGTCGTTCGGGCTGGACCGCGCGTAGAAGCATCCCGGCCACTTCACCGGATCGAGCCGCTGAAAGGTCCCGCCCGCAACCAGCTCGTCGCATAGCGCGGTGTTCTCTTCATCGGAGCCGTCGAGCCAATGGATACGGTCGGGCTGGCACAGCTCGGCGGTCTTTTCCACCCAGCGGATCAGGTGCTTGTTGGTGGTGGGTGCTGTGTTCGCCGGAAGGGTGGGCATGGGACTCCACCGTTAATGATACGAGGCTTGCGTTGGTTAACCGATACAAAAGCAGAACGCAGAGGACGCAGAGGGTTGTGCAGGGGCGCAGTCTTCGTCATCCTGAGCGGAGCACGTAGTCGAAGGACGTGCTTTACCAGCGCCAAAGGCGCTCAGGCGCGCTGGGCGCGCGAGAAGCAGGTCCTTCGACTCCGCTGCGCTTCGCTCAGGATGACGAGCCATGGAGCAGGCGCTCCCTGGTCTCAGCGCTCCGGCACCTGGTCAAGCCCACCCCGGCTGAACGGATGGCAGCGGGCGATGCGGCGCAGCGCCAGCCAACCGCCGCGCAGCAGGCCAAAGCGGGCGACGGCGACCTCCGCATATTCGGAACAGCTTGGTTGAAAGCGGCAGCTGCTAATGCCCGTGCTGTGCAGCAGCGGGGAAATCACAAGGCGGTAGACATGGAACACGCCGCGCCGCAGACGCGCCGTCATACGGATGCTTTGTCGAGAGGTGTTGTGGGCAGCAGAGACTGTGCGGCGGACTTCACTGGCCTGCGCTTGCCGTGAGAGCGGTCCTGCGAGGGCGCAGTTGGTGGCGCGTCGTGGCCCCGGCGTACCGTGCGGAACACCTCTCGCACCTCGCGCTGAAGCTTGTCCCACTCAAGGTCGAGCACGGTACGGCGTGGGTGCAGGATCACATCCACTCCCAAACCGCTGAGTTCGCCCGCGTGCAGCGCCACGGCCGCACGCATGCGTCGCTTGATGCGGTTGCGGTCATGCGCCTTGCCCAGCGCCTTTGGCACGGTCAGGCCGATGCGCGGTCCAGTTGTGAGAGGTAATTCCCTCGGGTGCAGTGTGCGGGCGGGCATGCGGTCACGTCGCGCGAAGAAGAAGCTCATCTCGCGGCTGTGCTGCTTGCGTGCGGCGGCAGCGTACGCGCGCTGGTAGTCCGCGTGTTTGCGCAGGCGCACTGCTGCGACCGACCCTTCTGCGTTGCGCTCGTCCACCCGTGTCTCACCCATGCCCAAGTGTCTGTAGCCATGGTATCGCGAGGGCGTTGGCGAAGTTGACCCCTCGAGTGACGCTGCGGGGTGCGCCGCGCCGCATCTCAAGAGCCATGGCAAATCAAAAGAGTGTGCTGGTGTCACTCGTATTGACGTTCTTCTTTGGCCCGTTCGGCATGCTTTACAGCACTGTCACTGGAGCTATCGTGATGCTGGTGCTCTACGTGGCGCTGGGCGTGCCTACGCTGGGTTGGGCACTCGTTGGTCTTCATCCTATTGCCATGATCTGGGGTGCCGTGGCAGCGAAAAACGGATAGGCCTAGCCCCTGGCGACCGGAGTACGCGTCCTAAAAGTTCGGATGCACTAAAAAAGCCTGTAGCCTGCGGGTGGTATGCCGTTGCGTCGCGAGAATAAGCTCACTTCGCCATGAGGTCTGCCAGCACGGCTGACAGCCAGCGCTGGCCATCTTCTGCTTCGGTGTAGGCCATGGACGACTTACCACAGTCGGATGTAGGCGATGGACGATGTGGCACGTGAGTGAGCACCCCGGTGGCGTACCGTGGCCCAGTGCAAATAGCAGACGGCTACGGCGTTGGCAAAGATTATGCTGCCAGCCGGGACATCCCGAGAGAGGCTCCTGTTGAGCTGGCGGAAGGCCCGCTCCGCGGCTTTGTGTACGCACTCTTCTTCCAAGCCGTGTTTGTGGCGGCCGTGTACCTGCTTGTCTGGCTAATTCGTTTGCTGTAAGCCCCCCAGCACGGTTGCTGACGGCGGCAAACTCCGTGCGCAGGGGACCACTTGCCGCAAACGACAACGGCACGCGCCCGAAGGAACGTGCCGATGATGAGGATGGGTCAGGAAACGACTAGTCGCGGAAGCCTGCGGAGACAGCGATCTTATGGCGGCCCTTGGCGCGGCGGCGGCTCAGCACGTTTTGACCGGCCTTGGTCTTCATGCGGGTCAAAAAGCCGTGCGTCTTGGCGCGGTGGCGGCGGTTGGGCTGAAACGTGCGCTTGGGCATGGAACGAGTCTCCTGCTCTCAGGGGCGGGGCCACGCTGAGATGAAAAATTTTGAGGTGTCCATGCGGCGAGCCACAAACGGCAGCACGGCCACGTGTCGCTGGGCGACTGCGGACAACGCCTTATGGTACCGCAAAATCCACAAGGCGGAAAGCACTGCGCCCGGAGGGAGAGCACCTGGTACACCACCGGAGAGCCGCCGATGACCCCGCAGGGGAGCGTCCTAGCGAGCGGCAACTGGATCTGGTTACGGAACCACCCAGGCGCGTACCCGCACGCGCAGGCTTGCACGGAGACGTGTCATAGGTTCCCGCGAACGACTGCGATACCATGGGGCGTGCCGAGCCTGGAGCACGCCCAAGCAGATGACAGCAATGCTGCAAGTAGCCGCCCTTTCCGACGTGGGATGTCGCCGCACGAACAACGAGGACAGCTTCGGCTATGACACCGAGGCAGGCATCTTTGCGGTTTCGGACGGCATGGGTGGCAGCGCCGCCGGTGAGGTGGCAAGCCACATTGCGATCGAGAGTACCCTGGCACACTACCGGCACACCCTGACGGATGGCGCCTACCGCAGTACCCCGATGCAGCACCGCCTGTACTACGCCACGGCGCACGCTAATGCGAGCGTGTACCAGCAGGCCGTGGCCAATCCCAAGTACAACAGCATGGGCGCAACCCTGGTGGTGCTCTGCATTGCGAGCGGCAATGCCGTCATTGCAAACATTGGCGACAGCCGCGCGTACCTGCTGCGCGATGGCACAGCCAGCGTGATCACGGTGGACCACTCCCTGGGCGCGGAGTCGGAGCGCAGCGGTCATCCGTTACCGCCAAACCACCCCAGCTTTAACGTGATTACCCGTGCCGTGGGCATTGGACCGGACGTGCAGCCCGACCTCTTTGGCGCACAACTGCAATCGGGTGACCGTGTGCTGCTGGCATCGGACGGACTGATGAAGCACCTGCCCGACGCGGACATCGCCCGGATTGTGCATGCTGCGCCTACCGTCAGCCTGGCGTGCGAGCAGCTGATTGAGGCCGTAAAAGCCTTCGGGGCGTCGGACAACGTGACCTGCCTTTTGGTGGAGGCCTGATGACAACACGAGTGGAGCAGCAACAGGCAGACATTGACGCGCTGCTGGGCAATAAGTACCAGATCCTGTGCCACGTGGGTGGCGGCGGCATGGCACAGGTGCTGCTAGCGCGGCACCGCGCGCATGGCGGCCTGTTCGCCATCAAGATTCTTGCCGACCACCTGGCGCAGGACCCAAGTATTGTGGCGCGCTTCAAACAGGAAGCCACGACTGCTGCGTCGCTGTCGGGACACCCCAATATTGTGCCGATTTTCGACATTGGTGAGGGACGCGGCCTGCACTACCTGGTGATGCAGTTCGTCTCTGGCGAAGACATGTCGAGCTACCTGCGCCGGGAAGGCAAGCTGAGCATTGCGGCGGCAGCGGGTGTGATTGCACAGGCGGCTGAGGCACTCTGTTGGGCCGAATCGAAGCATGTGGTGCACCGTGACCTGAAGCCCGCAAACATGCACCTGGACACCACCGGGCGCATCAAGATTCTGGATTTCGGCATATCAAAGATCACCGACGTGGCCGAGGCCGACGGCCTGACGCGGCCCGGTGAGGCGCTGGGCACGCCCTTCTACATGAGCCCGGAGCAGATCCGCGGCGAGGCCTGCGACAGCCGTAGCGACCTGTACTCGCTGGGCGTCGTGTTTTTTGAGCTGCTGACAGGACACCGGCCCTTTGAGAACCAGTCCGCCACAGCCATTCAGATTGCCCATCTTTCCACGCCGCCACCGTCGGTGCTGCAGTATGACGCGACCATTCCGCCGATGTGCGACGAGATCATCCAGCGGCTGCTGCGAAAGGATCGCACGGAGCGCTACAGTTCCGTGGACGAACTGCTGAAGCAACTCCACGGTCACGGTGCGAGTTCCGGGCCATCGACCCTGCGGCCCGTGATGGCCGCCTCTCTCTGCACAGCCATTGACACGCCGACCCTGGCAGCAGCCATACCCGTCACGCCCGCGGAGCCAGCACCTGTTGCGACGCCAGCACCAGTGGCCGCAGCAGCAACGCCTGCACCGTTCCCCGTCACTCAGGCACCCACCGGCGTCAGGAACAAGCGTTCCTCCCTCACGATTGGGATTGCAGCAGCGGCTGTACTGGCTCTGGCTGCCGGTGGCACAGCCTACGTGCTGCACGAGCGTTCGCACGCGGTTCCTGCTGCGGACAGCACGACGCCAACCGCATCTGCAACAGGCACAACGCCCGCGCCGACGATTGCACCCTCGGTACCTGCTGCCTCACCTGTACCCGCCGAGGCAGCGAAGTTACTCGTCCGGACCAAGCAGGCCGGGGTCCAGGTGTATGTCAACGGCGTGCCAAAGGGACAAACAGCGGCAAACGGGCAGCTGCTGGTGGATACGACGGCCGGGGTGCAGGACATTCGCGTCGACAAGGCGGGATTTAAGGCAGCGCCGCCCGCAGCCAGCGGTGGCAGCCCTGCGGCAGCGGGAGAGGCATCGGCACCGATGCATGCCAGTACTGCCGCCGCGCTGCAAAAGGATGGCACCACGCGCACCTTTGCCGATGCTGGACAAGGCTTGCCGCCCATCGAACTGAAGCAGGAGGGATGGCCAGCCCTACCGCCGGAAGCGACCTGCACCTTTCAGGCCGTGGTACCGGCCAACCTGCTGCCGGGAACGACCCTGTACGCACTGACAGATGCGGACGGCACGGCCGGTTCGAACAGCTTCTGGACCGCCGACCCACCCGTGGCTGCGACCCCGCACGATGCCTGGAACTCCGGGAGCCATGTCCTGGTGCTCACCATCCCGCAGGGTGACCCTGTGAAAGGATGGGCGGGCGAAGGCGTGCTCACCGGCAAGTTGCAGGTTTGGGTTCCGGCAGACGTTGCCCCCGCAGCCGCTATTCAGCGCTTCCGCATGGCAGGCGCGGCGTGAGAGCACCCTACTCGCATCCGGAGCGCGTGCCTGCCGCTGCCGCGGCACGGCTGCAGAAAAATTTTGCGGACTTGCTTGCGGCCCTGAACACAGCCATTGAGTCGGGCAAGCCTGGCGACCCGTCGCTGACCCGCCTGCAGCGCGCCGTCACGCTCTTACAGCAGGAGGAGCGAGACCTGCTCCGCGACATGGATGCCTTCCACACAGGAGCGCGTGAGCCTCTGCTGACCCGCGCGGCAGACCTCCGCCTGCTTGCGCGTCGCATGGATGGGTATGCCGCAGATGTTGCCGAGGTGCTCCAAAAACGGCAACTGCTGGTGCTTACCGCGTGGCAGATTGCCGCTGCGGCCAGCGGCTCAGAGGCGGCAGGGCTGTGAGCACGCTTGCCGCTGCACGCATCGGCCGCTGGGGGATCAGCAGCGCGCCGGCGGGGTGGTTCTTTATGCCGGATTTCGGGCTGCGGCACAACGTGCCCGACCCCGCCAGCAACATTCACCTGAACGGCGACACACTGCTGGCCGGTGACAAGCTGCAACCGTATGTCGAGGCCCAGAAGGCCATGCTCAGCCGGCAATTCGACCAGCCGGACTTCGCCGGACCGCAGCCAAGCAAACTGCTCGCCGAGCAGGCCGATGAGAGCATGCTGCTGCTGATACGCCATCAGCCGATGCGCGGCACGGGCGTTGTTCAGGTGCAGACGTACGTCCGCGTCGCAAAGTGGATCGGCATTGTGACGCTGACGACGACAGACCGTTCCTTACAACGAGTTCGCCCCGATTACGAGGAGTTCCTGAAATTGTTAACCATCCTAACGGTTGACCCTGAACCTACACCTGGGGCGTAGCTCTCCTGCACGGTTCGAAGGCCGAAACGATGGTGACAAAAGCGCACGGCAGGGTGCGCTAGAGCGCACGAAAGCGACACTTTGGCGCTACAGAAAGTGTCTTTAAGAAACAATTAGTAAGCAAAAGAAGCCTTGAATGCACACAAATGCACGCCTTACGCGCGCATTTGTGTGCTCAAGTGACGAGTTTGCTTCCCCATTGCTTAAAACGCGTAGTGAAGTTGGAGTTGTAGCACGCGCGAGGCGCTCCGCGTGTTCGTGATCTGGCCAAAGTTGGTGTCGGTCACATTGCTATCCGGGTTGCCGTAGCTGGCGATGTTGCCCACGTTGAACGCATCGGCACGGAAGCCAAGTGCCTGGTGCTCGGTGATGTGGAAGTCTTTAAACAGGGACGAGTCAATATTCAGGTACTTCGGCGTACGCTCCGAGCCGACGGATGCTGTGCCGAAGCTCAGGTTCGCCGCGGGGCCATAGGCGCAGGTGCCGTTGTCGCCACCGGTGCACGGCGTGGCGGATGCATCGGTACCGAACCAGTGATCCACGCTGCGGTTGCGCACCTTCAGCGTGCGGTAGTGATTGGCACGAAGTTGCCCCTCCGTGTTCGTCCCCGTGTTGTTAGGCCCGTTGACGGTAACGGGAAAGCCGGAGTACGCCACGAAGCTGGACGACACGGACCAGCCACCCAGCACGAGGTCTGCCGCACGGTTCAGGTGGCTGCCAAACTGCATGCCGCGGCCGAAGGGCACCGTGTACACCGCGACCGCGGAGAAGTTATGTGCGACGTCTGTGCCAGATAAGCCGTAGTCGGCCGCGCTGTTGTACCCGTCCTGAAATGCGCCGTTCTGGCCATTGATGTTCGCGGGTGTGTAGTTACCCGCACTGTTTGTCAGGGCCTTGGAGTAGGTGTAGTTGACCGTGTACGTCAGGCCATGTTCGCCGCGGTCGCGCAGCGTGACCTGCGCAGCGTTGAAGTTCATCATGGCTGCGGACTCCGTGATGAGCAGGGTGCCATTCTGGCCGACAAGACCGGCAAACGGCGCAGCTGTCGCAGCGGTAACAGTGTTTCCGTTTGCGACGATGGCGCGCGACTGGTTCAACGTAAGCTGATTGCCGTTACGGTAGTCGGCCAGGTGCTGGCCTGACTCGCCCACATAGCTGGTGGAAAGCGACAGCTTGTTGTTCAGGGCGAACTCTGTTGTCAGGTTGAATTCATGCAGGTAGGCGGGCTTGATGTTCTGCGGCCAGGCACCAAAACTCGCACCACTGTTGTCCACACCGTTGATGGCGAAGCCCTGCGCTGCGTGGATGGGAGCGCCGGGGCTATAGGGCGTCGCCGCACTCGCCGGCACCGGGACCGGAGCCGTTGGTTGGGAGAACGCGAGGAACGGGTTCTGGTAGGTCAACCGCTGGTTGTTGGCGTCGCCCTCAAAGAAGCTAGTGGTGCCGTAGCCGCCGCGCAGCACCATGCGCGAGGCCGCCTGGTAGGCGAAGCCGAAGCGCGGCTGCAGCTGGTTGCGGGTGGGCTGGTAGCAGGAAATGTTGTCGCACACGATCGATCCAGCCGGTGCGCCCGTGGGCACGGACCCGGCGTACTCCACCTTGCCCATGTTTGGCCCAGAAAGCAGTACGTTTGCCGTGCGGTTGTGCACCTCATTCCAGCGCTGGTCGTACTCGTAGCGGACGCCGAAGTTGAGCGTCAGATTGCTCGTGACCTTCCAGTCGTCCTGGAAGAAGCCCGCAGTGCGCCACTGCCGGTTGCCCACCAGGCCGCTGCCGCCCGGGATGGCGATGCTGTCGCTCTTTGCACGATCCAACACAAAATCCGCACCGCTGTAGCCGGTGTCCGTGCCGTCGCCGGTAAAGGTGCCATCGTAGCTGAACTGCCCCAGCGAACCCTGCGCCCCCGAGAGCGCATAGTTCTGCTGATACCGAATCGCCTGGGCACCCACTGTGAACGTTTGGCGGCCTTTTTGGATGGTGACGCTGTCGTAGTACGAGAACGTGTTATCCCGCAGGATCTGTGGCGCACCCGGCGTGCCGAACGAACTGATGTTGTCGCCAAAGCCCTGGCTGGAGAAGCCGACGTAGGTCTGCGTACCGAAGGGAATGCCGACGACCTTGTTGCCGGTCAAGCCGAACAGGCCGGTTGGGTCGGTGGGCACGCCGTTATCCCAGCGCACACGCAGAAAGCCTGCGCGCGCCTCGTTGACCACCGTGGGGGAGAAGGTGTGCACCCAGGTGGTGCCGAACATCTTGGTGGGGTAGACGTTTTGCGCCGGAAAGCTGATGGCCAGCACCGCCGTTTGGCCGTCGTAGGCGCGCGACTGCGAGTAGAAGCCGGTGATCTTATCGTTCGGGCGAGGATCCCACTCGATTTTCAAGTCGCCCTGATTGCGAACGACAAAGCTGCGGGTGCTGCCGGTGTAATTGTTCTCGACCAGCCCATCCTGCGCGCCGGAGTTTGGCAGCGGGTACAGCTCAGGGTGTGCAAACAGGTACGTTGCCACTGGGCTTACGATCGGAACACGATTGCCTACGTACGGGGCAAAGTTGTTCTGCGTGTCGTAGAGCTGCTTGGATACAGCCGAGAAGTCGCCGCCGCGCATGGCCTGCGTGAGTACGCTGGCTGTGCCGGTGCCGCCGGTGTGGCGGCGCACGCCCTCGTAATCGACGAAGAAGAACAGCTTGTCCCGCTTAATGGGGCCGCCAAACGTGCCACCGAACTGCGTCTGTGTGTAGCGGTCGATGGGCTGCCGGTCCGCGGGGTCCTGCTGGTGCCCGTGCGCCCAGGTGTTGGCGTTCAGGTCTTGGTTCTGCAGGTAGCCGTAAGCCGAACCGTGGAACTGGTTGGTGCCGCTTTTCAGCACCGTGACGATGTCGCCACCGTTCACGTTGCCGTAGGAGGCGGGTGCATTTGCGGTGATGACGTGAATTTCAGCAATGGCGTCAGGAGCCGGGTTGTAGCCGATGAGATTGTTCTGGCCCTCGTTCATGTCAATGCCGTCGAGGGTGTAGTTGTTGGCCTGCGCACGGTTGCCGTTCATCGACACGATGCCGTTGTTGTACGTATTGCGCTCGATAGCATTGTTGCCGGTCAGACCGGAAGGATCGGTGTTGACGGCGCCCGGCTCGAACAGCGTGACGGAGGAGAAATTGCGCCCGTTCAGCGGGATGGTCTGGATCTGCTGCTCTGTCAGCGAAAGGCCGATGGTGCCGTCCGTGGTGTCCAGAATGGGCGTTGCGCTGCTTTCAACATCGACAGACGTGGTGCTGGCATTTACGGAGACGTGCGCATCGAGCTTTGCCGTCTGGCTGATTTCGAGCTGCACCTGCGGCAGGGTAAGGGGCGCAAACCCAGTCGCCTCGACCTGAACGGTGTACGCGCCAATGGGCAGAAAGCGGATCGAGTATGAGCCGCTGCTGTTGCTGGTGGCCGTAGAACGCACGCCCGTGGCGACGTTGACGGCGGTAACCGCGGCGTTTGGAACAGCGGCGCCGCTGGGGTCGAGCACCGTGCCTGTGATGGTGGCGGTCACTGTCTGACCCTGCATACCAGCCGGCGCAAGCGTCACGAGGGCGCAGGCGGACAGCAGAAACGAAATCTTCTGGGTGTTAATAGAAAGCTCTCCTAAACCGCGGCTTGCACCCCAGCCAGGCTGGAGCAACGTGCTGTCTACAGCCGAGCGGTCCTCCACCATTATGAGTGCCTTGGAGGGGGAGTCCAAGTGCAAAGTGGGATCTGTTGTTGAAGAGACCGGTCGGTTGTACTGCTTTGAATCTGCATCAACATGGCTTCGCTGCAAACACGGGTCCAGCTACGAAGCGATGCCTTACGTGCGCCAGTCACAGGGGCGGCACGGTACGATGGTGACCCGGGAGACCTCCACGCATGCGCACGTTCTTGCCCCTTGCCGCTGCCACCCTGTTGGCTGTCAGCCTGGGCCTGCCCGCCCTGGCGCAGACACCAGCCGCCACGCTGACCATAGAGGCCGACAAGCCACTGCACGCCGTAAGCCCCACGCTCTACGGCATGATGACGGAGGAGATCAACTACAGCTACGACGGCGGCCTGTATGCGGAGATGGTGCGGAACCGGAGCTTTACCGACCGCAACTGGGAGGGCATCGGTCATTGGACGCTGGACCCCACGGGCACAGCAAAGGCCACGGCGAAGTACGACGGGGAGACCGGCCCCACGGAGGCGCTGCCCGGCAGCATGGTTCTGGATGTAACACAGGCAGATGCCAAGCACCCTGCGGCGGTGCGCAACGATGGCTGGTGGGGCATGCGTGTCCTGCCGAACACCACCTACACCGGCTCACTGTATGCGCGCAGTGAAAACGGCGGGAGCATGACGGTGTCGCTGGTGAACGACGGGAGCGGTAAGGTTGCGGCCAGCACAGCACTCGCCACGCTGTCACCGGAGTGGAAGCAGTATACGTTTACGCTGCGCACCGGCGCGGTGCCTGCCTCAACCGACAACCACCTCTTGCTGAGTGTGCCGCAGATGGGCAAGGTGTGGCTGCAGCTGGTGAGCCTGTTTCCGCCCACGTACAAGAACCGTGCCAACGGCAACCGGCCAGACCTGATGCAACTGCTGGCAGGCATGCACCCCAAGTTTTTGCGGCTGCCTGGCGGCAACTATCTTGAGGGCGATCAAATTGACGAACGCTTCGATTGGAAGAACACGATTGGACCGCTGGCGGACCGGCCCACGCACCGCAGCCCGTGGAATTATCAATCCACTGACGGCTTGGGCCTGCTCGAATTTCTAGAGTGGACTGAGGACCTGAACATTGAGCCGGTGCTGGCCGTGTATGCGGGCTACTCGCTCAAGGGCGACCACATCAATGCCGGGCCCGCGCTTACGCCGTTTGTAGACGATGCCATGGACGAGCTTGAGTTCGTCACCGGCGGCCCTGAGACGAAGTGGGGCGCGGTGCGTGCGAAGCTTGGGCATCCCGCGCCGTTTCCGCTGCACTACGTGGAGGTGGGCAACGAGGATGAATTCGATCATGCGCTGACCTACGAAGGTCGCTTTGCGCAGTTCCACAAAGCCATCAAGGCGAAGTATCCAAGCTTGCAGGTGATTGCCACGACGCCGCTGAAGCGTACGGTGCCGGACGTGGTGGACGACCACTACTACAAGCGCGCGGAAGACTTCTTCTCGCTGCTGCACAAGTATGACAACATGCCGCGTACCGGGCCCAAGATCTTTGTGGGCGAGTGGGCCACGCGCGAGGGCAGCCCTACCACCAACCTGGGCGCGGCGCTGGGCGATGCGGCGTTTATGACGTCACTGGAGCGCAATGGCGACCTGATCGTGATGGCCTCGTACGCACCGCTGCTGGTGAACGTGAACCCCGGTGGCATGCAATGGGAGAGCGACCTGATCGGCTACGATGCCGCGAGCAGTTACGGTTCGCCCAGCTACTACGCGCAGGCGCTGTTCGCCGAGTACCTGGGCACAGAGGTGACCACGGCAACGCTGAGCGGCGCGAGCGATCGCGTGTTTACGTCGGTCACGCGCGACCCGGCGAAGGGTGCACTGTACGTGAAGCTGGTCAACGCCTCGACAGAGCCGCAGGAGGTAGACGTGACCATCGCAGGCAGCCACGTGCGCAGCGGTGCCACGCTGTGGTCGCTGCATGGTGCCACACGCGCGGAGACGAATACCATAACCGACCCAAAACGCATTGTGCCGGTGAAGAGCAGCCTAAAGGTGAGCGATACATTTCGCCACACGGTGCCACCGCTGAGCGTGGAGGTAATGGTGCTGGGAGCGAAACCGTAACTGCGCCGCGGTACTTAGGCAGTCTGCCTCGTTGACTCTGCAGCGCACAGGTGTCACACGCCTTGCATTGTGCAGCAGAAAGCCCGTCCAGCAAGGGCAGCATGTTACGGCGGCGGCTCTTCCGTCACCTCAGTTCTGGTACTGGAGACATGCGCGATGACACACGAAAACGCAAGACACGCAAGCGCAATCGTGTATCAAGCCGCTAAAGAAAGCGCATTGTGGAGCGGTGTCTGGACGGCTTTCACCACCTTTTGTGCAAGTGCATTTCTCCAAAATATTTTGCGGGGCGGGGCATTCAGGACGGCAGGCTCTGCGTGCTACCATCAGGTTCGTTCCACCGTACTGCAAGAGTGCGTCGGCACTCTGGCACTGCGGCTACACTTCACCGATCGGTTCTGCCAAGGCAGGTCGACGGCCTTCAATCAGAGTTTCGCAATTTCCCCCCTGGTGTGAGCTTCTCCCTTGCGCCACTGTGGAATCTTTGTCTCTATTTTTGCTCGGTTCGCGCTGCTCCGCGAACCACAGTGCGCAGGTGCTACACCTGACAAACGCAAGGAACCATGCTGATGTCGTTTGCCCCCACAGTCTCGACCGTCCTGCCGCCGCAAAACGCGTGGCTGCGCATCCTGGGCGCGCTGGAAATGAAGATCAACCGGCAATCGTTCCACACCTGGCTTAAGCCCACGCGCTTTTCGCATGAGAGCGGCCGCACGCTCTTTGTGCGCATTCCTTCTGCGCAATTCCAGCACATCGGTGACCGCTACGCCGACCTGATTCACGAGGCCATTGAGGCGCACAAGCTTGAGGTGGACGAGGTCCGCTTTGTGACGGTGGAGGACGATCCCTCTGCACCCAAGACCCGCGAGGATGGCGGCTTTGCGCCGCTGCCGTCGCACTCGCCCAACGCGCCGCAGAGCGGAAATCAGAACAACAGCACGCACAACGGCACACCGCAGCACATGGCGCCATCTGCGCTGGGCACCAGCCGCCATGTGCCCGCCATGCCCACCACGGAGCAGGCGCGCTTTGACTGGAACAGTGCCGCGCAGTTGAACTCGCGCTACCTCTTTGAGAACTTCGTCATCGGCAGCGGCAATCAGTTTGCGCATGCTGCCTCGCAGGCCGTGGCAGAGCGGCCCTCGCGCGCCTACAACCCGCTGTTCCTGTACGGCGGCGTGGGCATGGGCAAAACGCACCTGATGCAGGCCATTGGCCACGAGGTCAAGCGCCGCAACCCGCACGCAAGCATCATGTACGTCTCCGGTGAAAAGTTCACCAACGAGATGATCAACAGCGTGCGCTACGACAAGATGAGCGGCTTCCGCGATCGCTTCCGCACGGTCGATGTCCTGCTGATCGACGATATCCAGTTTCTCGCCGGCAAAGAGCGTACGCAGGAAGAGTTCTTTCACACCTTCAATGCGCTGCACGAGAGCATGAAGCAGATCGTGATCGCCAGCGACCGCCCGCCCAAAGAGCTGGCGAACTTTGAAGACCGGCTGCGCTCCCGCTTTGAGTGGGGCCTGATCGCCGACATTCAGCCGCCCGATCTCGAGACCAAGGTCGCCATCCTGCAGAAGAAGGCAGAGAGCGAGCAGACCGTGCTGCCCACAGACGTGGCCATGTTCATCGCAGGCAACGTGCGCACCAACGTGCGCGAGCTGGAAGGCGCACTGATCCGGCTGATTGCCTGGTGCAGCATGCACCATGTGGCCATTACGCTGGCGACGACGCAGCAGTGCCTCAAGCAGTTCATCGACACGCAGGTGCGCAAGGTCACCATTGAGGCCATCCAGCGCGCCACGGCAGAGCAGTTCGGCATGAAAATCAGCGAGTTGAAGCAGAAGAACAACTCGCGCCAGATCGTGGTGCCGCGCCAAATTGCCATGTACCTCGCCAAGCAGCTGACTGAAGCCAGCCTGCCGGAGATCGGCCGCCAGTTCGGCGGTAAACACCACACCACCGTCATGCACTCGATCGCCAAGATCGACGAGCAACGCCGCGAAGACAAGGCGCTGAACAGCACCATCACCAAGCTGATGGAGACGCTGAGTTAACCTGTCGGTGCTGCTGAGGGCTGGGGCGAGACTCCAGCATGACAGGGTCGCTATCGATTGGCGCCCTGTCAATACGTTGGCTTGCCAGGCGAGCCTTCGTCATGCCATCACTATTTCGAGGCCACATGAAGATCGCTACGCCCGGGCAGTCTTCGCTTCAGAAGCCAGGTACTGACTCCTACCCTGCCACGGTGCCGAGGCTGTCTGTCGTGATACCGACGTACAACTCCGCTGCAACCCTGCGGAGTTGTCTTGACAGTGTCGACACGCAATCGTTCGAGGACTACGAAATCCTCATCCAGGACGGTGGTTCAACGGATGGAACTGCTGACGTGGTGCGCGCGTTTCACAAGGCGCACCCGAGCCGTGACGTCCGCTGGTTCAGCGAACCGGATCGCGGTGTCTACGACGCGATGAATAAGGGCATTCGCCACGCAAGCGGTAGCTGGCTCTACTTCCTCGGCAGCGATGACGAGCTCTTCCATGAAAGCACGTTCGAAACGCTGCTGGGCAGTGCGGGTCGTGAGCAGGCGGGGGTGCTTTATGGCGATGTAGAGATGATCGGTCATGGGCCCACACAGGAGGGAGTCCTGTACGGCGGACAGTTCACGCTTACGAAGCTTCTTCGGCAAAACATCTGCCACCAGGCCATTCTGTACAGGAAGGATGTCATTGAAAAGGTTGGGCTGTACAACCTGAGCTACAAGACATGGGCTGACTGGGACCTTAACCTGCGCTGCTGGGCCGTAACTCGCTTTCAGTACGTCAACGTCACAGTTGCGAACTTCAGGTTGGGTGGCCTCTCAAGTCAAGACGGAGGCGTTGACAGGCTCTTCATACAGGACGTAGCTGAGAACGCGATGCGCTATCTCAAGCTCTCGCCACTGAACCCAGCGGTAAATGCAAGAGACTTCATCGGCTGGGAGGTACTCGAGGCATTGCAGTATCGCAAGTCGCCGGGGTACCACGCCCTGGCCCGGTTGATTCGCCTGCCGAGGGAAACGTATAAGCTCCTGGGCAGGGTTAGCAAAAGATTCAGGTAGTGCCTGCAATCGCAGCAGAATGCAGACGGCTCTCACAGTACACACACGTGCCACTAGACAGCCGCAGGCGCGCGTAGAAACGCGTTCATTAGCTCGCGCATCCAGGTCTGGTTCGCCGATGCTGCAGGGCAGGCGTAGCATCGGGGCGTGCCCACGCGCCGAACGTTCTGCCAACTCATTGCCGCCTCTGCCCTGTCTAATGCTGCTGTGACCCACTCTGCGTCTGCCATCGCCGCTCCATTGCCACAGATCAACGGCTACACCAAACATTGGTGGAAGGAGGCGGTGATTTACCAGGTATACCCGCGCTCGTTCCAGGATACGAACGGCGACGGCATTGGAGACCTGCCGGGCATCACGCGTCGGCTCGACTACCTGCAACAGCTTGGCGTGAACGTCATCTGGTTGAGCCCGCACTTTGATTCGCCCAACGTGGACAACGGCTATGACATCCGTGACTATCGCAAGGTCATGACGGAGTTTGGCACCATGGCCGACTTCGACCGGATGCTGGCCGAGATCAAGCAGCGCAACATGCGACTGATCATCGACCTGGTGGTGAACCACACCAGTGACGAGCACCACTGGTTTCAGGAGTCGCGCAAATCGCGCACCAATCGCTATCGCGATTACTACATCTGGCGCGACGGCGTGCCCAATTCGAGCGCACCGCACGGCTTCGACCCGCCAAACAACTACCCCTCGTACTTCAGCGGCTCTGCGTGGCAGTGGGATGAGACCACACAGCAGTTCTACCTGCACCTGTTCGCGGCAAAGCAGCCGGACCTGAACTGGGAGAACCCGAAGGTGCGGCAGGAGGTGTACAGCCTGATGCGCTTCTGGCTGGATAAGGGTGTGAGCGGCTTTCGCATGGACGTGATCCCGCTGATTAGCAAGCAGCCCGGCTTCCCCGACCTCTTGCCTGGGCAGATGCGAAACCCGACCGCGGTCTACGCAAACGGGCCACGGCGCGACGAATTTCTGCAGGAGATGAACCACGAGGTGCTTTCAAAGTACGACTGCATGAGCGTGGGCGAGGCCATTGGTATCTCGCTGGAGGACACACACCTGGTCGTCAGCGAGGACCGGCACGAGCTGAGCGAGATCTTCAACTTCGACGCCACGCGCATCGGCAGCACGGGCATGTATGACTACAAGCCGCTGCACCTGCCAGACCTGAAGGCCATCTTCGACGCGCATGCGCGGGTGTTGACGAAAAAGGACTGGGACACGCAGTTCTTGGGCAACCACGACATGTCGCGCGTGGTCTCGCGGTGGGGCGATACCAGCACGCCGGAGATGCGCACGCGATCTGCGCAGTGCCTGCACACCATGATGCTGACGCTGCGCGGCACCGCCTACCTCTACCAGGGCGACGAGCTGGGCATGACCAACTATCCGTGGAAGAGCGTCGCCGAGTTTAACGATTTGGAGGTGCAGAACCGCTACAAGGCCGATGTGCTGACGGGCAAGTACAGCGAGCAGCACCTGATCGACGGTGCCGCCGCGTACGGCCGCGATAATGCGCGCACGCCCATGCAGTGGGATGCGACGGAGAACGCGGGCTTCAGCACGGGTGACCACACCTGGCAACCGGTGAACCCGAACTACACGGAACTGAATGCGGCGGCGCAGGTGGGCAGGCCGGATTCGGCGTACGGCTACATCCAGCGCTTGATTGCGCTGCGGGCCCGACAGCCTGCCTTTGTGTATGGCGACTACAAGGACCTGGATCCGAACCATGAGCAAGTGTTCGCCTTCACACGCACGCTGGACGGCCTCCAATACACGATGGTGCTGAATTTTTCGCGACAGCCGGTGGCGTACACCCTGCCGCAGGGCACGGTGGCGGGACCGCTGGCGATGGGTAACTATGGCACCGCAGACGACGCCCCGGGTTCGCCAACTCTGCGACTGCGTCCGTGGGAAGCGCGCATCTACAAGGCATAGGTGATCGCGGGCTCCCACTCTGGTGTGCTTCCCCGTACCGTTGTCCCGCTGCGCGCACGAAGGTCCCACGTTTCGTAACAACGACAGCACGCTGCACCGGGACACATGCAGATCCCTCCGCTACGCTACGGGATGACAATCCGCTACGCTACGGGATGACAAAAAAGGGTTAAGCAGTAAGCACTACTCGTCGCGCACGCAGCGGAAGCCGGTGTTGGTGGTGGAGGAGTCCGGTGTGTTGGACGAGCGCGCTGCCACGCGGTAGCGGTTGCAGTAGCTGCTATGGCACAGATAGCTACCACCTCGCATGACGCGTGCCAAGCCCGTAGGTGGGCCCAACGGGTTGTGTCGCGAGGCCGAGAGGTGCCACGTGGAGCTCCACCAGTCCGCGCACCACTCCCACACGTTGCCGGTGGTGTTGTGCAGGCCGTAGCCGTTAGGTGGGAAGCTGTCCGCGGGTGCGGTGGAGCGGTACCCATCCTCGGCAGTGTTCTGGTGCGGGAACTCACCCTGCCAGATGTTGCAGCGGTGCTCGCCGCCGGGCGTCAACTCGTCGCCCCAGGGGTATGTGGCTTGTTGCAGGCCGCCGCGTGCCGCGTATTCCCATTCCGCCTCGGTGGGCAGGCGCTTGCCGGCCCATGCGGCGTACGCCGCGGCATCGTTCCAGGTGACGTGCACCACCGGATGCGCCATGCGCTCCGCGAGGTGACTGCCCGGGCCTTCAGGCGCGTGCCACGCCGCGCCGTGGATGCGCTTCCACCAGTCCACGCCGGGCACCGTGTCGTGCTCCGCAATGGCGGCGCCTGCGTCCGGCAGGTCTCCGGCGAAGACGAACGACCAGCCGAAGCGCTCTGCCTCCGTTTGATAGTTCGTTTCATTAACAAACTGCAAGAAAGCGTTGTTGGTCACAGCGCAGCGGTCGATCCAGAACGCATCCAGCGTGACAGGGCGCACCGGGCC
>CALMRM010000108.1:6854-7928 GCA_937871605.1 uncultured Terriglobus sp. | reverse complement strand
TCCCTGGAGCTCGCCGTACCACAGGCTGTACCTTTTCTGGAGGTCCCATGGGACACAAATCTTTGGTCGCCCTTGTTGGCATTCCCCTGTTCTGCGCCGCTGTGAGCGCACATGGGCAAGCTGCCAACGCAGGCGACATTCGCGGTACCGCAACAGACAGCACCGGCGCGCTTTTGCCTGACGTCACTGTCACCGTTACCAATACCACCACCAATGTTCAAAAGGTGCTGACCACGAACAAGGACGGCCTGTACGACACCGGCCCCATCGTGACCGGCAATTACAGCGTCACGTTTAGCAAAGACGGCTTCTCCAGCCTGAACCGTACCGGCCTCAACCTGGACGTGCAGACCGTCACCGTAGACGGCGCGCTCAAGGTCGGCAGCTCCAACGATCAGGTTACCGTCAACACCGACGTACCACTGATTGAAACGGAGACAGGCGAGCACTCCGCCACCCTCGAGTTCGAATCGCTGGAGCAGCTGCCCAACACCGGCGGCAGCGGCGTCGGACCCACATGGGAAAACTTCACCACCCTCATTGCTGGCGCGGCGGCAACCCCGTCCGCTCCGCTCGGCAACACGCCCGGTCAGTCAGTCTCGGTCAACGGCAACCTGCCGTACAGCTCCATCCTCTCGGACGGTGCGGAATCGACCCTGCCCAGCTCGGCCAATGCAGACACCTACGTGTTCGAGACGGTGCAGGAAGTCAAGGTCAGCACGTCGGCCTTTTCCGCGCAGTATGGCGTGGGTGGCATCCTGTTCAACCAGATCAGCAAGGGCGGCACCAACAGCTGGCACGGCGCGGCGTACGAATACAACCAGAACGACGCCTACAACGCCCGGCCCTACGACTTCCAGCCCGGCACCATCAACAAGAATCGCGTCCGCTTCAATAACTTCGGCGGATCCGTCGGTGGGCCGATCCTGAAAGACCGCGCGTTCTTCTACTTTAACTACGACCAGATCGTGAACAACTCGGCGGTTAGCGGCTACGCTACGGTGCCCACGTTGCAGGAGCGCGCAGGCGACTTCTCGCAACTGCTGGTGCCCGGCATCACATGTGCTGCCACGA
>CALMRM010000108.1:3778-6844 GCA_937871605.1 uncultured Terriglobus sp. | reverse complement strand
CGACGCAGGTCGTTAACGGTCAGATCGGGCGTACACCCTTTACTGGCAACATGATCCAGCCAGGCCGCTTCGACTCTGTCGCCAACAAGATTCAGGCCTACTTTCCTACGCCAAATCGGCCCGGCAACATAACAGCTCCGTCCTATAACGGCACGACGTACACTCCCTTTTCTGATACCAACAACTACTTCTACCAGGGCACGCAATCAAACCCGTACAAGAAGTACTTTGGTCGCCTCGACTTCAATCTATCCAGCAAGAACCGCTTGACCACAACTGTCGCCAAGCGCGACAATCCGGCGTTCACCATTAACCAGAACATATGCCCCGTCAACTGCTATGCGGGTGACGTGGACAGCTACAACGCCCAGATTACTGATGTGCACAGCTTTAGCGGCACCACCATCAACGAACTGCGCATGGGCTATACGAACCAGCTCAACTTCTTTGTGGGCAACAGCTTTGGTGGTGGCTATCCGGCCAAACTTGGCCTGACCTACGCCAAGGCTGACGGGTTTCCAAACATCAATTACAACGGCTTCCTTAACCTTGGACCTGGTATCAATGCCATCTACAAGGAGCACGTGTTTGACCCATCGGATGTCGTCACTCTCATTCGTGGGCGACACATCCTGCACTTTGGCGGCGAGTTCCTTATCAACGAGGACAACTCAACTGCGTGGGGCAATCTCAATCCTGGCACATTCCAGTTCACGGGCGATTACACCAAGGGCAGCCTGGGTGATAAGAACTCCGGCCTCGACTACGCAGATTTCCTGCTTGGCACCACGCACAACTGGACTGCGCAGGCACAGCCGGAGTATGCCGGTCGTCAGAAGACACCGCAGATCTTCATCCAGGATGATTTCAAGCTCCGTCCAAATCTGACCCTGAACCTGGGCCTGCGGTACCAGGTGCAGTTGGGCTGGAAGGATGCCAAGAACGACCAGGCCACCTTTGACCCCTCCATCACCAATCCCGTTACCAACACACCTGGTGCCATCTGGTTTGCGGCAAACAAAACCAACGGGCGTACCGCACTGCAGCAGAATAAGTACAGCATTGTCCTGCCGCGTGTCGGCTTTGCGTATACGCCCAAGCCGAATACCGTGTTCCGCGGTGGTATCGGGCTATATTCCTATGACTGGAGTCTGGACCAGTACGGTCAAGGTGAAGGCGCAGCCATCAACAATACTGGCAGCGCGTCCGATAGCACCAATGGGACAGCATACGTCACCACCTTGGCAGGCACAGGTGCAAACCTGCCCTTCGGCCCCACCAGCACCAACCCTGGTAGCCGTAACGGGCAAGACTTCAACTATGTGCCGTACAACACACCGGTCGCGCGCATTCTGCAGTACAACTTCAGCATGCAGCGGCAGCTTGGTTCTGACTTCAGCTTCCAGATGGCATATGTCGGCAGCCATGGCTACAACTTGGTATTTCCGTCGAGTATCAACCAACTTACCCTGGCCAATCTGGGTAAAGGGCAGGCCTTCCGGCCGTTTCCCCAATTCACCAACCTGGGTGGTTACCAGGTAGGTGCTATTTCCAATTACAACTCGTTGCAGATCTCTGCGAACAAGCGCCTGTCGCACGGGATCAGCTTCGACACGAATTATGTTTGGTCGAAGTTCCTGGACGACATCGACTCCTCTGGTTGGGGCGGGCGTGCAGGCAATCTGAGCTACCAGGACCCATACAACTTTGCCGCAAACTACGGACCGTCAAACTTCGACATTCGTAACGCGTGGAAGGGCAGCGTGATCTACAACCTGCCGTTCGGCGTCGGGCAACAGTTTCTCAATAGCAACCACCTGCTCGACGCGGTCATTGGCGGCTGGCGCGCTTCCTCCACCTTCCAGGTGCAGGGCGGCAACCCGTTCACGCCCACCATCAACGGTGGCCTCATCAGTGACTTTGCGCTGAGCGGCGGCTCCAATTTCCGGTTGCGTCCCAACTTGGTCGGCAATCCGGTTCCGGCACAGCGCACGCTGCTGGCGTACTTCAACACGGCTGCGTATGCCTTACCCGCTGCCAACACCTATGGCAACGCGCACCGCAACAGCCTGTACGGTCCTGGCTACGAGAGCTTCAACGCCTCTCTGGGCAAGACCTTCCATTACAACGAGCGCATTGGTCTCTCCATCCGGGCCGATGTGAACAACATCCTGAACCATCCCACGTTCGGTGTGCCGAACACCGACACGACGAACGGCGGCGGTCAGATTACCTCCACCTCGAACCAGAGCCGCAACATGCAGTTGAGCGCGCGTTTCGCGTTCTAAGCACCAGGCGGTTCATCCAGCGGAGGGACGTCATCCTGGCGTCCCTCCGCTTTTGTTGTGTCCTGTTGTGACAGATACTAGAGTTGCTTTGAGACGAGTGGCACAGAAGTGTCGAGAGGGCGTGAGCGGGAAAGGCCGTGCACTCGGCCTGCTGTGCTGCCTGGTAATGCCGTGCACGGCAGCGCTTGCGCAGGACGCAGCCACGGCGCAACAGCACCTGCAGCGCGCGCATACACTGCTGGGCCAGCGCAAGCCGCAGGAAGCCGCGGCGGAGTTCCAAGCGGTGCTGGCGGCGGACCCGAACAATGCCGACGCAGCCGCAAACCTGGGTGTTCTGTTGTACTTCGCGGAAAAGTATCGCGAGGCGGAACCGCTGCTACAACGCACGGTGGCAGCGCAGCCCATCCCTAAACTGCAGGCGCTGCTTGGCCTTTGCGAGCGCCGCAACGGCAACACGGAGTCAGCCCGGCGCGATCTGCGGGCAGCCTTGCCGGGGTTGGACGATGCGGCAGTTCGCAGGGAGGCAGGCCTGGAGCTGGTCGAGCTCGACCAGGCAGCGGGGGACTTGCCGGATGCGGTGGCTGCTGTGTCGCTGTTGAAAGCCAAGGCACCGGAGGACCCGGTGATCCTCTATGCGAGCTATCGCATTTACACCGACCTTGCCGGTGAGTCGATGCTGGGGCTTTCGCTGGTTGCGCCCAAGAGCGCGCAGATGCACCAGGCCATGGCGCATGAGTTGCTGCGGGCCCGCGACATCAAGGCAGCGATTGCCAACTAC
>CALMRM010000108.1:0-3768 GCA_937871605.1 uncultured Terriglobus sp. | reverse complement strand
GCGCTAACGGCAGACCCAAACCTGCCCGGCATTCACTACGAACTGGCCGAGGCGCTACGCAGTTCGGCAGACCCGGCGCTGAAGGCCGAGGCGGAGGCGCAGTATGCGCTCGCGCTCAAGGCCAACCCGAACGATGCCCGCTCCCTGACGCAACTAGGAGACGCAGCCGCGGAAAGCGGTGACCACAGCAAGGCCATGGAGCTGTATCGCCGGGCACTCGCCATTACGCCCAACGACACCGACGCAGGCGTGGGCATGGCGCATGAGCTGGTGGAAACGAACGACCTGCCCGGTGCCCTGCAGTTGCTACAGACGCTGGAAACGGCTGATCCTACAGACGTGCTGGTGCATTTCCGCCTAAGCGCGCTGTACCGCCGCATGAAGCGTCCAGACGACGCCAAGCGCGAGCTGGCGCTCTACGAGAAGTACAAAGCCGTGAAGGAGACCATGCGATCGGTCTACAAGGCCATGCGGGTGGAGGCGCCCGGTGGCGATGCCGCGCAGCAGTAGCCTCTCCGCCGCGGCTTTGGCCGTGCTCCTCGCTCCGGCGGCGTGCGCGGTCGGGCAGGGTGTCGCGACGCAGGCTGTGCCGCAAATCGTCGACATCACTGCGTCCACCGGCATCCATTTCGAGCACCGGTCCAGCCCGGACCAGAAGTACATCGTCGAGTCGATGAGCGGCGGCGTGGCGCTGATTGACTTCGACGGCGACGGCTGGCTCGACATCTACCTGACCAATGCTCCCAGCGTGAGCTCGGCGCTGGCCGGCAAGGGCGCGCAGAGTGCGCTGTACCGCAACAACCACGACGGCACCTTTACCGACGTCGCGGAGCACGCCGGTGTGGCGCAGCCATGCTGGGCCATGGGCGCAGCTGTGGGCGACATCGACAACGATGGCTGGCCCGACCTGGCGGTCAGCTGCTTTGGCGGCGTGGTGCTCTACCGCAACAACCACGACGGCACCTTTACCGACGTCACCAAGCCAAGCGGCCTGGCTGCCGATACGGGTTGGGCCACGGGTGTGACGTTCGGCGACTACGATGGCGACGGCTTCGCGGACCTCTTTGTGCCGCACTATGTTGATTTCGACTTGAAGAGCCTGCCGCAGTTCGGCTCGGCAAAAACCTGTCAATACCATGAGATCGCCGTGCAGTGCGGCCCGCGCGGCCTCCAGGGCAAAGGCGACACGCTGTGGCACAACAACGGCAACGGCACCTTTACCGAGGTCTCAAAGCAGGCCGGGGTCGACGACCCAAAGCGATATTTTGGCCTGGGTGCCGTGTGGTCCGACTTTGATAATGACGGACGTATCGATCTGCTCGTGGCCAATGACGGTGAGCCGAACTACCTCTATCGCAACCTAGGCAGTGGCCGCTTTCAAGAGGTGGGCAGCGATGCGGGCGTGGCATTCAGCGAGGGAGGCTCGGAGCAGGCCAACATGGGCCTCGCCGTGGGCGACTACACGCGCACCGGCAACATGAGCATCGCCATTTCTCACTTCAGCGACGAGTACATGGAGCTCTATCGCAACGACGGCAAGCTGAACTTTACTGACGTCGCGCACTCCTCCGCGGTCGCAAAGAGCAGCACGCCCTACGTGGGTTGGGGCGACGCCTTTCTCGACACAGGCAACCGCGGGCTGCTCGATCTCGTGCTGGTGAACGGACACGTGTACCCGCAGGTGGACACGACAAAGCTGGCAGTATACCGCGAGCCCAAGGTCCTGTACTGGAACCAGGGCGATGGCAGATTTCGCGACGCGACCGCGGAAACCGGCACAGCCCTTCGCGTGCCGCAGGTGAGCCGTGGTCTGGCCGTGGGTGACCTGTTCCACCGCGGCGCGCTGGACATGGTGGTTGAAAACCTGACCGGCGGCCCCATGATCCTCGAAACCCGGCCTGACCCAAAAAATCACTGGGTGCAGTTCCGCCTGCTGGGCACACCCTCCAACCGGCTGGCGCTGAATGCGCGCGTCTACGTCACCAGTGGCGGCAGCACGCAGTTGGCTGAGGTACGCAGCGGCGGCAGCTACCTTTCTCAAAGCGATCTGAGCCTGCACTTCGGCCTGGGCAGCGCGGGCGTTATGGACAAGGTGGAGGTCCTTTGGCCTGACGGCAAGCGGCAAGACTTTGTCGAGGTCGCGGCCGATCGCTTCCTGTTGTTGGAAGAGGGAAGCGCGCTGCAGGCAGACCCTCTCATCCGCAAGCAATAGACTCCAGCTAAGCCTGGCCACAGCCATGCGAGTACCATGCTGGTATGGCTACGGTGCACGCGCCCAGCAGCTTTGAAAGTACCCTGCGCTCTGCGAAGAGCACCATGGTCTTTTCTGAGACGGTGCAGTTGGCGCTGGACAGCTTTCGCGCCAGCAAGGTGCGCTTTCTGCTCACCATGCTCGGCATGATCATCGGTTCTGCGTCTATTGTGCTGGTGGTGACGGTCGGGCTTACGGGCAGGGAATACGCGCTCAAAACACTCAGCGACATCGGCCCCAACATGGTCGAAATGCAGTACAACGGCGGCACCACCAGCGGCCCGGACAACACCTCCGCACCGGACTACATGACCAAGGAGGACGAGACCGCAGTTGACGACCAGGTGCCCGGCATCGCCTTCAGTTCTCCCATGCTGGAGTTCCACGCACCCGTGAGCATCGGGAACGGTCGCACCAAGGATGTGCAGCTGCTCGGTGTTTCACCCCGCTACAAAGACGTACGGAACCTCGCAGTCATCAGCGGCCGTTTCTTTGACGACCAGGACACCGAGGCGCACGAGAAGGTCGGCATGATCGTGCTGCCGCTGGCCAAGGAGCTGTACGGTTCTGCGGCGGCCGCGGTGGGGAAAACCATCAGCCTGAACGGTATCCCGGTCGAGATCATTGGCACCTTCAACCTGCGTGTCGACCTCTTCGGCCAGTCGGAAATCAGCGATCAAACCATCCTGCTGCCGTACCCTGTGGCCCGCTACTTTACCGGGACCGATGCGGTAAAGGAAATCTTTTTCACCATGAGGAACCCGGAGGATGTGCCACGCGCGTCCGCCCGCATTCTTGACCTGATCCGTTCACGCCACCGTAAGACCAGCAGCTACAACCCATTCACGATGGTGGCAATCCTCGACACCATGAACAAGGTTGCGATTGAATTGACTTACGTACTGGTAGCCGCTGCCTTCATCACGCTGGTAGTGTCTGGCGTTGGCATTATGAACAGCACGTATCCGTGAGATCGGCATCCGCAAGGCACTGGGTGCCACCCGCCGCGAAATCCGCCTTCAGTTCCTCACGGAGGCAGTGTTTCTTTCACTTTGCGGCGGCGTGGTAGGCACCCTGCTGGGGTTGGCGGTACCGGTCAGTGTCAATCTTCTGACGGACATGCACATCCCCATGTCAGGCCTGTCCGCTGTCATAGCCCTGCTGACCAGCGCCCTGGTGGGCATCATCTTCGGTACACTTCCGGCGAACCGGGCCGCGGCACTTGACCCGGTAGAGACTCTCAAGTACGAGTAACCACACACGCCCCGCGCTACATGACGAGCGCCAGCTGCTCCAGCTCTGCCTTCATGCCAGCCAAGTTGCAGATTGCAGGATCCATCCGGGCAACGGCCTTGCGCGCACCATCCGTGGAGATACCGTAGCCCCGCGTGCTGAGAAAGCTGGCCACCAGCTCCGCAGCCTGCCAACTGTCGAGCCCTGACTGCTGCAGTTCCGTGCGAAGATCCGCAATGTCCTCTGCTGTGAACTTTTCATAGCATGGTGTAATCGTCATGGGG
>CALMRM010000107.1 GCA_937871605.1 uncultured Terriglobus sp. | reverse complement strand
TCCCGCGTGATGTTCATGGGCGAAGGAGCTGGTTGAAGTCGGCGCGCGTCTGCGTCAGATCGATGTTCAACAGGCCTTCCTGACCCTCATTCAGACTTGGACCGGTCTGTGCATGCTCCCCATTGTGGGCGTCGACAAAGCTGACCTTGATGGGACCGCTTCCCAGCAGCTTGAAGCGGTAGTGAAAGGCCGCGCCCGGCTGCAGCTGTTGCGTGCCAAAACTGGCGCTCGGGTACTCCACTTGAATGACACTCAGCGGTGCGTCACTGCGATTGGTCAGGGTGGCCTGAATGTAGTGCGAGTGGCAGCCCGTCGCAAAGAGCAGCAGCATGGAGCCAGGCACTAGGAAGCAGCGGCGCATAGCCAAGCGTAGCAGTTGCATAAACACGGTGGATGCGAGGCTCTCGGGCCAGGACCTATGGCTGCGACTGACGGCGCAAGTCCCGTACCTCACGCACCAATTCGGGCAGGCGCGTGAAGGCAGCCACGGCGCGCAGCCACTGGCGGTTGTCCATGGCGGGATAGCCGGAGAACGTCTTGCCGGCGGGTAAGTCGTTGGGCACGCCACTTTGTGCTGTGACAATCACGCCATCGCCGATGGAACAGTGCCCGGCCACGCCCACCTGGCCTGCAAGGATGACGCGATTGCCCACATCAGTGGAACCGGCCAGGCCGGCCTGCGCGCATAGCAGCGTGTGCTCGCCCACAGTGGAGCCATGGCCTACCTGCACCAGGTTGTCGACCTTGCTGCCACGCCCCACGCGCGTTTCGCCTACACTGGCGCGGTCGATGCACGCATTCGCCTGCACCTCAACACCGTCTGCCAGCACAGTGCGGCCAGACTGGACGATCTTGACCCACCCGCCGTCAGCGCCCTTCGCGAACCCGAAGCCATCCGCGCCGATCACGGCACCATTCTGCAGCGTGACATCGTCCCCTACGACACAGAACTCGCGGACAACGGCGTGGGCATGGGCGAAAAAGCGATCCCCAATCTCCGCGCCCGCGTACACCACCGCGTGGGGCAGCAGCACGGCGTCGCTCCCAATGCGGGCGTGCGCACCGATGACCACGTAGGCGCCGACATGCGCGCCTTGACCCACGGTGGCGCTGGGGTCGATCGACGCTGCTGGGTGAATGCCCGGCGAGTAGAGCGGCGCCGTGTAGAAGAGGGCGATTGCGTTCGCGAACGCCAGGTAGGGGTTCTGAACGTGAAGCGTGGGTGTGTGCTCGAGTGGCGCAAACCCCGTCTCGACCAGCAGCGCTCCGGCAGCGGTGGTGCGGGCCAGCGCGGTGTATTTGGGATTGGCCAAAAACGTGACATGGGAAGGGCCTGCATGCTCCAGCCCCGCGACGCCGGTAATCTCGACGTCCGCGTCGCCGTGGAGCGATGCGCCGAGCCGTTCCGCAAGTTCGCTCAGCTTCATACGGCCATGGTATCGAGCTTCGCCGCACCTGAACAGGTCAGCGCATGCTCACCGCCCGAGCAGCATAGCTACGCCTTCCTGCAGCGACGGCACCCTAGGAAGTGGCGTGCGCTCCGTCGTCTCCAGAACGAGGTGGTAGGGTGTCGTTTTCACCATCAGTTCGCGCAGCCGCACATCGACCTGGATCGTGCGGTACACGTCATGTCTGTCGTCCACGGGAACCTGCTCGTACACAATCCTGCCGCCCTTGTAGACCCGGGCCAGCAAGCCGAAAGCGAGGTCCAGGTCCTGCTGGACGTTTACCTCGATGCGCAGCAGATGGTGTGTCCGGGGATCCAGCCAAAGGCGGCCGGTGAGCCCCTTGAGCATGGATTGCGTTGCCGACGCAGGGCGAAACCCGGTTCGGGGGCTGAAGTCGAGAACTGCCTGCTCTGTTGAGAACTGGGGCAACTGTGGCTGGTTCGGCACCCACGTGTAGTTCATCGCAGTGGGCATGGCACGGATCAGGTCGTCGCCGTAGCGCTCAAACGGGTCGGCTCCATGGTGCAGGCCCGTCCGTGCAATGTCCTGCAGCCGCTGTGTTTCGGCGGCCTGTTCCTCCGGCGTCAGTGGACGGCCGTTGCGTTGCAGGGTACGTGCCACGTTACCCCCACCGGTTTCCACCAGGTCGCGCAGGGTGTCCTGCTTGCCGTCGACACGATGAACCCGGTAGCGCACGGCCCATTGCTGCCGGTGCAGGTCTTCTTCCTGTGCCTGCACTGCATCACTCACCCATGCTGTGATGGTCGAGGCTGATGGCTCAGCCTGCGGAGCCTGTGCTGGGGCCCGGCTCACGCACACCAGAGCCGCACTCACCCGCAAAAGCATGCGCGACGCTGCCCCCGTTCTCCGCATAAAAGCAGCATACCCGTACTGGCGGGCTGAACTTCCCGTCATGGTCGAACCTCGGTGTGACCCCCAGCCGGTGGGGAGCGGTAATGTGGTTTAGACTCAAGCCGAGCAGTGTTAGGAGAGGCAATGGCGTCAGAAGGAGCAACAGTCCTAGGCAAGTCGATCACGATCAAGGGAGACATTGTGGGCTCCGAGGATCTCACCATCGACGGCACGGTGAACGGTACCATCACGCTGACGGAGAGCCGCCTGACGGTGGGGCCAAACGCCAGGGTTAAGGCTGACCTGCAGGTCCACGATGCGTTGATTCTCGGCTCCAGCGAGGGTGCGACGACCGCAACGGGACGCGTCGAGTTGCGCAAAGGCAGTGTCCTGCTGGGCAACTTGACTGCAGCGCGTCTCTCCATCGAGGACGGCGCAGCCTTTCGTGGCAACGTGCTGCTGACCGACCGCAAAGAGGGCTGAGCCAGGCTCGACCATGGCCTTCAACCTGTTTGGCAATCGCTCTGCCAAGGGCGACTCTGACAAGCTGGCCGCGCGGGTGGCGCGCGCCTCCAGCGGCTGGGCTGCGCTGCTCAAGGACCTGGCAGGTGAGCAGGGAGAACGTGTGCTGGACGTGGGGCCCACCTCCTCCACCAACATCAACTTCCTCACGGGCCTCGGCCATAGCGTGTACATGGCAGACCTGCTGGGCGACGTCACCGATCCCAGGTGGACTCTCTCACCGGAAGGGGTATTTCCTGCCGAGGCCTTTGTCGCATCGAACCTGGATTTCAGCGGTCGTCACTTCGAAACCGTCCTGTTCTGGGATACGGGCGACTACCTGCAAGGGGAGCTGCGCGAAGCTGTCGTAGACCGGATCTACGAGGTGATGGAACCGGGCGGCAAACTGCTTGCCTTTTTCCACGTCGAGCCCGACCACCAGCTGCACCGCTACCATCTGCGCAATGACGGCTTCGTAGACACACAGGTCGTTCGCACCTGCCAGATGAACGCACCGTTGAACAACCGGCAAATCGAGCGGCTGTTCCAGCGCTTCCGCTCCAGCAAGTTCTTCCTTGCAAAGGACCATGTGCGTGAGGTGCTGGTCACGCGCTGAACCGGTGCGTTCATCGCATACCTCTCCCTGGTACGGGATAGCGGAATGTGACTGCACAGGCAGAACTCCTGTCCTCGGGCTACACTACAGCGCGATGCACTCGTTACACCTTCGCACCGCGCTTCTGGTACTGCTCTCGGCAGTGCTGCAGGCGTTTTCGTTCCCGTTTGCCGGGCCGCTGCCGCTATGGCGTGCGGCCCTGGCCTGGGTGGCGCTCGTGCCGCTGCTGCCGGTGTTGCTGGGCGCGCCGTCGCTCCGGCGGGCCGCCCTGCTTGGCTATGTGAATGGGGTGCTCTGGTACCTGCTGACGTGCTACTGGGTGTATGCGACCATGCACACCTACGGCGGGTTGTCGCCTGCGACAGCTGTCCTGGCCCTTGTTCTGCTGTGCCTCTACCTCGCCCTGTACCACGCGGTGTTTGCGGCACTGTTCGTGTGGATAGCTCGACTTGGCGCTGCGGCCGCGTTGCTGGCCACGCCGTTCCTTTGGGTTGCCGTGGAGCTTGCGCGCGCGCGCATCACCAGCTTTCCGTGGAACCTGCTGGGGTATGCGCAGGTGGACAGCCACGTGCTCACACAGTTGGCTCCACTGACCGGTGTCTATGGCCTTAGCTTCGTGCTAGCCGCGGGAAACGCTGCCTTCGCTGCGGCGTTGTTGCTGCGCCAGAGACGCACGCGCCTCACGGCCACCGTGGCTGCCGCGGCCTTCATCTTGGTGGTGCAGTGGTCTGACAGAGTGTGGCCAGGGTCTACCATGCAAGGGACCTCCACGGCGATCCTGCTGCAGCCAAACCTCCAGGTGGGTGCCGGCCAGATGCGGTCCGACATGCTCGCCCAGTCCGGCAGCCAGCTGACGCAACAAGCAGCGCTGCTGCAGGAGCAGCCGCCGAGTGTCCTGTTGTGGCCGGAGTCACCCTCGCCCTTCGCGACGGACCGCGCGGAGTTTACCGGCGCAGCCGCCGCACTTGCGCAGGCACTGCATGCACCACTGATTGCAGGTGCGGCCGGCATTGCCACTCCTCAGTACCCGGAACGCTCGGAACGTGTGTACAACTCCGCCGTGCTCTTCCGGGC
>CALMRM010000106.1 GCA_937871605.1 uncultured Terriglobus sp. | reverse complement strand
CGCGTTCTGTCCGGCAGGTCGCCACACCTTGCCCGTACTGCGCTCCCACGACAAAGGCACCCTTCTTAAAGCCGGGCACCACGACCAGGCAATACGCTCCCGCTAGGATTTGATTGGGCACGGCATGGTCCGGTGTCGCCATGATATTATCCAGCACGCTCACGGCTTCTGACAGTCTGTCGTCCAGCTTTTCCCGGTCCGCTGCCTTAGCCGGAACAAGAGGGAGGCACAAAAAGAGCATCAGCACGCGTGTAAACAAAGGGGAGACGTTCATCCATCCTGTGATGGAAATCCAGCGCTGCCAGTTGTGAAAAAAAATGGGGGCTGCGGAGCCAGCTTTCGCCGGTCCACAGCCCCTCTTCTCCCAGGTCTGTGTTACGTAGATCTAAGATGACAAAAGAACAGAAGTGTCACAAGTTACGATGGTCTTAGGACCCTAGTTTTCGAGGTTTGCTGAAGAATCACGCGCCCGGTTCGTCTGCATTTCGAGCGCGCGTACGGTAAGCGCCACGCGGTTTGGCACGGAAAACTTCTGCAGCAAGCGTCCAACATGCGTCTTGACAGTTTTGAGTTCGACGCCAAGCGTGACCGCGATCTCGCGGTTGGCCCGTCCGGCAATAAGGAGTTCGATGACTTCTTGCTCCCTTGGTGTCAGTTGCACCTCTTTTGGCCGCTCGGTACCACTTGCGTACGTGTCGATTAGACTCGCGAGCACCTTTCGGGGCGCCCAGATGGAGCCGTCTACTACGACATCGACGGCCATCTGGATCTCGCGCTCACTCGCCGTGTGCAACAGGAAACCCTTGGCACCGCTGCCGATGACTTTTTGGATGTAGGCAGGTTCAGACCGGCTACTCAGCACGATCAGGCGCAGGGCAGGCCGGGCACGGCGAAATGCCGCAATCATCGTTAGAACATCCTCCTCGCGCGTGTCCAACAGCACCAGGGAGACTTCCATCGAGTAACGTGCTTCCTGTGCGGTTAGGAAGACCATGTCGCAGGTATGTTCGAGGATGGTTCGCAGGCCTTCGGCACGCAGCGGATCCGCAGAGATAACGCCGATCTTCAGCCGCGGCTCCGTAGCCGTAGGATCTGCCATGGGCTACAGCTTCGCCAGCACGATACCCTGCTGCTTCTGGTACTTGCCCGCGCGATCGGCGTAGCTGACTTCACAGGCCTCGTCCGACTGAAAGAAGAGGATTTGGCAGAGCCCCTCATTCGCATAGATTTTTGCGGGGAGCGGGGTTGTGTTCGAAATTTCAAGCGTCACATAGCCCTCCCACTCCGGTTCAAAGGGAGTCACGTTCACAATGATGCCGCACCGGGCATACGTCGATTTCCCTACGCAAATGGTTAGGACATCTCGCGGTATACGAAAGTACTCGATAGAACGTGCCAGCGCAAAGGAGTTGGGTGGGACAATGACGCTGTCAGCTTCCACAGTAACGAAGCTACGCTCATCGAACGCTTTCGGATCGATGATGGCACTATTGACGTTCGTGAAAATCTTGAACTCACGGGATACGCGCAGATCGTAGCCGTAGGACGACAGCCCGTAGGAAATGCAGCCGGCGCTCACCTGCTTCTCTGCAAACGGTTCTATCATGCCGCCTTGTGCCTGTTCGCGGATCCAACGATCGTTCTTGATTGCCATGTGCTCCTCTGATTTGTCTGCCGAACACGGAAACGCGATCCTGCAGAGAATGCAGTTACAATTTAACCCTGTTCCATACCAAGCTCTAGTGTAAGTGGCAGCGGCGCATGAGTGTGCGCCGGTCTATTTCCTCAAGAAAGAACGCCCGTGATTAAACAGGATCTGGTTCAGCGCATCGTCGACCGCGGTATCCCTCGCAGTTGGGCAGAGCCAGCGGTGGAGCGGCTGTTGAAGAGCATGAAGGCGGCACTCGTGCAGGGTGATCGCATCGAGTTCAGGGGTTTTGGCGTGTTCACCATCAAGCCACGAAAGACAGGTATGGGTCGGAATCCTCGAACAGGCACAGAGGTCGATATCGAGCCCGGTCGAGCGGTGCGCTTCAAGCCCGGGAAAGATCTGCAATCGCTCAAGGACCTGCCGCACCAGGGTCGTTAGCTCAAAGTCACAGGATCGACGTCGAGGACCAGAGCTTCGCGCGGGATGGCTCCCTGCGCAGCAAAGGCCAACATGGCACGCAGCGTGGCCTGTAGATCGGCACGCCGCCCTGCTTTCAGCAGCAGGTGGTAGCGAAAGATGCGTTTGACCCGAAGGACGGGGGCCGCGGCGGGTCCAAGCATCTGCACGTGCTGGTTCCCATGCGCTTGGAACCATCCGCGTATCTGGTTCGACCACGCCACTGCCTCCGCTAGGTCTTCAGAGCGGACCAGCACGTTAGCCAGCAGGCCGTACGGCGGATAGTGAAATGGTCGCCGGAACTGGGCTTCCTGGCGCAGAAATCCCTCTACGTCCTGCTCGACGGCACGTCGTACTGCGTAGTGATCCGGATGGTAGGTTTGCACCAGGACGCGCCCCGGTACGTCTCCCCGCCCTGCCCTGCCACTCACCTGCGTGAGCAACTGGAACACGCGTTCTGCCGCCCGGAAGTTCGGCATGCCGAGCACATGGTCGAAATCGACGACACCCACTGTTGTGACGCCGTGAATATCATGGCCTTTTGCGAGCATCTGCGTGCCCACCAGCAGGTTGATTTCGCCAGAGTGCAACCGCTGCAAAATACGCTCCATGTCGCCGCGGTTGCGCACCGCATCACGATCCATGCGGCCGATGCGAGCGTGCGGAAAGATCTCCTGCAGGCGCTCCTCCCCTTGCTGTGCGCCTGCGCCAAGACTGTGCAGGTGCTCGCTGCCGCAGGCCGGACATCCCAGTGGAACGGCACGCCTGAAACCGCAGTAGTGGCACTCGAGGCTTTCGCCAGCGAGCGGCGACTCAGGCCCATCGACGGTGCGGTGCAGCGTCATGGCAACCGCACAGTTTTCGCACTCGATCCGTTCTCCGCACGCCCGGCACAGCACCACACGGCTGTAGCCACGCCGGTTCAGCAGGATCACAGCCTGCTGATTGGCATCGAGTGTTGTCTGGACCTGCTCAATCAGGCGTCGGCTGAACAGGTGTTCTGTGCCAGCTTCCCGAAATTCCGCGCGCATATCGACCAACTCGACGGCGGGCAGCGGTCGATTGGCCACGCGTTGCCGCATGCGCAGCAGCGTGTAGCGCCCGGTCTGCGCGTTGTGCCAGCTTTCCAAGGACGGTGTTGCCGAACCCAACAGGATCGGGACCCCAAGCAACTTAGCCCGCATCACGGCTACATCCCGCCCGTGGTACCGCGGGCTTTCCTCCTGCTTGTAGCTGCTGTCGTGCTCTTCATCGACCACAATCAAGCCAAGATTCTGCAGCGGCGCAAATACAGCAGACCGGGTGCCCAGGACTACCGTTGCTGCGCCGGAGCGAATGCGCTGCCACTGCTCTGCGCGTTCGGCCGCTGCAAGCTGAGAATGCAGCACAGCCACGCTGTTGCCAAACCTGCCGTAGAGTTGGGCTGTAACAGCGGGCGTCAGTGTAATCTCCGGAACCAGCAGCAGGCACGACCGGCCCTGCTCCTGGCATCGCTGCATGGCGGCCAAATACACGGCAGTCTTACCACTGCCTGTGACCCCCTGCAGCAGAAACGCCTCAAATCTGTTCTCTGCCAACGCAGCTTCGACGCTGGCCAGGACCAGAGCCTGCGCTTCGTTCAGCGCATGGCCGCTTGAGGGCGCAGCGCTGAACGGTGTACCGGGACTTGCACCCGCCGGAATCACGTCCTGCAGCACCACCAAGCCCCGTCGGACCAGCGTTCGCAGCGTGGTCTGCGGCACCGGCAGTTGCAGGATGTCGCGTACGTGCATGCGGCCACCGCACGCAGTAAGCTCTGCGAGAATCAGGCTTTGGTTTGCCGACAACCGGGGCGGCAGCTGTTCCGCCGCGAGCACCGCAATGCGCTCACGTCCGCGTGGCTTTCGCTCATGGAGCTGCAGCTCTTTGTTGATCCATCGTTTGCGCAACATACCGGCCAGCAGCGCTTTGGTGCCACCAATACCCCGCAACGCCACAGCACAAAGGCCCTGGCCGGACTGCAGCGCATTCAGTACGGCATACTCGCTGGTCTGCTCAGACTCCGACAACCGGGAGCGCCGCGAAGAGCCACGCTCTGCACCCTCAAACAGGACACGCAAACCGGCTTCTGTGATGCGGTACGTCGCGGTGAGCTTTACCACCTGGCTGACGGGCAGCATACCGCGCAACACATCCCCCAGTGGGGCCACGTAGTACTGCGTCATCCATTCGGCCAACTGCAGTAGCTCCGGCTCGAGCAGGGGGTACGCGTCTAACACCTGGTCAACAGACTTGAGGGTGACGTCTGCCGCGGGCGCGCTGTCATGCGCCCGCACGACGATACCGACCAACTTCTGCCCGCTAAACGGCACCAGCACGCGTGCCCCAACGGCGGGGCTCTCACCCATCACCTGATACGTGAACAGACGATCCAGCGGCACAGGTAGCGCGACTTCGACATACAAGCCCACCCCTGAAAGTGTATGCCGTGGCAAGCGGTGACTGCTAGCTCTGCGTACCTGGCCTCAGCTTGAGCTCGGTCATCACGCGTTGCAGGTCTTTCCACGCCTCGCCCTTCATCTTCGGATCGCGCAAGAGATAGGCTGGGTGATAGGTGACGGCGCACCGTGCGCCACGCACATCATGCCACTGCCCACGCAGCGCCGCCAGCGACTGCTTGACGCCAAGGAGGTATGTGGCGGCTGTCGAACCCAGGGCGACGATGACCTTCGGCTGCACAACATCGATCTGCCGTAGCAGGAACTGCGAACACGTATTTGCTTCGACGGGCTCCGGTGCTCGATTCTTTGGCGGGCGGCACATCACGACGTTGGCGATGTACACCTGTTCGCGCTTAAGGCCCATGGCGGAAATCATGTTGTTCAGTAGCTGCCCTGCTTTACCCACAAACGGTAGACCGCTGGCGTCTTCATCTGCGCCCGGTCCTTCGCCAACAAACATCAACCTGGCATTCGGATCACCGTCTGCAAAAACGATGGAGTGCCTGCCCGCATACGCCAGCGGGCATCGCGTGCAGTCCCCGATCTCTGCGGGTAGGGACTGTAGCACTGCAGCCTTTTGCGAAGCCTCGACGGAGACCTCCGGCAATGGCGCACGATGATTGAAGCTGAGAGGTGCCATGGTTGCTGTGACCGGTGGTCCGGCGGAGTCAGCGCCTGGCTCTGCACTTTCCACCAGAGCTGAGTTTGTCGTGAACGGGTTGATGCTCCGCGGAGGAAGTGTGCTCGCCGGCATACCCTTGCTTGTTTCCGGCTTCGCCTTCGCAGCCAGCGGGCTGCTGAACGGATGTGCAGGTTCGTTGGGTCCGCTTGTCACGGGAGCGCTGGCAGCCCGTGTCTTCTCTGCAAGCACCGACAGCAGCAAAGCCCCTAGTTCCGGGTCTGTCGGGCCGGGGGTGCGATACAGGTCATAGATGCCGAGATCCTGAAGGTACTCTAGATACCCTCGTAGTCCTTCGCCTGTCACAACATCGATTATTGTAGCCCGCCAACTACCCAGCACATGGCGCTTTAGAGACCGGCAAAGCGGCTGAGGACGCTCTGCAGCCGGTCCGGCCAATTTTTAGTGGTGCAACATGCGGAGAGCGAGACGCCGCCCTGTTCTCCGCGGGCCTGCAAGACGATGGATCGAAGCTCCGCGGCTGCCGTGTCGAGCACGTCATTCACGATTGCAAACTGATAGTGCGAGACGTACCCGAGTTCACTGCGGGCCTGCTTCAGACGTCGCTCGATGACGGCTTCATCGGTCATGTGTTCTGCCGCGCTGCGGGTGCGCAGCCGCTTCTCCAGCACCTCGGGACTTGGTGGCATGATGAAAATAGAGACCGCGCTGGGAACACGCTTCATCACCTGCATCGCACCCTGCACATCGATGTCCAACAGCAGGTCGCGCCCATGCTCAGCGGCCAGCGACAGCGCAGAGCGTGCAGTGCCGTAGTAGTTGCCAAATACCTCTGCCCACTCCAAAAAGGCGTCGGCAGCAATCATGCGCTCGAACTCGTCCCTCGTGATGAAGTGGTACTCGCGGCCGTCTTCCTCTGAGCCGCGCGGCGCGCGCGTTGTGTACGAAACAGAAAACTCCAGGCGCTCCACAAAGCGCCGCAGTTCATTCACAAGGGTTGACTTGCCAGAGCCGCTGGGCGCCGAAATGATAAAGAGTATGCCAGCCATACCGTGAAAATACTTTCTATGTGCCCTGCGGCACCGTCTCTGCTGTCATCGATGGTATCGGCTCATCGCCGGCAAACTGCATCTCGTAGAGCCGCTGGTACACACCGCCACTCCAGCGAAGCTGCGTATGCGACCCGCTCTCGACAATGCGGCCCCGGTCTACCACCAGAATACGATCCGCTTGACGGACGGTGGAGAGTCGATGCGCGATCACCAGCACCGTTCTGTCTGCCATAAGGTTAGTCAGCGCATGCTGCACCAGCGCCTCACTCTCGGCATCCAGCGCAGACGTCGCCTCGTCCAGGATGAGGATAGG
>CALMRM010000105.1 GCA_937871605.1 uncultured Terriglobus sp. | reverse complement strand
CCTATACCCTGCCTTGTGGATTTCCTCGACGACCTGAGCCGGTGTTGTTCCCCACCACAACACGTGTGTCAGGATCAGCTTCTGCGGCTTTGCCTCGGCTGCGATGCGCGCCAGTTCCGTGGTGGAGGTGTGAAAACGACGGTGGTACTCCCTATCCTCGGGCACTTGCGTCGCCAGACCAGCCTCTGGATAGACCTCATGCACCAGCACGTCGCAACCGTGACACGCCTTGACCACTGAGTCTGCTGGAGCCGTGTCCCCGGAGATCACGATGGAGCGATCCGGGGTGTTAAAGCGATAGCCAAACGACTGGTCCCACGTTCCATGCTTTACCAGAAAGGCTGTGACGGTAACATTCGTGTCGTGGAGCACGACACCTGGTTGTAGCTCGTGCGCATGCACTACATAGGCATCGGCATGTCCCTTTTCCAGGCCGTGTAGACGAATATCCATGTCCTTCTGCCAGGCGCTGAGCAGGAAGTGCGTCATATCGCCCAGCCCAACAGGCCCGTACACCTCCAGACTGCCCCTGCGGCCCACAACAGCAGGGGTGAAGATGACGTCCGGGTAGCCCACCGTGTGATCGGAGTGCAGATGCGTGATGAACACAGTGTGCAAGCCCTGCGGCGACAGGCCTGCGATCCCTCGCTGCTTGGCCTCTACCATGCGCCGAACCACGCCGGGGCCACAATCGACCAGGTAAGGCGTGCCGTTCACAACGACGGCCAGTGCAGGTCCTGAGCGTGAGGGATCGGGGTACGGTGTACCTGTCCCCAACATGACCAACTGTGTGCCCTGGCCTTGCGAAGCCGTCTCTGGCGCTGACGACGTCTGCTGCCCATGTGCGAGCGTGCTCGCTGAAACGACCAACATCGAGCAAGCAAGCCGGTTCGCAAAGTGCATGGACCATTATGCCCTAGTGTCGGAAGGAGCCTGCACTGCCAGAGATGCACTTGTCTGTCCGCGCGTCTGTGGGGAAAGCGCAGACGACTCGTTAGGCTTTCTGCCGGTTCGGTTCTAATTCACCGACGTTTGTTAGTCCTGCCAACGCCACTGGGAGTGGCACCATAATACAAATCTTGTATGTTCGCCTGAATAAAGCGCTATTTGATCTCTTGAACACAGCATAGTGGTCCTAAGCGTAGATTTAGGCGCTTAGGACCACCAAGCCATCCATCCATAGTCGTGAACAGTGTCTGCCCCTGCTCTACCAGAGGCGCGTCACCACGAACTACGAAAATAGTTAGCAGGCATGTAAACCCAGAACGGATGCACGTACCTAAATAGTTCCCGCGAACTACTTAGTTACATTGCATCAGGATTCTGGACCGGCAAGCGCCTCAGATCGCCGCTTTTCAGCGGGCGGCTCTCGTTAGCGAAACCGGAATGTACAGGCATCATCTGCTCACGTCGGAACAACGCAGAACGCAGCGATTTCGCA
Source organism: uncultured Terriglobus sp. (assembly GCA_937871605.1). Classification (GTDB taxonomy): domain Bacteria; phylum Acidobacteriota; class Terriglobia; order Terriglobales; family Acidobacteriaceae; genus Terriglobus. The sequence goes on along the minus strand of CALMRM010000105.1, from coordinate 5,496 downwards.
TCGCGTGCGGGTTGCGTGCGTACCCACAAGTCATGCTCCAGCCGGGTGATCTTTTCGGCGACTGCAAGGCTTATGAAGTGGTTGAGGGATATGCCGTCTGACTGCGCTAAGTGCGAAGCCTGTTCTCGGACGGAAGGGCACAAACGCAAGGGGAAGCTCTGTGCTCTCTTTGACATCATGTGAACTCCTAAGGTCTTGCCTGGTGTAAGCAGGCTCGAAACAGCAGGACCCGAGAGAAATTGCTGCAAAGGCGTTCAAGGCCGTGACCGCAGAGAAATTACTCTGCGCCGATACTCAAGTGTGGATGCAGTGTAGAGGATGAATGCTACCTGCGACTGTCATGTATCGCACTTATTTCAAAAATGACACATCTTTCTTCCACTTACTTTCAGGACACCCATGCCACGGGCAGCGGGTCTCGCTCCCACTACTAGTCAGCCTAATGTTCGCTACAGAACACGTGATATCACCAGCGATATCCCATTAGAACTTTATCTATTTGCTTCCTAAAAAGCGGCGTTCAGAGCAAGCCAGTCCCACGTCTCTGCGGATATAAGAACTAAGTTCGCTTTGTACCTGACGCTTATCGCGCGCGGTTTTTCTTGGAGGAAGCCTATGGTGTGCAAGGATGCATACGCAAGAAGCAGGACGTTACTGGCCAGCTACAACACCCGTAACGCTCTAAAAACAAGATGCGTCCAACGCTTAGGCCGCTTTGCTGTGGCGGGTGCGGCCACTCTTCTGACGATTGTTGCTCTGGCGTGTTCCTCTGGCGGATACCCGGGTAGCGGTCTGGCAAGTCTTTCGGCTTCGTCGATCACCATCGATGGTGGTCAGCAGGTGAGCGTCACAGCTGCCAACCCCAACACCTTGCCGCTCACCTGGGCGCTGACAGCGGGTACGTGTTCCAGTGGCTCGACGTGCGGCACCCTGTCCTCACAAACCAGCACCTCCGTCAGCTATACGGCTGCCCCTGTCACGGCAACTGTGACAGCAACTCTGGTCGCTAACATCTCAGGGACGCAAAGCACCAAGAGCGTTGCCATCACGGTGAACCCCGCGCCAACGATCAACGGCACCACGCCGGCCGGCGTCGTTGGTACAGCGTACTCCGCCACACTTACGGCGGCTGGCGGAACAGGAACCGTCAAGCTCTCCCAAGCCGGCGGAACACTGCCACCGGGGCTGACGTTCAACGCCTCCACAGGTGTTCTTTCCGGCACGCCGACCACGGCAGGAACATTCTCCTTTGCCGTTCAGGGCGTTGATTCCAGCGACGTTCCATACACCGTCACTGCCTCTCGGCAGATCACGATCACGGCGACAGCCATGGCCGTTGCGCTGAGTGGCAATCCTCCGGCAGGAACAGTTGGAACCGCGTACTCCACGGCGCTGATGGCAAGCGGCGGTGTTGCACCGTACACGTTTGCGATTCGGTCCGGCTCGTTGCCAAGTGGCCTTTCGCTGAATGCGTCTACCGGCGTGATTTCTGGCACACCCACAACTGCTGGCACCTACACCTTTACAGCTCAGGTTGCTGACGGATCCGGTGCGACTGCCAGCGCGTCGTTCAGCGTCGCCATCACGGGCGGCAGCGGCGGCGGAGGCGGTGGCACACTGACGTTGACCACCGGAACGCTGCCGAATGGAACCATCAACGCCCCGTACAACGCCACGGTTGGTGTGTCCGGTGGAACCGCACCCTATAGCTGCGCATTGGCATCAGGAACGCTGCCCGCAGGCCTGACCTTGGCTGCAAACTGTGCCGTGACAGGTACGCCAACTGTCGCCGGCACCAGCACTGTCACTGTGCACGCAACGGATGCTGCGAATCCAGCCAACTCAGTCACGGGTCCGGTCAGCATTACGATCTCGTCCGCAGCGTTGTCTGTGGGCGGCACGCTGCCGTCGGGCACAGCAGGATCGACGTATACCGGCAGTGTCCCAGTCAACGGCGGCACAGGGCCATACACCTGCAAGCTGACCTCTGGCAGCCTGCCGGCGGGCCTCACCTTGAATGCAAACTGCACAGTAACTGGGTCGCCGACAGGCCCCGGCACCGGCACTGGGACGGTCTCGGTGACCGACAGCGGCAATCCACCACAGAGCGGTTCCGGCACGGTAACCGTCACCATCAACCCTGCGGGACTTGCCATCGGTAACGGCACGCTGCCGAACGGCACGGTGGGAACGCCTTACACCGCAACCATCAACGGCACGGGGGGTGTCGCACCCTACACCTGCGCCCTGGTGAACGGGCAATTCCCAACCGGTCTGAACCTGGCCGCCAACTGCACCGTGAGTGGGACACCGACGGTGCAAGGTACCAGCACGCCCACCATCCGGCTCACGGACTCCAACTCACCTGCGAACTCTGTTACCGGACCGGTGAGTGTCACCATCAACCCGGTAGCGAGCACGCTGACCATCGCGAGCCCGCCTGCGGCCACCGTCAACCAGCCGTACACGGGAACCCTCCCGGTTACGGGCGGCACGGCACCGTACACCTGCACAGTCACAGCAGGCTCTGCACCGGCTGGCCTTGCCATTGGCAGCAACTGCCAGGTGACAGGCACACCCACCACTGCGGGTAGCACACAGGTGACCATCCAGGCGACGGACACCAGCACCCCTGCACGCACCCAAACGCAGCCTGTGACCATCACGGTCAATCCAGCCACGGCAACCCTCACGCTGTCTTCGCCTCCTACTGCGACGGTGGGAACGCCCTACACTGGCACCATCGGTGTGGCAGGCGGAACGGCACCGTACACCTGCTCACTGGCCGGCGGGGCCACCTTGCCTGCCGGACTCGCACTGGGCGCCCACTGCGTGGTGACAGGCACAGCAACCGTGGCGGGCAGCACTACCGTGTCGGTCACAGCGACCGACTCCGCAACGCCCACCAACACCACTACCGGTCCTGTCACCATCACGGTGCAGGCACCACCGGCACTCACCTTCACTGGCTCACTGCCGAACGCGGTGGTGAACCAGCCATACACACAGACGCTGCAGGCATCCGGTGGCGTAGGCCCATACACCTACGCTGTAACAGCAGGTGCCTTGCCGGCAGGCATCACGCTGTCCAGCAACGGCACTGTGAGTGGCACGCCAACCACGGTAGGCGCAAGCAGCTTTACCGTGAAGGCGACGGACAGCGAAGGCACGCCGCAAACGGCAAGCCTGCCGCTGGTGCTGCTGGTCACCTACACACCAACGCCGCAGGATGCGTTGCTCAAGGGTCCGTACGCGTTCCTGTTCCAGGGGTACGACGATGCGGTCGCTGGCGTTCTGGCGTACCAGACTGCAACCATCGGCAGCTTGACCGCAGATGGTACCGGCGGCATCACCGCAGGCGAGTCGGACTCCAATCACCAGATCACGAACCCAGCGGGCAACACCGTGCCCACGCGATCGCTGATCGGAACCTACACCATCGGCGCAGACGATCGCGGTACGGTGCTGCTGATTGACCTCAACCCCGACGGCACGGTGGGTGCCTCCACAACCTACGCCATCGATCTCCGTCCCGCGGTGGCACCGGCGACCAACTCTGCGCAGGGCACGCTGATCCGCTTCGACAACGATCAGCTTGCAGGCACAAAGGGGTCCGGCACGCTGCTGGCGCAAAGCGCGACGGCAGTGACGGCCGGCCTTACCGGCAGCTATGTGTATGGCACCAGTGGCGATACACCCTGCCTGCCCTCCTGCACCGTGGGGCTTGCTGCTGGGCCTGTGGCCTCAGTGGGACAGTTCGCTGTAAACAATGGCGGAGTGACTGGAACCAGCGACGTCACCGTTGCCTCCAGCAACTTTGCCAACGCCACGGTGAGCGGCGCCAGCAGCGCACCGGACACCAACGGCCGCGTACAACTGACGCTGAACAACACCAGCCTCACGGGTACGTTCTATCCCACGGACTACGCCGCCTATGTAGTCGATGCCAACCGCGTCCTCCTGATGTCCACGGACAAACACTTCGCGTACATCCTGCAGGCAGGCACTGCGCAACTGCAGCAGCAAGGCAGCTTCACCAACGCAGCGCTGACGGGCCCCTTCATTGGCTATGAGAACTCGCCGGTGAACCCAGGCCTGGTCGGCAGCACGTTGCAGAATGTTGCCAACCTGTCCACCGCTACAGTCTTCCGCGCCACGTCAGACGGCGCTGGAAACTGCAACACCACCAACATCGATGTAGGCGGAACCACAGGAGTGGTCAACGCGTTGACCGCACTGGGCGGGAACCTGGGCGTGCTGACCAACCTCTTCGGCACGTTCCAGATCACCGGCACCAGCAACTGCACGGTGACGGCAAATGGCCGCGGCACCTTTGCCTATCCCACCTCAACCACACTCCTGGGTCTGTTGGGCGTGGGCAGCACCACACCCGCTCCGCGCACGGTGTATCTGTCCAACAACGGGGAGGGCTACTTCCTCCAAACAGGGTATGCAGGCCTGGGCTTCCTTGAAGCGCAAACCGGCGCACCCTTCACCTTAGCCACGCTCGACGGTACCTACACCTATGGCACCGTACCTGCAAACAGTACGGCTGCAACCATCACCAGCTCCGGTAGCTTCACCGCCGATGGAGCTGGCAACGCAACCACCATGCTGGACAAGAACGTGGGCGTGGGAACCATCAACATCCTTCAACTCGGAATTACGGCGCAAACCACCTATAGCCTGACCAACGCAACCGCAGGACGCTTCACGCTGAGTACGCCTGCAGTGATTTACGCAATTTCGCCCACCAGGTTTGTCCTGCTGGATACGAGCTTGCTAAGCACTTCACCGTACCTTGCCCTGCTGTTCTGACGTGAACGCTGCTAACCCATAGGAGGAAAGAAACAATGCGTCAGCTCTTGGTTGTTGCCACCCTTGTTGCCCTGGGAACCCCGCTTGCGTTCGCGCAGGCGGGGGCCAGCCCCGCACCCTACGTTCCCCGCTACACGCTTTCCACCGGCTATGAGTTTCTTCGCTCCAATGCGCCGCCAAATGTTTCGAACGGCTTCTCGTTGAATGGCGGTTACTTCTCGACCTCGGTCGCGATCAAGTACTGGCTGCATGCTGAAGGTGAGGTAACAGGCAGCCACTCGACCAACATCGGTCCGCTGGGGCAGGGTCTCAATCTGCTTACCTTTACCGGCGGCCCGCAGGTGGTTCTGCACCCGGGCCGTTTTGAACCGCACGCGCAGGTGCTGTTCGGCGGGGCACACGGCTTTGACTCATACTTTCCTACAACAAGCTCCTACTCTGCATCGGCGAACAGCTTTGCCCTGCAAACCGGCGGCGGGCTTGACTTCATCCTGTCACCCCGCATCGGCATACGCGCCATCGAAGTCCAGTACTTGCATACCGGCTTTCCCAACGGCACAAACAACGCGCAGAACCACCTGATGCTGGGAGCGGGCATCGTCTTCCGCCTGCATGGTTCCTTGTGGACCCCTGACCCGGGTCACGAAAGAGCCAAGGCAGACAAAGCGATGCGCAGGG
>CALMRM010000104.1:5420-7037 GCA_937871605.1 uncultured Terriglobus sp. | reverse complement strand
CACCGGTGGCGCAACCTGATCCCCGGCTGCACAAGGAACCCGACGACATCGTGGCATGGACGCCCGTCGCCAAGGTCTTGCCGGGTTGGGCGTTGTCCGAACTGGTCCTGCATCTGACGCAGGCGGAACCCTGCGCCCGGCTCGACCAGGTCCACCTGTTCCGCACCGTGGACGGCAAGCCGCACGATTGGACGCTCGACCTGCGCGCGCCCAACGGCGCCGGAGCCGAACCCGACTGGGATGGCCGTCCGAGCGGCGTCAAACGCATCCCGGTCTGGCTGGCAGACGGCGACCGCCTCGTGATCCCGCTGCCGCCCGCCACCGACGCGGAAGCCCTGGCGGCACGGCGCAACACGATCTGCTTCGAGGCGCCGGGAGGGTTGTTCGTCCAGCCGGTGTTCACCCGCACGCCGGATGACATGTCTACCCACACGTTGGGCGAATTGCTCATGCAGGCGTACCTCTCGCCCATGGTCATCCCCAATCCCAACCTATCCAGGATCATCATCCATCGGCTCACCGGGAACGGGGCCGAGGAGGAATACAAGCCGGTCGATCTGACGCAGACGATCCTGGCTAGCCAGACGGTGCCCGACGCGCAGACGCTTCGTCAGGGCGACTTGCCCCTACAATGGGGAGACCGGGTGGAGATTTCGGCCATCGAGGGCATCGATTCCTTCAAGTGGCGAGAACTGAGTCCCGCCACCCGGAACTATCTGAACACTGTTTTGACACGTTCGGTCCCCGTCACCCTGAACAGCGTACGCACAATAGGACCCGGTGGAGATAGCGGATTCACGCTCAACCCGGTGTTCAAATCCTACGATGCCATCGACCGCCTGTTTCCCGTGCGGTTCGAGCAGAAAGCGCGTGGGGAGACGGGCACTTTTACGGCCCTGACATTGTTGCGGCGGTTACTAATCAACCTCGATACGATGACTCGCTTCACTCTCCACAAAGGCGACGCCGTCCACGACTACGATTTGAAGGCCCTCGTCGAAAGCAATCCATGGCTGGGCTTCGACAGCCGGGTAAACATCCAGCAATTGTCGCCTTGAAACGAGTGTCTAAAAAGCGAGGGATGCGCAGGGTTTTGCTCGTGGCAAGCGTGTTCCCGGCGTTCTCGTCTGCGCGCCGTGCAAATTTCATCCAGCGTGAAATTTGTTGTGTGCATCACCCTTCAAGGGTTGGGCGGCTGGCTGCACCGCGTCGCCCGCCAGATCTCGCTCGACATCCACAAGGCCGCCCGGCGTCGGGCGGCGAGGGAACAGGAGGCGTGGCGGCGCGCCGGCCCGTCCATCCAAGAAAGCGGACAACCGGCCGGAGGCATCGCCTCCGAGCTGGACGCCGCCATCGACCAGTTGCCCGCGAAGCTGCGCCTCGCCGTGATCCAGCACTATTTCGAGGGGCTTTCCCTGGCGGACATCGCCGCGCGGCAGGGATGCACGACCAGCGCGGTTTCCATGCGACTGACCCGTTCCAGGGCCACGCTGCACAAGCTGCTCAAGCGCCAGGGTCTCGCGGCGATCCCGGTCCTCGGCGGGGCGGCGTTGGCCGGGGCCGCTGTCCCGGCCCCCGTCGCAGACACGTTCACACACGCCACCCTGCGTACCGTCG
>CALMRM010000104.1:2540-5410 GCA_937871605.1 uncultured Terriglobus sp. | reverse complement strand
ATCCGCAGCCAGGCGGTTCCCGCCGACGTGGCACTGATCCCGCCGGTGCCTGCCGCCGTTGTCGCCGCGCCGCTCCAGGAAGCGGTGACGCCCTCCGTCGCTCCGCCAGTCCTCGCTCTGCCGACCCGTGTCACGGCCGATCCCCGGCTAATCGCGGAACTCAAGAAGCCGCTGCCCTTCGAAAACCTGCCGGCGTTCAAGGCCCTGCTCGAAGGCACCGCCGCTCTGCTGGATGCCATCCGCGACGCCGACGGATGCACGGCCCTGCACTGGGCCGCGCGGGGGTGATGAGGAACCGGCGCTGCTCCTGCTACTGCGCGGTGCCAGCCCGAACGCTCCCAACGCGACCAGCCGTAGGCGGAGACGGTGAACTCATTCGAAAGCCAGGAAATTCGTGCTCCAATGACCGTCACATGCGGACATCCTGGCTGCCGCCATTTATTGCCTTTGTCACGGCTTCGCCGCTGGTCATCGCGGTCTTCGTCATGGGTACGCTGAACACGTTTCCAGACACCACTCCCGGCCAATCGGCAACGCAGGATCGGCAGAAGCAATCCCTGCGGACTCACCCATATTTGGGCACCATTTACGCGCAAGCGCACGCATTCCTATCGGCATTCCACATCTTGGTTCAAGCAGTGGCGCGGCTTCAGGTTTGCCAATGGCAAGCCATCCGGTACAAGCGACTCCACGCAAACGGGGGCGGCGCTGAATGGGACTGGCATGACAAATCTCTGTATCAGGCGAAGTTGTTTCGCCTTTTCTTGCGATGTTCGCTCGTCTACTTCCTGTTAGGCAACCCAGAACTCGTACACCACAAAACACACTATATGACCATGCTCTTACGTATCCTCATCCTCCTCGGCATCACAGTCTCATCATCACTGGCAGGCGAGCCTTCCACGCTCCAACTCGTGACGATTGACGCGCCACTCGATTCCATCGCCAAAGCCACTTCCATCACTATTCCGAGTCTGGAGACAGCCCGAGATTCGACGACTGCTACCGGAGCCACAAGTATTTCAGCAATTTTGTCCCGATCTCAGACGGTCGCGTTGATGGCCGCTTTAGGCACGCAAGCGCAGAAAGTGGACATGCAGAAAGAGGGATTCACCGCAACAGCGGTGCCAGACGGCAAAGATCCGGAATCTTTTCACATGAGTCTCCTCGTCGCTCGTTCACCCGAGAAGGGCGAGCAAACTTGGGATATGGGCGACTGCGGAGGAGTTTTGTTCGTCTACAAAGACCGCGCCAGTTCCAGTGGCACTCGCTTTTACTTGCTTCACTTCGAGTGACGCCCAGTGCCTAACCACGCGCTCCAGCGAACGGCTCATGGCGGTCACGCTTTTTCTGTATCCATCGTCCATAGCGCCATGAGCCGTCGCCGAGCTTGAAGGCGTTAGGTCCACAAGCTCATCACCTCAAAACACATGAAAAGAAAACACATCCTTCTGCTCTCCCTTGGAACTTGCATCGTAGCCGGTGGTCTCGGCCTCTGTCTCGCCGCACAGTCAAAACCCGTCAGCGATGCGTTCACCCAAGCTCAGATCAGCCAAGTGCGCGCTGCTGCCTTGGATGCACACATCTCCCCACGGATGCGTGCCGACTTCATCAACCGATTGATGCGCGCCGTCTCTAGCGGCGACTTCGCGGCCCTGCAAGCGTGTGTCTGCTGGGACGGCGTGGAGCCGTCCATGCACGAGCAGATGCTGGCATCGTTGCAGGATGTGCTCGACGGCGCGAAGGATTTTCCTTTGGAGATTTCCTTCGTCCGGCGCGTGGACGCGGGCCAGATGACTCATGTGGCTGCTGGTGGTCCCCAGACTCAGAACCTGCCTTGGATCACTAACATTGGTTTCCACCTTGAGGGTCGGCTTGCTCCGGCTTCCGCTGGCCGGACGCTGCCTATAGGCATGAAAGACGGCCAGTTGTACATCATCTGCCTTGTTCCCACACCGTCGGCCTAACCACGCGCTCCAGCGAACAGAGGCTGGCGGTCTCCGTCTGTTTTGCAATCCACGCTTTTCTTTGCCAGCCTCTGTCGCTGAGTTTGGAGGCGTTAGGCGACAGAACCACCATGTCACGCAAAGCGTCATTTGTGCTGCGAGCCGTGTATGCGACCTGTTTGCTCGGGGCCGCATGCACGCACGTGGCAACCATTTGGCGGCACGGCGTTTGGTGGGATTACGGCGGTGTACCTCTGTTTACCCGTGTCTACTGGACCTCTTTGACCTTGCTCGATCCTCTCACTGCGCTGCTCCTCTTCGTCTGGCCCCGGATTGGCCTTGCTCTCACGGCAGCCATCATCACGAGCGACGTTCTGCATAACACCTTGGTCGGAGTCCCTTTGTGGGACACGAGATATCTTTCACAGGTGGCTTTTTTGTTATTCATTGCCTCCACATTGTACCTTGCTTGGCAGGGAGTTCGTCCGACACCACCACGCACAGACACGCTCCCCGCATAGCATCACTTTTGCAGTGCAACATTGAAGTACGCTTTGGGGGTTTGGTAGGCATGTCTTTTTCTGGGTCTAACATTGAGGGTTTCGGCGATGGCATCGCACCGGCTCTGGGTTAGGGCAGCCAAGCTGGTGCCCTTGGGCAGGTACTGGCGCAGCAGCCCGTTGGTGTTTTCGTTGATGCCCCGCTCCCAGGAGTGATGCGCGCGATGTGGGGCAAACGAAAGTTCTGGTAGCGCAGCGTGGCGAGCTGCACGCGCTCCTCGGCGCTGAGCTGGCGATAACGGCTCATCGCCACCTCTCCTCCACCGCCTGCGCTTGGCAAACTAACGGCGTTGCGGTTACTTTGTGAATTCGCGCAGCCTAACCACGCGCCCCAGCGAACAGAAGCTGGCGGGGGCGTCGATCC
>CALMRM010000104.1:0-2519 GCA_937871605.1 uncultured Terriglobus sp. | reverse complement strand
GACTTTCCGAGAAGCCCGGGAACTCCGCGAAACTCTGCTTGAACTCGCCGATGGAGTTCCCCGGCAAGAAAGGCGCATCAAAGCCCATCATCAGCTTGGCCGGATCGTGCGACTCCTTGATGGCGGCCAACGCCGAGGGGTAACACACGATGGCGAGGTCGAAGTAGAGGCTGGCGATCTGCTCCTTGAGCTTCCTGGTGGTGGCCTCGGGGTCCAGGTGCCGCTTCCAGGAGAATAACTCGCCGATGCGCGGCCCGAGCATCGGCAGGGTGCCCCCGCCGTGCGAGACGATGAAGCGGATGTCCGGGCAGCGCGTGATCGTGTCGGTGTCCAGCAGGCTGATGACCATGCGCGTGCTGTCGAAGGGATACTCGATCATCGGCGCGGGGTAGCCGAAGTTGAGCTTCTCGATGCAGGGTGACTCGGTCGGGTGCACGAACACGACGGCCTTGCGGCGGTTGAGTTCGTCCATGACCGGGGCAAAGAGCGGGTCGCCCAGGTAGTGGCCCTCGTAGTTGGTCATGAGCACGACTCCGTCCATGCCCAGCACGTCGAAGCCATAGGCGATCTCGTCGAGCGCGGCGTCCACGTCGGGCAGCGGCACGGTGGTATAACCACCAAAGCGCGTGGGATGATCACGCATGATGTCGGCGAGTTCGTCGTTGAGCTTGCGGCCCAGGTCGATGGCTTCCTGGCCGTGCCAGAAGCGCAGGCCGGGCGACGACAGGGAGAGCACCTCCGCCTGCACTCCGTACTTGTCCATGTCGGCGAGGCGGGACTCGACCGTCCAGGGGAAAAGCGGGAAGCCGATGTCCTTCTCGGTGACGCCCTTCCTCTTCACTGCCTCAAGGTAGGTGTCGGGCATGGGGTGGGTGTGAACGTCGATGGTCGTGGTTGTCATTAGCGTGTTCTTGCCATGCCGTTAAATGAACGAAACGCGGGCATTGATCTTTGGCGGCGGTGCGTGTCGGCTGCAATTAAATCCCGTTCGCTTTTGAGGGCAAGCCGCCAGCAGAACGTGCCGGTTCACTCTTTGTAAATAGGTTGTGTTGATGCTGGCGATAGCGAAACTGGAAGCCGCCAGCGGTTCGTGCGGGCAAAGAAAGGAGCCACCGCATCTTCAACTACAAGCCGATGCAGAGGACGGCCGTCCCGTTCATGCCACTCGCGTCTGCACTTCCACCTTGTGCCCACGTATTTTTCCTGGCTCAGCCAAGTGGCAATCGGTTTCGAAGTCACCACCGAACAGGCCATTCGGCACCGATCTTCCGCCAGCGACAATGCGGTCGGCGGCCGTTCAGCGCGGGGCACACATCGCTTTCATTATTCGGCGCGCGCTTTACCATGACAGCACCGATGCCGCAAGCCGCTTCACCTGCTGCCCTAACCGTCGGCACGGGTCTGCCGTCCGCAGCCGAGCCGACCTCCCTCGATGGCACCAAGGCGCGGCTGGTGAGTGCGACCCGGGTGATCCACCACCGCGCTTGGCGCAACCTCACGGTGCAGATCCACGAAGAACCTGCCCACGTCGAACCAACCATGGTGGCCGCCGTGTCCGAGACGCAGATCAGCCTCCAGCTATCGGGAGCGTTGCACCTGCGCTTCGATAAGGACGGCCACCGCTTCAGCTACCAGAACGCGCCGGGCAGCGTCTGCCTGATTGCCGCGCACGGTCCCGACTACGAGGTGGCCTGGCACAACCAGGCGACGGACCCGGCGCGCAGCCTGCAAATCTACCTGGACAACGAACTCCTCGCACAGACGGCGGCCGTCTCTGCCGGGTTGGATGCCGCGCGCGTGGAACTCGGTCCAGGGTCCAACCTGGACGATCCCTTCCTGCGCCAGCTCGGCTACACGCTCCTCGCGGAGATGGACACTCCAGAGGCACGGAGCGAACTCTACGCCGACACTGCGGCGCAGATGCTGGCCGTCCATCTGGTGCGTCGGCACGGGATCATCAAGGGACAGGACCAAGATTCGCGCGGCGCGGCATTGCCGGCGCAAGTTCTGCGGCGGTTGGGTGACCACGTGCGCGAGCATCTTAAGGAATCCATCGGTCTGGACGAGTTGGCCGCCGTGGCCGGGCTGAGTTTGTACCACTTCTGCCGCATGTTCCGGCGAACCACCGGGAAGACGCCCAACGAGTTCGTCATCGGCACGCGCCTGACGCGGGCCGCCTACCTGCTTCGCCACACCCGCTGGACCGTGGAACACGTCGCCAGCGAGGTCGGTTACCGGAGCGCCCGGCATTTCACTCTCCTATTCCGGCGGCAGATGGGCTGCCCACCGGCGGAGTACGCCCGCCGGCGTCTGGGTTGAGGCGGTGCGCCACGAAGCTGGCGCGGGATACAGCGCGTTTGCGGCAAGATCCCGCACGGATGGGCGGACAGCGGAGCGCGAATTTGGATGGATACAACGGCCACCATGTCTGCGCCGTCCGGACCCGCTCATCCCTGCCGCCGCCCATGCACAACCTCCCATCGCACCAGACTCCACTTTCTCGACGCGCGGCCCTGCGC
>CALMRM010000103.1 GCA_937871605.1 uncultured Terriglobus sp. | reverse complement strand
GAAGGGAACTGCCATGGCAAGCGTAACGCTGTTGGAGACGGGCCTGATGTTCTGGGCAGAGGAGAGCGGCGCTGCCACGACGCTGGACAAGGTGAAGGGGTACGGCCTGCACAACGGTCAGCTTGGCCTGGGGCCAAACATCGATCTGGCGGAGGCGCTGCCAGACTGGCAGGCGGTGCTGCCCGCGTACGGCATCGCGCTAACCGCGGCAGTATGCTCGTACGCGGGCGAGGACTACGCGAGCCTCGAGCGCGTGCACGAGTCGGTCGGTTTCACCACGCCCAAGTACCGTGCGGAGCGTGTAGCCCGCACCAAGGCGGTTGCCGCCTTTGCGCAACACCTGGCCATCAAGGCCGTCTCCTGCCACATCGGCTTCATCCCCGCAGACCCGGCAGACCACCTGTACGACGAGCTGGTCGCGCTGACGCAGGACATCTGCGACGATCTCGCCGACCGCAACCAAACGTTTGTGCTGGAGACCGGGCAGGAGTCGGCGGCGGTGCTGCTCGGCTTTCTCTCCGACGTCGACCGCACCAATCTCATGGTCAACTTCGATCCCGCGAACATGGTGCTCTACGGTTCCGGCGATCCGGTGCAGGCGCTGGCCCTGCTGCGGCAGTGGGTGCTGTCCGTGCACTGCAAGGACGGCACACTGCCCGCAGCGCCGGGCACGCTGGGCAAGGAGGTCCGGCTCGGCGACGGTGCAGTGGATTTCCCGGCGTTCCTGCGTGAACTGAAGGCCATCGGCTACAGCGGCCCATTGACAATCGAGCGTGAGGAGCAGGACCAGGCCGTCAAGTCTGAGGATGTACGCGTTGCGGTCCAGCGCCTAGCGGAGTGGAAGCAGCAGGCGGGGATTAGTTCATAGACAGCCAATAAACAGCCACTTTGATTTGTCATCCTTAGCGGAGCACGCAGTGCGCAGTCGAAAGCCTGCCCTGAGCCTGTCGAAGGGGACCTGCTTTCCTTCTCTGCTGCATTGCTGCTCCGGGCAAACAGCAGGTCCTTCCACTCCGCTGCGCTCCGGTCGGGATGACAAGGTGGGAAAGCTGCGTGATGAGAGGGTACCCCACGTCTTGCTTCTGAGACGTGGGATTACATGGCTGAACCTAACGCCGTCCCATGTCTCAAAAGCGAGACATGGAGCACCCAATGCGTCGCTATAGCGCGGCCATGACCTCGCGATAGAGGTAGAGCGCACCTTCCACGCCATCCCACGGGCCCTCTTCGTACTCCAGCGCAAAGACGCCGGTAAAGTTGTTGTTCAGCATGATGCGGACACCGCGCTGCACGTCTGGGTTCTCCCACCGGTTCCAGTACTTGGCGTGCACAGTGGTGTGCGCGTAGGGCGCCACGTCGTTCAGAGCATGCTGAACGAGGTACTTGTTTTCCCAGTTGCCGAAATCCGGACTCAACTCGCAGAAGCGGCTGTTGACCTCTTCCACGATGATGCGCATATGGATCGGATCTGCAGACAGGCCCCAATGGTTCTCGATAGTGACCTTGACGCCTACCTTCTCACCGTACTCGGCCATCTGGCCAAAGCTGTCGATGGCCTGCGCCAGGTATTGCTCGATTTTCGGGTTCTTCGGGTAGCTGCTCGGATCGGCCTCGGCGCTGGGCGCAATGCGTGGCCCGCCCGTGTTCACGCGCATCGACTTCGCTCCGATCACCGCGGCACCATCAAGCCACTTCTTCGCAACGGCAATCCCTGCTGTTCGCTTGGTGTCGTCCAGGTCGCAGATGTCGCGGGGCGCGTTGTTGCTGATGTGGTGGACGTGCGTACCTGTTTCCTTCAGCCGGGCCGCCATGGTACCGAGCCACTTCTGGCTGCTGGGTGTGGACGGGTCGAACTCTACCCAGTCACGCGTCTTGCCAAACTGGTCCGTGACGGTCGACTTGACGTACTGGCTGTCATCTGTGGGATTCCCGAAAAGCGACGACCACAGGTCCATCTTGGTGACGCCCGGAAAGGTCTTCTTGGTGAAGTCCGGATAGGTCAGCGCGTCGATCTCGCCGTACTTGGCCTTCATCGACTTCACCGTCGCCTGATCGGTGGTGATGGAGTTGACCGGATCATGCACCTTGAACAGCCAGCGCAGGGGGTAGCTGTTCGCGGCGATGCGCTCGACCTTCTCCTTGTCCGTCAGCGGGCGAAAGGGGCTGCCCACATCGATCGGCTCTGGCTTGGTTGCCGGGGCGGCCTGCTGTGCTTCCGCAGCAGAAGCACCCAACAGGGCAGTGGCGGCGACGGCCCCACCGGTGCTGCGCAGGAAGTTGCGGCGATCAAGAAGGGTGCTGCGGCGGCTGGAACTCATCGTGCGGTCTCCATGTAAGTGGTTAGGAGTACTGTATGACAACACCTGTCGCTTACGATTCATACTCTACGCTTGCCATCCGGTAGCCCACGCTTGTCATCCCGTAGCGCAGCGAAGGGATCTGCATGTGTGTTGGCCCATGCACAGCAGTCGGCTGTTACTCGAAAGCGGAAGTGTTTGCGCAAGCGCGAACGGGCCTGCCTAGTCGCCCAGCGAGGCTTCCGCGACAGTACAGGCCCATATGCAGACCCCTTCGCTGCGCTGCGGGATGACAAGCGTAAGAAAGAGTTAGTTCAAAACAAAGGCCCACAGCGTATCGCCCGCAGCGGCAAGGATGTACTGCTGCCCGTCCAGTTGGAACGTCTGCGGCGCATTGCTCACAACACCGATGCGCGCTCCCCACAGCGGCTTACCGTCCACCTGGTCATAGGCGGCCAGATTGCCCGCACCGTCGCCGGTAAAGACCAGTCCACCTGCCGTGGTTAACAGCCCACCACCGCCCGTACGGTTTGAGTAGAACTTGTGCCGCCACTTGGCCTGGCCGGTCTTGTAGTCCAGTGCGGTCAGGTAGCTGCCCACGTCGCCCAGGTAGATCTCTTCCTTGCCGCCCAGGCCCATGCTGCCGCGCGGGTCAGGATCGGTCAGGTAGTTCATGGAGAAGCTGTTGAGTTCATACGTGTAAAACAGGTTCGTCTGCGGCGAAAAGGCTGGCGGCTCCCAGTTGACGGTGCCACCACTGTTGGGCGACACCAGCGAGCCGGCAACGGTCGCATCTTTCTCGGGATCATGCTTCGGTCCGCCCGCGGCCACTTCGCCCTTGGCCCAGTTGGTGTCGGTGCCGTACTTTGCGGTCAGCAGGTGCTCGCCGGTCACGCGATCCAGCGTGAAGAAATAGCCATTACGCGCTGCGGTCGAGACCAGCTTGCGCATCTTGCCTGGTTTGCCGTCTTTGCCGGGCCAGGGAGCGTCGAACAGCACCGGCACCTGCGCGCTGTCGTAATCGTGCATGTCATGCGGCGACGTCTGGAAGTACCAGGCCATCTTGCCCGTGTCTACCTTGAGCGCGACCAGCGAACAGGTAAACAGGTTGTCGCCCGGACCGCGCTTGCCGGTCGTGTATGCAGGCGTCGGATTGCCGGTGCCAAAGATGTACAGGTCGGTATCAGGGTCGTACGCGCCGGTCATCCACGTTTGCGCTCCACCGTGGCGTGCCGCGTCCAGGCTTGCCCAGGTGTCCAGGCCAGGGTCACCCTTCTCTTGCGGAACGGTGTAG